>NZ_JADDYK010000017.1:0-531 GCF_015163615.1 Vibrio sp. OPT18
TCTCTTGACGTTAGCAACAGAAGAAGCACCGGCTAACTCCGTGCCAGCAGCCGCGGTAATACGGAGGGTGCGAGCGTTAATCGGAATTACTGGGCGTAAAGCGCATGCAGGTGGTTCATTAAGTCAGATGTGAAAGCCCGGGGCTCAACCTCGGAACTGCATTTGAAACTGGTGAACTAGAGTACTGTAGAGGGGGGTAGAATTTCAGGTGTAGCGGTGAAATGCGTAGAGATCTGAAGGAATACCAGTGGCGAAGGCGGCCCCCTGGACAGATACTGACACTCAGATGCGAAAGCGTGGGGAGCAAACAGGATTAGATACCCTGGTAGTCCACGCCGTAAACGATGTCTACTTGGAGGTTGTGGCCTTGAGCCGTGGCTTTCGGAGCTAACGCGTTAAGTAGACCGCCTGGGGAGTACGGTCGCAAGATTAAAACTCAAATGAATTGACGGGGGCCCGCACAAGCGGTGGAGCATGTGGTTTAATTCGATGCAACGCGAAGAACCTTACCTACTCTTGACATCCAGAGAA
>NZ_JADDYK010000113.1:0-9733 GCF_015163615.1 Vibrio sp. OPT18
CTCTAGGTGGAGTGAGTCCCATGCACTTTGAACTAATCAACTAAACCCCTGTGTCTACTTTTTAGGGGCCATATCAATCTCGAATCTCGAATCTCGAATCTAGCTTTTTGGCTTTCTAATTACCCAACCAATCACCAAGCTGAGCATCGCCCAGATATACAGTGGCCAAGTACCTACTGTGTGATAAGGCGTTTGACCATCCGTTGAAATGAGTTCAGCTTTTAATACTGCTGTTTCAAACTGAGGCACTTGTTTGATGATGTTGCCTTTGTAATCGGTAACTGCCGTCACACCATTGTTGGTCGAGCGAATAACCGGCTTACCAAGCTCCAGAGCACGCATCTGTGCAATTTCCATATGTTGCAGAGGGCCAATCGAACGACCAAACCACGCATCGTTAGAGAGCGTTAAAATAAAGTCAGTCTCGTCGGTTACGTTCTGTCTAACTTGATCATTAAAGACTATCTCATAACACAACGCAGGCGCTAAGTGACGACCATTTGCCACTATGTTGGGTTGAACAAAATCGCCACGGCTGAATGATGACATTGGCAAGTTAAAGAAAGGTGCTAATGGGCGCAAGATATCTTCAAACGGCACAAACTCACCAAACGGCAATAGGTGATGTTTATGGTAGCGTTCGTCTGGATCGTAGCTGTATTCACCGTATGGATTCACACCGAGAGAAAGAATACTGTTGTAGTATTTCTTATCTTCAGACTGATTAAGCACACCAGTGATGATCGAGCTGTCATTCATCTTCGCTGCGCTATCTAAGTTACGTAGGAAAGAAGGAATCTCTACCTCAAACGCAGGGATAGCGGCTTCAGGCCAGATGATGATATCCGCGTCCCAATTTTCTCTGCTTAAATCGGTGTACTTCATCATGGTCGGCCAGCGATGACTCGGCAGCCATTTGCTATCTTGATCGACATTACCTTGAATCAATACCACTGATGTTGTTTTTTCAGGGTTAGGCGTGACCCAATCGATATTTCGAATACCAAAACCTGCGCTAAATACGACGGCGGGAATGATAGCGATACTCCAGGCCCGGTTAACAATCGCATAAGCGAATGCAGAGGCTGAAACAATGATCACTAGAGTAATTAACTCGACACCGCCAATCGGTGCAAATGACCCCAATGGCGAATCGATTTGGCTGTAGCCAAGCCAAAGCCAAGGGAAGCCCGTCATTACCCAGCCACGCAGCCAATCACTGATTAACCACAATGCAGGAGCTGCAAGGAAAAATCGGCTTAGATTATTGGCAGGGAAGAACTTGTTCAAACTCCAGGCAAATAGGCCGGAATAAACCGCTAGGTAGCCAATGAGCAGTGCCATCAAAAACAGGTTGGCTGCCAGTGGCATGCCGCCAAAGTGATCGATGCTGACGTATACCCAACTGATACCTGTGGTGAATTGACCTAAACCCCATGCGTAGCCAATCCAAAGCGCACTTTTAGGAGAGCGGTTGTGGATCAGTAACAGCAACAAAGCTGGGCTGAGAATAGCAAGAGGCCATATAGAGTATGGAGCGAATGAAAGGGTGGTTATAGCGCCAACAAAAACGGCCGCAAGCGGCCGTAATAGGCGATGAATAAATGTCTTAGTCATCTAATTTCTGTCATCTCTTTAGAGAGAAGTTGTTATTCTTCGATAGTCGGAAGAGGCTGTTCGTCAGGAATGGTTACCTGTAGCTGAATCACACGACGGTTATCTGCTGATGTTATTTTGAAATGGTAGTTTTCGATTTCTACAATTTCGCCACGAACCGGCAGGTGACCGAGTGCTGTCATAACCATGCCGCCTACCGTATCCACTTCATCGTCACTAAAGGCAGTGTTAAACGTATCGTTGAACTCTTCAATAGTGGTTAAAGCTTTTACAGAGAAGGTATGCTTACTCAGCTTACGAATATCTAGCTCTTCTTCATCGTCGAACTCGTCTTCAATTTCACCAACGATTTCTTCGAGGATATCTTCAATGGTTACCAGGCCAGAAACTCCGCCAAACTCATCGACAACGATAGACATGTGGTAACGCTCTTCTTGGAATTCCTTAAGCAGGCGATCAACTCGCTTACTTTCAGGAACAACCACGACAGGGCGAATCACTTGTTCGATATCAAATGGGGCACTTTCTGAACCCAAATACTTAAGTAGGTCCTTCGCTAATAGAATGCCTTCAACATGGTCTTTATCTTCACTGATCACTGGGTAGCGAGAGTGTTGAGCATCAGTAATGAGCGCAATCAATGTATCTAGATCATCGGTGCGTTCAACTGTAACCATTTGAGAGCGAGGCAGCATGATATCGCGTACTCGCATCTCTGAAATTTCCATAACACCCTCGAGCATGTCGCGTGTGTCGTGGTCAATTAGGTCATTAATTTCTGAGTCGCGGATTACATCTACGAGCTCTTGGCGATCTTTTACTTCACCTTGAAATAGTTGGCCTAGGCGTTCAAAGAAGGACTTTCTACTCGGACCTTCAGATTTTTTACTTCCCTCAGAAGTGGGGGGGTTACCTTCGTTCATGATTTCTCAAAAAATAACGCTATCAGAAGTGTGATAGCACACGTTACAACTCAGATTCCTGCGAAAATCACAGGTTCGATGAGTTATTGTTTCTCTGCAACCTACTTAACTAGAATCAATTTACTTTTCTAGAATGTAAGGGTCTTCAAACCCCATAGATTGCATGATTTCTGTTTCGAGTGACTCCATCTCTTCAGCTTCATCATCTTCGATATGATCATAACCTAGCAGATGCAGACTGCCATGTACAACCATATGAGCCCAGTGTGCTAGCAGAGGCTTACTTTGCTCTTCTGCTTCTTTTTCGACAACTTGGCGGCAGATAATGAGGTCGCCCAGTAGATCTAACTCGATCCCTGGAGGAGCCTCGAATGGAAAAGACAACACGTTAGTTGGCTTGTCTTTTCCACGATATTCATGATTGAGCTGGTGGCTTTCTTGCGTATCAACGATACGAACCGTCAACTCAGCATTCTCTTGAAACTGAGGAATGGTCTTGTCCAACCAAAGCTGAATATCTTGCTCAGTTGGAAGACCTTGCTCATTTTCGACCGCTAATTGCAGGTCTAGTTCAATAGACATCTATTTATCACCTTGTTCTGCAATTACAGAGCTATTTTGTGTTGCTAATTGTGTCGTAACTGCCTGCTGAGCCTCAAGAAGTTTGGCTTCACGCTCTTCACGTTTACGCTTTTCAAACTCTTTGCGCTCTTTCTGGTCTTTTGCTTCCCACTTCTCGTATGCGTTGACGATACGGGCAACCACAGGGTGACGAACGACGTCTTCAGACATGAAGAAGTTGAAGCTAATGTCATCGACTTCATTGAGCACTTCAGTCGCATGGCGTAATCCGGATTTTGCACCACGAGGTAAATCGATTTGCGTAATATCACCTGTGATCACAGCTCGTGAGTTAAAACCGATACGGGTTAAGAACATCTTCATCTGTTCTACCGTGGTGTTTTGGCTCTCATCAAGAATGATAAACGCATCATTCAATGTACGACCACGCATGTAAGCCAGTGGCGCAACTTCAATTACGTTACGTTCAATCAGCTTCTCAACTCGCTCAAAGCCAAGCATCTCAAACAGTGCATCGTAAAGTGGACGTAAATATGGGTCTACTTTCTGGCTTAAATCACCCGGTAGGAAACCAAGCTTCTCACCGGCTTCAACAGCAGGGCGAGTCAGTAGGATTCGGCGAACCTCTTGGCGTTCAAGTGCATCAACTGCTGCCGCAACGGCTAAATAGGTTTTACCTGTACCTGCTGGTCCAATACCAAAGGTGATGTCATGAGTCACCATGTTCATTAGGTACTGTGCTTGGTTTGGCGTTCGAGGTTTGATAACGCCTTTTTTAGTCTTAATGGTCACTTCTTTGCCGTAGTCAATTTCAGACTCGACGTGTTGCTCCAAAATGCCAGATTCGGTGATCGCCAGATGTATTTGCTCTGGTTCGATATCGATTATGTTGCCTTTAACTGGAGCCGTTTCAACATAGAGGTGTTTGATGATGTCTAAAGCTGCGGCTGTAGTATGAGGCTTACCGACAATCGTGAAAAAGTTGCTACGGTAATTAATCTCAACGCCCAGACGACGCTCAAGGTGCTTGATGTTGTCGTCAAATGGACCGCATAAACTTGCCAAGCGCTTGTTGTCAGCTGGCTCTAGATTTATCTCTAAGGTAACGATTTTATTGCTCAAATTAGCCTCTCATTTTGTGCCACTCACTCTTAAATAAAACAAAGAGCAAAAAGCCCGATTTAGACCGGGCTTCTGATGGTGATGTCCCTATTTCTAAGATGGTCACTTAGTTAGGTAATTTCAAGCTTTGTGTTTGCGCTTTGTGCTCAAACAGTTGTATTGCCTATGGCGTAAATGTTGCTACACCTAGCTCGTCTTCACGTTTTGTTTTTTCCATCATTTCTGCTGGAGTCATAACAACGCGTAGACCCATGTCTTTTTCTGTGCGAACTAGCTCACCACGTAGTGAGTTGGTGTAAACCTCAGTGATCTTCACATCTACGAATTGACCGATTAGGTCTGCAGAACCTTCGAAGTTCACAACACGGCTGTTTTCTGTACGGCCGCGAAGTTCCATTAGGTTCTTTCTTGATGGGCCTTCAACAAGGATACGTTGCTCTGTGCCTAACATTAGACGAGAGAAACGCATAGCTTGTGTGTTTACCGTTTGTTGCAGCTCGTATAGACGATCTTTCTTCTCTTGTGCTGGTACATCACATGGGTAATCTGCCGCTGGCGTACCTGGGCGAGGAGAGAAAACAAAGCTGAAGCTCATATCGAAATCAACTTCTTTAATTAGCTTCATTGTATCTTGGAAGTCTTGCTTAGACTCACCAGGGAAACCAACAATAAAGTCAGAGCTGATTTGAATGTCAGGACGAGCTTTACGCAGTTTACGGATAATAGATTTGTACTCGATAGCCGTATGCGGACGCTTCATCATCGTAAGAATACGGTCACTACCACTTTGTACTGGTAGGTGAAGGAAGCTCACTAGTTCTGGTGTATCTTTGTAAACTTCAATGATGTCGTCACCAAACTCAAGCGGGTGGCTTGTTGTGAAACGAATACGGTCGATACCATCGATAGAAGCAACAAGACGAAGCAGTTCTGCGAATGAACAGATATCACCTTCGTGAGTTGGACCGCGGTATGCGTTTACGTTCTGACCCAGCAGGTTAACTTCACGTACGCCTTGCTCTGCAAGTTGAGCAACTTCGAACAGTACATCATCCATTGGACGGCTAACTTCTTCACCACGTGTGTATGGTACAACGCAGTAAGTACAGTATTTAGAACAGCCTTCCATGATAGAAACGAACGCCGTCGCGCCTTCAGCTTTTGGCTCTGGTAGGTTATCGAACTTTTCGATCTCTGGGAAAGAGATGTCCATTACTGGCTTTTCGTTAGACAGTGATGATTTAATCATCTCTGGCAAACGGTGCAATGTTTGTGGGCCAAAGATAACGTCTACGTATGGTGCACGTTGACGAATGTGATCACCTTCTTGAGTTGCTACACAGCCACCCACACCGATCACCACACCTTCTTTTTTATCTTTAAGCGTTTTCCAACGACCAAGCTGGTGGAATACTTTTTCTTGCGCTTTTTCGCGGATAGAACAAGTATTCAATAGTAGTACGTCTGCTTCCTCAGGTACTTCAGTTAGCTCATAGCCATTTGCAGCGTTAAGCAGGTCGGCCATTTTTGATGAATCATATTCATTCATCTGACAGCCCCAAGTTTTAATTAGCAGTTTCTTACTCATTATATGTTCGCTCGATCGTTAGTTTAATTTAAGGGAGCAAATCGCCCATTATTCATCCGCTAGCCCCGTTTGTCATAATTCGGTATTCAATTTTATGACAGGCTCTAGCGGCAAGCGGCGTATTGTACTGGTTTCAAAACCGACTGACTAGTAGTCTGAACAAATCTCTTATGTAGTGGTTTTTATTATCGTTAACACCATATGCCATAAGGGATAACCCTTTTTTCGAATAAGGTTTTTGGTTACAAGTTAGTTATGAAAAAGTACAATCAAAAACAGTCAAAGAATCAAACTGATAAGTACAAAATATGAACAGTTACGATATTGTAGTAGTCGGTGGCGGCATGGTTGGCGCGGCAACAGCAATCGGTTTTGCAAAGCAAGGTCTGAGTGTTGCGGTGATCGAAGGTTTTGCCCCACAAGCTTTTGATGAGTCGCAAGCGATGGACATTCGTGTGTCAGCGATTTCTCAAGCATCGGTCGATTTGCTTGAAGATCTTGGCGCATGGCAAAGTATTGCAGCAATGCGAGTGTGTTCTTATAAGCGTTTAGAGACGTGGGAGCACCCAGAGTGTCGTACTCGTTTTGATGCTGCGTCATTAGATTTGCCTCGTTTAGGCTACATTGTTGAAAACCGACTCATTCAATTGGGTTTATGGTCTCAGTTTGATGCTTATGACAATTTAGAACTGTTGTGCCCTGAAAAGCTCGATGTGATTGAGTTTGGTGAAACCAATATCGTTAAGCTTCAATCTGGTGCTCAGTTATCGGCTAAATGGGTGATTGGTGCAGATGGCGCTAATTCCGCTGTTCGTCAGCAAGCTGGCATTGGTATTACTGCTTGGGATTACCGACAGCACTGTATGCTTATCAATGTAGAAACAGAACAACCTCAGCAAGATATTACTTGGCAGCAATTTCTACCAAGTGGTCCTCGTTCATTCTTGCCTTTGTGTTCTCTAACCTCTGACGGTCAAGAAGTCGGGCAGGGCTCGTTAGTTTGGTATGATTCTCCGCTGCGTATTAAGCAACTGTCAGCAATGACTCCTGAAAAACTACGAAATGAAGTACTTACTCACTTTCCTAAAGAGTTAGGTGATATCAAAGTCTTGAATTCGGGTTCTTTTCCTCTGACACGACGTCATGCTCAATCATACTCGAAGAATAACTGTATTTTAGTCGGGGATTCTGCGCATACGATCAACCCTTTGGCTGGGCAGGGTGTTAACTTAGGCTTCAAAGATGTATCAGTACTGCTGGATGTCACCAAAGAAAAGGGTGAATTGAACCAGTCTGTAGCAAGACGCTATGAAGTGATAAGAAGAGGCGACAACATAATGATGCAGAGTGGCATGGATTTCTTCTACAAGACATTCAGCAACGACATTGGTCCGCTCAAGTTTGTACGTAATGCCGCACTAAAACTCGCAGAGAACTCTGGGCCGATTAAAACTCAAGTCTTGAAATACGCCTTGGGTCTTTAATTTTCACTAGTTCCGGTTATTTATATAGAAAAGGAGAGCAGATGCTCTCCTTTTTGTATGGTGTTGAATTCTGTAACTACTGCGTAACGCGAACCGGTGCATCGATCTCTAAAGAGTACCCGGTATAAACCAAAGATCCGTCTTCATTATCTCGCTTGAATGAGGTGATGTTGTTGGAGTGCTGGTTGGCAGCGATAAGCCATTTCCCATCGTTCGTTATATGGAAGTCTCTTGGGAATTTACCTTCAGTGTCGTAGCTATCAATGAAAGTCAGCTTTTGAGTCTCAGAATCGACTTTGAAGCTGCTGATTCTTGATTGATGTCGACATGACACATAAAGGAATTGCTCATCAGGGGATAGCTTAATCGCAGCTGCGGCTTCTCCCTTCTCCATATTAGGCAATGCATCAACTTCATCCACTATATTCCAAATACCTAAAACCTTTTCCAAAATCAGTAACGTTTCAGAGAGTTCACAGACCACATAGGCTCTGTCTTCAGCGTTGTTAAAAATTAAATGACGAGGTCCATTGCCGGCGGGCACCTTAATAGACTGCATTGGCTCATCAAGGAACTCTTCTTGTTCTTCATCAAAGCAATAGAAGTTGATGCGATCGGTGCCGAGAACGACGGTCACAAACTGTGGTGAGTTTTGTAGGAACAGACATTGATGAGCGTGTGGGCTAGTTTGTCTCTCTTTGTTTGGCCCGGAACCAACCATCTTGATTGTTTTGAGTCGCTTATCGATGCTGCCATTGATACTTAAGCTAAAAATATCGAATGTGCCTGATGAGTATTGCGACGTGATAGCAAACTTATTGTGTGGATCTATTGCGACGTGACAAGGGTGATCTCCCGAGATGAGGCTCGTATTGGGCGTTAGCTGTGAATCAACACTAGGTATATGAATGAGCTGGGGCTGTTTTTGCTGGTCAACTTCCGATGCAGTATAGATCCCAGTTTTTGTTACAGTAACAAAAGAGGGGTTAGTACATTTGATGATTAGCTCTAGAGGTAATAGTTTTCCTGTTTCTAGATCTAACTGAGTTTGATAAACACCTTGGCTTTTACTTGGCGTATCCGTGTAGCAACCGATCGTTAAGGGGAGGGTTTTCATAGGCTAGTCATACTCAATTAGAAAATGGAGCTGACATTGTCTTATAAAATCGTATTAAAAGTGAGGTTATAGAAGAGAATACTTGGTGACTTGGCTAGCAGATTTGCATATTCCAGATAAAACAAAACCCAGCTAAAAAGCTGGGTTTTATTTAATGATGGTGCGGTCGGAGAGACTTGAACTCTCACACCTCTCGGCGCCAGAACCTAAATCTGGTGCGTCTACCAATTCCGCCACGACCGCAGCAAATCTTTATAGTTATATCGACATTGGTGGTTCGAAATAACGTTGTCTTCTTGTTTCAAAGAAAAAGTGGTGGCTACTGCGGGATTTGAACCTGCGACCCCATCATTATGAGTGATGTGCTCTAACCAACTGAGCTAAGTAGCCATAATAAATCTGATAGACTCATTATTAAATAATGGTGCGGTCGGAGAGACTTGAACTCTCACACCTCTCGGCGCCAGAACCTAAATCTGGTGCGTCTACCAATTCCGCCACGACCGCAGCAAATCTTTATAGTCATATCGAATATTGGTGCTTCAATAAGACGTTGTATAAGTGGTGGCTACTGCGGGATTTGAACCTGCGACCCCATCATTATGAGTGATGTGCTCTAACCAACTGAGCTAAGTAGCCATAATGAATCTAATAGATTCATTATTAAATAATGGTGCGGTCGGAGAGACTTGAACTCTCACACCTCTCGGCGCCAGAACCTAAATCTGGTGCGTCTACCAATTCCGCCACGACCGCAGCAAATCTTTGTAGTTATATCGACATTGGTGATTCGATGTAACGTTGTGCTCTTAGTTAACGACTTAAGTAATTAAACAAAGAGTTTAAATAGTGGCTGGGCTACCTGGATTCGAACCAGGGAATGCTGGCATCAAAAGCCAGTGCCTTACCGCTTGGCGATAGCCCAACAATGATATCATTTAAGATATCTAAATAATGGTGCGGTCGGAGAGACTTGAACTCTCACACCTCTCGGCGCCAGAACCTAAATCTGGTGCGTCTACCAATTCCGCCACGACCGCAGCAAAGCTTTTACTCTAGCGAAGAGTATAGTTAAGAAGACTTATGGTTTGTCTAAGTAACGTTGTAATGGCTGGGCTACCTGGATTCGAACCAGGGAATGCTGGCATCAAAAGCCAGTGCCTTACCGCTTGGCGATAGCCCAACAGGATATCAATTAAGACATCTAAATAATGGTGCGGTCGGAGAGACTTGAACTCTCACACCTCTCGGCGCCAGAACCTAAATCTGGTGCGTCTACCAATTCCGCCACGACCGCAGC
>NZ_JADDYK010000018.1:0-35411 GCF_015163615.1 Vibrio sp. OPT18
CCATGATCAAACTCTTCAATTTAAGATTTTGTGACTCAACGAATACTGACTTCAAAACTACTATGTAATTTTAAAGCTATTACCATTCCAACAGAATGATAATGAATTGACTGTGCCAAATAACGCCTCTCTATAAAGAAAGTAATTATTCGTATTGGTCACTCAGTTCATTGAAATCATTTTGATTCCGAAGAATCTGTTTTATCTAACGATAAAACGTTTTGATATTCATCAACGAGTGCCCACACAGATTGATAGGTTTAAATTGTTAAAGAGCTTTTCCTTTTTGAGCTTCGCTCAAATCGGACGGCCATTTTAGCGATTTAAGTTTTAGTGTCAACCACTATTTTCAAAACTTTTTTCAAGCGCTTAGCTTGGCTAATTTGACCTGCTGATTCGCTTTGGTTCCTTACGAAGCCATCCCGTGTCAGCGAGGTGGCATTATAGAGATTTCGATCACACTGGCAAGCCCTTTTTGAAGTTTTTCTCGTTTTTTTATTCGTTCGATTAAAAAGAACTCAAAACGCCTCAAAAGTAGGCTTTTCTATTACATCTCTTGCAATTTCTTAGAGAATAAAGAGACTTTTTCCCAGTTTGTGTACTCAACTTCCTTGGTTGTATCCGTTTCTCCACCTGTCATATTCATAATGAAGCGAATCATGGTTTTATCGAACCAGTTATAACGAGGGTAATAGAGAGCCCCCGCGAATACACCGATCAAAGTAGGTTGCCATGGGGACTTAAGAAGAAACTTCTTAATATAAGCGCTACCTTCAGGGGTATCTTTACCTTGGTCTTCTTTACGAGCCGTTAAGTTAACGCAGAAGAAAGCGACCTTGTTTGATTGCAGCTGAGCAAGGTTGGCATCAATGAACTGATATAGCTTCTTATTAAGGTGGCCATAACGAATAGATGCACCAATCAAAACTCTGTCGTATTGAGCAAAGTCGACACTAGTAATAGTGTGTAGATCTTGAAGCTCACATTCGAACTCATTCATTTCTTCTTTTATATAGTTCAAGATTTTCTTGGTCTGCCCTTCACGGCTTGAATACAAAAATAGAGCTTTTGCCACAATGTTGTCCTTAGCTACGCCAAAACGTAGGGGTCAATAAAATTAATAAGGTGAATATCTCTAAACGACCAAACAGCATAGATACGATCAACACCCACTTAGCCTTGTCATTCACATCGCCGAAGTGCATTGCCACTTCACCTAAGCCCGGGCCAAGGTTATTCAATGTTGCCGCTACGGCAGAGAAAGCACTCAGCTCATCCATACCGGTTGCAATAAGAGCCAACATACAAACCACAAAAACCAAGGCATATGCTGAGAAGAAGCCCCAAACCGCATCTACGACACGTTGTGGTAACGCAGAACCACCAACCTTGATGGTATAGACAGCACGCGGGTGAACAAGACGCTTCATTTCACGAGCACCTTGCAGAGTAAGCAGTAAGATTCGAATGACTTTCATACCACCGCCCGTTGAACCTGCACAGCCCCCTATAAAAGAAGAGAACAAAAGCAGAACAGGTAAGAACAATGGCCACTCGGAGAAACCGGTGGTGGTGAAGCCTGCTGTCGTAGATATAGATACTGTTTGGAACAAGGCTTGATCAAAAGCATCGTAATACGAGTCATAAGAGTGGTGATTAAGCAGTAATAAGAAACAAACTAAGAACAAGACCGCCTGAATAAAGATAAAGGCGCGGAATTCAGGATCTTTCCAGTAATACTTAGGATGCACACCACCAGAAGCAAACGCAGCAAAGTGAAGCGAATAGTTACACGCAGAGATAAGAAGGAACACGACTGTAATCATGTTGATTGCAGGGCTATTGAAATACCCCATGCTCGCATCGTGAGTAGAGAAGCCACCAATCGCAATAGTAGAGAAGCTATGACTGATGGCATCAAAGAAACTCATCCCAGCAAGCCAAAAAGCTACTGCACAAGCAATGGTTAAGCTCAGGTAGATGTACCAAAGCGCTTTTGCCGTTTCAGCAATACGCGGAGTCATCTTGCTATCTTTTACTGGACCCGGGATTTCAGCACGATATAGCTGCATACCACCGATACCCAGAACAGGGAGGATAGCTACCGCCAATACGATGATACCCATACCACCAAACCATTGTAGGAACTGACGATAAAAAAGAATCGCCTTAGGCAGATCATCGAGGCCGACAATTACGGTCGCACCTGTCGTAGTTAATGCAGAGAAGGATTCGAAGAAAGCATCGGTTACCGACACATTGGGGTTATCGGCGATCAAAAACGGCAGCGCACCCGCACTACCGATTACCGTCCAAAACAGAACAACAATCAAAAAGCCATCACGCGCTTTTAATTCATGCTTATAGCGTCGGTTTGGAAACCAGCAAGTTGCTCCACAGAATAAGAGGACGAAGAAGGTCGTCACAAATGGCACACCCGCACCATCTCGATAGATCAGTGCGACGAGCGCAGGAGCAAGCATTGATACACTAAAAAGTGCTAATAATAATCCGACGATTCGAATAATTGAGCGAAATTGCATGAGCTATTGAACGAAGCGAAATGCTTCACACTTCCTAGTTGTCTTTGACTTTCGTTACCAGTGCCTTAGCACCGCTTTTATTGATCATGGTTTGGGTAAACGAATCTACCTGAAGGAGCTCTATTTCAATAATAAGCTCAACTTGAACACCATAATCCGCTTGGACCTCAACAGCCTGATGCTGAGCCATGATGGATTGTGCGATCGGCACAAAGCCATAGTCTAACTCTAGCCGTAATTTTGTGGTTATTTTTTTCTCGATAGTTTGAAGCAGCTTGAGAGCTTGTTGTACGCCACCACCATAAGCCTTAACCAAACCACCTGTACCAAGCTTGATTCCGCCAGAATAACGAGTGACCACAGCCGTTAATTCACCGACGCCAGAACCAGACAGTTGCGCCAAAATCGGCTTACCCGCTGTACCTGAGGGTTCACCATCATCACTGAAACCCCAAAGCATTGAGTCTTCAGGTCGACCAGCAACAAAACCCCAACAGTTATGTCGTGCTGAAGAATGCTCTTTTTTCACCTGTTCTACGAACTGTTTTGCAGCTTCTACACTTGGAGTATGAGCAAGATGCGTAATAAAGACGCTCTTTTTTATCTCTTCTTCATACAGAGCCGACGCAGACGGTATTAAATAGGGCTGTTCATTCATATCGTTAACTTAGTTAATAAGAGCGACGAAGTGTATCACGCGTGAATAATAAGGGTTAGAGGATCTGTGCCATCGCACAATGTTAAACAATTGTTTAAAAAATGTATTGAAATTAATCAAGCAGAGGTACAGACTAAGATAACTGGTCTTACCAGGTATTCTACAATAATAGAAAGATAACAAGATTCTCTCAAACAATCGTGGATTGTATGTCATGGAGATAGACAATGATTTACCAAGCTAACACCCTACAGGTAAAGGAATTACAAGATGGTATTGCGGAATTAAGCTTCTGTGCACCAGCCTCTGTAAACAAACTCGACCTTGCTACTTTAGAATCACTAGATAAAGCGTTAGATGCTCTTAATGCTCACGCTGGATTACGTGGTTTAATCTTAACTTCAAACAAAGACGCGTTCATTGTAGGCGCAGACATCACTGAATTTCTTGGCCTATTTGCTAAGCCAGAAGCAGAACTTGATGAATGGTTAAGATTCGCTAATTCAATCTTCAGCAAGCTCGAAGACCTTCCTGTCCCAACTCTTTCAATGATGCGTGGCCATGCCCTTGGCGGCGGCTGTGAATGTGTACTCGCTACTGATTTCCGTATCGGTGACAAGACCACCAGCATTGGCCTACCTGAAACCAAACTTGGCATCATGCCTGGTTTTGGTGGTTGTGTGCGCTTACCTCGTGTTATCGGTGCTGACAGCGCAATGGAAATTATCACACAAGGCAAAGCATGCCGTGCAGATGAAGCGCTTAAAGTTGGCTTGTTAGATGCGATTGTTGAAACAGACCAGTTACTAGAATCGGCAATCAACACCGTTTCTCTGGCTGCTAATGAAAAATTAGACTGGCAATTACGCCGTAAACAAAAAACATCAGCGCTTTCGCTAAGCAAACTCGAAGCGATGATGAGCTTTACCATGGCTAAAGGCTTAGTTGCTCAAAAAGCAGGGCCTCACTACCCAGCTCCAATTACTTCTGTGATTGCGATTGAAGAAGCAGCACGTAGCGATCGCGATGCAGCACTCGACATCGAACGTAAACACTTCGTTAAGCTAGCAAAATCTGAAGAAGCGAAAGCACTGGTTGGTCTGTTCTTAAATGACCAATATATTAAAGGCTTAGCAAAACAGGCTGGTAAATCTGCAAATAAAGCGACTGAACGTGCTGCAGTACTTGGTGCTGGCATCATGGGCGGCGGTATTGCTTACCAGTCAGCATTGAAGGGCGTGCCAGTGATGATGAAAGACATCGCACAGGCGTCTCTTGATCTTGGTATGAACGAAGCTTCTAAGCTGTTGAATAAACGCTTATCACGCGGTCGCCTAGATGGATTCAAGATGGCAGGCATTCTGTCTTCTATTACTCCAAGTCTGCATTATGCAGGTGTTGAGCAATCAGATGTGATTGTGGAAGCCGTTGTAGAAAACCCTAAAGTAAAAGCAGCAGTGCTGAGTGAAGTTGAAGGTCTCGTGGGTGAAGACACAGTTCTTACATCAAACACCTCAACGATTCCAATCAACCTATTAGCGAAATCTTTGAAGCGCCCAGAAAACTTCTGTGGCATGCACTTCTTTAACCCTGTGCATCGCATGCCTTTGGTTGAGATCATCCGTGGCGAGCATACTTCAGAAGAAACAATTAATCGCGTAGTCGCTTACGCTGCGAAGATGGGTAAATCCCCTATCGTTGTTAACGACTGCCCAGGCTTCTTCGTAAACCGTGTACTTTTCCCTTACTTTGGCGGTTTCAGCATGTTGCTACGTGACGGCGCTGACTTCACCAAGATCGATAAAGTGATGGAACGTAAATTCGGTTGGCCAATGGGCCCAGCATACTTGCTAGACGTTGTGGGCCTAGATACAGCACACCACGCACAAGCAGTAATGGCGCAAGGTTTCCCAGAGCGTATGGGCAAAGAAGGTCGTGATGCGATCGACGCGCTTTATGTCGCTGAAAAATACGGCCAGAAGAACGGCAGCGGTTTCTACACATACAGCGTAGACAAACGCGGTCGTCCTAAGAAAACCTTCTCTGAAGACATTCTTCCTATCTTGGCTGACGTATGCCAACAGCCGCAAGACTTTGATGACCAGACCATTATCCAGCGTGTGATGATTCCAATGATCAACGAAGTAGTGCTTTGTCTAGAAGAGGGCATTATCGCGACACCGCAAGAAGCGGATATGGCACTGGTTTACGGTTTAGGCTTCCCTCCATTCCGAGGCGGCGTATTCCGCTACTTAGACAGTGTGGGTATTGGTAACTTCGTTGAAATGGCGAAAGGCTACCAAGACTTAGGTGCAATGTACCAAGTTCCTCAACTATTGCTTGATATGGCAGCGAAGGGCGAAAGCTTTTACGACAGCCAACAAGCCAGTTCTCTGTAACCCACATTTGGAAAAGGAATAGCAAAATGAAAAATGTAGTTGTTGTTGATTGCCTTCGTACCCCAATGGGACGTTCCAAAGGTGGAGCTTTCCGTCACACTCGTGCTGAAGATCTGTCTGCACATTTGATGAAAGGCATTTTAGAGCGCAACCCAGAAGTAAACCCTGTCGAAATTGAAGATATTTACTGGGGCTGTGTACAACAAACGCTAGAGCAAGGCTTCAACGTTGCACGTAACGCTGCCTTGCTTGCTGGTCTACCGATTGAGATTGGTGCGGTAACAGTCAACCGTTTATGTGGTTCATCTATGCAAGCTCTGCATGATGCAACCCGCTCTATCATGGTTGGCGATGCTGAAATCTGTCTGATCGGTGGTGTGGAACACATGGGCCACGTACCAATGAACCATGGTGTTGATTTTCACCCTGGCATGTCAAAACATGTAGCAAAAGCGGCTGGCATGATGGGCCTAACCGCTGAGATGCTAGGTAAGATGCACGGTATTAGCCGTGAAGACCAAGATGCATTCGCAGCACGCTCACATGCTAGAGCTCAAGCAGCAACGGTTGAAGGTCGTTTCAAAAATGAAATCCTACCAACCGAAGCTCACGCTGCAGATGGCTCTCTGTTCACTCTGGATTACGACGAAGTCATTCGCCCAGAAACAACAGTTGAAGGCTTATCTCAGCTTCGACCGGTGTTTGACCCAGCAAACGGCACGGTAACAGCTGGTACTTCATCAGCTCTGTCTGATGGTGCTTCTGCAATGCTTATCATGAGCGAAGAGAAAGCTAACGCACTTGGCCTTAAGATTCGCGCTCGCGTGAAGTCTATGGCTATCGCTGGCTGCGATCCTTCAATCATGGGTTACGGCCCAGTACCAGCAACTCAAAAAGCACTTAAACGTGCAGGCCTAACCATTGAAGACATGGGTGTGATTGAGCTAAACGAAGCGTTTGCTGCTCAATCTCTTCCATGTGCGAAAGACTTAGGCCTACTGGATGTGGTTGACGAGAAAGTAAACCTTAACGGCGGTGCTATTGCTCTTGGTCACCCACTAGGCTGTTCTGGTTCTCGTATTTCGACGACGCTAATCAACCTGATGGAAGCACAAGACGTGAAATACGGCTTGGCGACTATGTGTATTGGTTTAGGTCAAGGTATTGCAACGGTATTTGAACGCCCATAGCGTTTACTGACTGTAATATTTGAAGGGTAATCTTTTGTGCAGCTATATTTATATAGCTGCACTTTTTATTGCTTGGCATCCAACAATGCATCGATTGCGTTCAGCGAACTCAACGAGAGAGAAATCAACCCTGACATCTATGCACAAAACGCATATATTCAATGTTGATGTTTCATTATTTTTTCTCGGATGATTCAACTAAAGTTACTTCAGTTTCCTAATATTCCTCCACGGAGCAGATCATGTTTAAAGCACTTGTACTAAACCAAGAAGACAAAAAAACTATCGCGTCAGTTTCTCAAATTGAAGAGTCTCAATTACCAGAAGGTAACGTGAAGATCGATGTTAGCTACTCTTCTTTGAACTACAAAGATGGTTTGGCGATTACAGGTAAAGGGCGCATTGTTCGTAACTTCCCTATGGTTCCTGGTATCGACCTTTCAGGTGTGGTTTCACAATCTGATGACCCACGCTACAAAGCAGGCGACGAAGTTGTTCTAACGGGTTGGGGTGTTGGTGAAGGTCACTGGGGCGGCATGGCTGAAAAAGCGAGCCTAAACGGTGATTGGTTAGTGCCAATGCCAGCAGGTCTAGACGCTAAGAAAGTCATGGCGATCGGTACAGCAGGCTTCACAGCAATGCTTTGTGTGCAAGCTATCGTAGATGCAGGCATCAAACCAGAAGACGGTGAAATCCTAGTAACAGGTGCAAGTGGCGGCGTAGGTAGCGTATCTATCACTCTACTAAACCAACTGGGCTACAAAGTGGCAGCAGTGACTGGCCGTGCTTCTGTAAACGGTGAACTACTTAAATCACTAGGCGCGACACGTATTGTAGAGCGTGCTGAACTAGAAGAACCAGCTAAGCCACTAGAGAAACAACTGTGGGCTGGCGCTATCGATACGGTAGGCAGCAAAGTGCTTGCTAAAGTATTGGCGCAAATTGATTACAACGGTGCCGTTGCGATGTGTGGTCTAGCAGGTGGTTTTGACTTACCAACTACGGTAATGCCATTCATTCTGCGTAACGTTCGCCTACAAGGTGTTGATTCTGTAATGTGCCCTCGTGAAAAACGTATTAAAGCGTGGGAACAACTGGCTGAGCTACTACCTGAATCTTTCTACGCTCAAGCAACCAAAGAAGTGTCTTTAGACGGTGCAATTCAAGCTGCAGAAGACATCACTAACGGTCAAATCACTGGTCGCGTAGTTATTAAACTGTAATTGTGAATTAAACTTCCGTAACCCCGAATAACAAAGGGCTGATAGTAATCAGCCCTTTTGCGTTTTTGTCATTTGGATCGAGTAAACTAAAGCGAGATCTCAGTTAACCCAAACCTACATCCGCAATACGCTTCTGAATCAACTCACCACACTCTTCTTTTACCACTCTTCTTAACCATTGTTGTGAAGCAGAAGAATCGCAACGCGAGTGCCAGATCAATGAGTAATCAAACGGCATAAATTCAAATGGTAATGGCTTAACAACCAAGTCATAACGCTCAGCGACCAAATAAGCCAAATCAGCAGGTACAGTAATCACCAACGGCATTCTATCGACAATCGCCAATGCGGCTTCAAGGTGATAAGCACGCAACACCATTTTGCGAGGCTGTTGATTGGCTAACGCGTTGTCTAATAAAGCCTTAACACCATCACTGATCGCAATCATCGCATGCGGGAGTGAAACATAGTCTTCAAGGCTTAAAGGTTGATCCGCCAACGGGTGGTTTTTAGATAACAGACACGACACACCAACCGGCCCCAAGACTTCTTGATGAAGTGGTGCAATGCTGCCACTCGGACGACAGATCGCCATATCAACACGTTCGGTACTGAGTTGCTTAAACAAGTGCTCATGCTGCAACGGAGCAAACTCCAAAGAGATATTGGGTGCTTGTTCATAAATCTTCGGTAACGCATACGGCAAGATGGTTTGCATCGCATAGTCGGTGGTTGCGATCAGAAAACGTTCGCTGCAATAGTAAGGGTCAAAGTCACTCGGACTCAGCAATTGGCGAAAAGACTCTAAAGGCTGATCAATACGCTGACTGATCTCGAGTGCTTTCTTGGTAGGAATAAGGTGCTGACCTTGACGTGTAAACAAGGGATCGTTTAGTAATTCTCTTAAACGCCCTAATACACGGCTGGTTGCCGATTGGCTCAAGTTAAGACGAAGCGCGGCCTGGCTTACGCTGCCCTCTTCAATCAATACCTTTAAAGCGACCAATAAATTAAGGTCTCTACGATAGATGTCTTCTAATTCCACGCCACTTACCTAGCTGTATACCATTGCCATTAGTCACTAAGTTGTTTATAGCATGCTTTAGATAAAAAAAATCCCGCAATTACGCGGGGAAGCCCAAGAAAATTTGGGGATAGTGTCGGAATGTTGTCGTATCGGAATTCGCTTGCTGTATTCGAGTTAGTGCTCTTGCTCTTCGGCTATGCCTTGCCAACGGCGCATCTCTACCCAAATACCAATGATCGTTGCTACTATGCCAAAAATAGGCATCAGTGAGGTCTCTGTCGATGAGCGTAGTACTAACGCACAAAAAGAAATAAAACAGAGAACCGAATAAATTGTTAATCTATCTAATCCTGTCAACATCGCCACTCCTTAGCTAGTTGCCTTTGTTTCAAGTTGTTATCAACTTGTTAACTAAGTTATAGGAAATGATTCTGTTTGCCAAGCACTTATTGCATATTTTTTCTGCAGACGTATTATTCACTCGTTAGATAGATATAGAGATACAAACCATGACATTCAAACCTGAACTGGCAACCCATACTTTAGAAGCTGAAGGCCTGCGTTGCCCGGAACCAGTAATGATGGTCAGGAAGACAATTAGAAACATGCAGGATGGCGATGTGTTACTGGTAAAAGCTGACGATCCTTCGACAACTCGAGATATTCCGAGCTTTTGTCGATTCATGGATCACCAGTTGGTAGGCCAAGCGACAGAAACGTTGCCTTACCAGTATTTGATCAGAAAAGGATTGGAGGCGTAACGCCCCACCGACTATCAAGTATCAAAAAAGCCGCTCGTACCTTATGTTCTTAAACAGAACTCAGAGTACGAGCGGCTTTTTGTTTATTCGCTTCTAGACTTGTTTTGCAGATGCTCGAGCTGATGCTGAATTTCTCGGATATCTTTGCGCATCGGAATAATATGCGCGACCCGAATCCAAGCTTCTACTGCAAGCGCAGTCATGATGATGGCACCCGCGACCATTGGCAGCCACATGTCCGTCAACACCATGCCTAATAGTGTAAGTGCAAGACCAAAGGTAAAAAGATAACTTTGGCTTTGTGGAGTAATACCCATATAACGCGTCAACATAATCATGCCCTCGTGTTCTTAACTCACAAGATTAAAATATCATGACAAGTATGACAGTTATATGTCCATTCGCTCGATAAACCCCACAATACTGTAAGAATATGACCTACAACACATTACTCTACTGATTGAGTATAATAAGACTCAATACCACCTGTTAATAGAAAGCCGCAGCGATAGCTAAACCCACGAATAACAAGGCTGTGATCTTACGAATCAGATCAAGAGGCATCTTATCCGCAGACAGTTTACCGATGATCACCACAGGCACATTCGCCAGCAACATACCGATCGTAGTACCCAGAATCACCCAGGTTAATGCATCAGAATATTGAGCCCCTAGAATAGAGGTCGCAATCTGGGTTTTATCACCGATCTCAGCAATGAAGAAGGCGATGAAACTGGCGACAAACGGGCCTCGATTCGAGATCTGTTCATCGTCATCTAACTTATCCGGAATCAGAATCCAACCCGCCATCGCAATGAAACTGACCACCAGCACCCACTTTAAGACTTCAGGAGATAAGTAATCTGCGACCACAACCCCGAGCCATGCTGCAAGGGCATGATTGGCAATGGTGGCAAAGAAGATAGCCGCGATGATAGGTATCGGCTTGCGATATCGACTGGCTAATAAAAGAGATAGCAACTGAGTCTTATCACCGATCTCGGCTAAGGCGACAGTTGTAATTGAAATTGCTAAAACGCTCACGACATGCTCATTTGGGATGGAGATTATTATATTTAACCAAAGACAAACCTCGCGCCCCATCCCGGTTCACGATGCTTGTCTAAGGTCTTGCTAAGCGCCACCAAGGTGGTGGTTGCCTCGAACGCCATGATGATTTTGCATCAATTATGTTGACGAACGAACTCATTCAATAGGATATGAATAAGTAAGCTACTCCCCAAAGACCGCGAGATTTTAATCACCCACGCTTTCAAACACAAGTGTCAAACTTATCAAAATATCCACTTGTGCCGAAAAACAAACATTAAAGGCAAAAAAATCCACTAAACGACATTTTAGACCACTAATTAAACAAGATTACCCCTACTCGCTTTACGAATATCTCGGTATACTCAGAGGTTATTTTTCTCATTCATTTAAAAGAATCGCGCGAACCTGACTATGCAAAAATACGATATCAAAACCTTCCAGGGAATGATCCTCGCGCTGCAGGATTACTGGGCTCAAAACGGTTGTACCATTGTTCAACCTCTAGATATGGAAGTAGGTGCAGGCACCTCTCACCCAATGACATGTCTACGAGCACTTGGCCCAGAGCCAATGTCTACAGCTTACGTTCAACCTTCTCGTCGTCCGACCGATGGCCGTTACGGTGAAAACCCTAACCGTCTGCAGCACTACTACCAATTCCAAGTAGCGCTAAAACCATCGCCAGACAATATCCAAGAGTTGTACCTAGGCTCCCTAGAGGTTCTTGGTGTTGACCCACTTGTTCACGACATTCGCTTCGTTGAAGATAACTGGGAAAACCCAACACTAGGCGCATGGGGCCTTGGTTGGGAAGTATGGCTAAACGGCATGGAAGTAACACAGTTTACTTACTTCCAACAGGTTGGCGGCCTTGAGTGTAAACCTGTAACAGGTGAGATCACTTACGGTATCGAGCGTCTAGCAATGTACATCCAGGAAGTAGATTCTGTTTACGACCTAGTATGGAACGTAGCACCAGACGGTTCTAACGTGACTTACGGTGACATCTTCCACCAAAACGAAGTTGAGCAATCAACCTACAACTTCGAGCACGCAGACGTAGATTTCTTATTCACTTTCTTCGATCAGTGCGAGAAAGAGTGTAAAGAGCTACTTGAGCTTGAGAAGCCACTTCCGCTTCCAGCTTACGAGCGCATTCTAAAAGCAGGTCACGCATTCAACATCCTTGATGCGCGCAAAGCTATCTCTGTAACAGAGCGTCAACGTTACATCCTTCGTATCCGCAACCTGACTAAATCAGTTGCTGAGGCGTACTACGCGTCACGTGAAGCGCTTGGCTTCCCAATGTGTAAGAAGGACAAATAATCATGGCGAAGAATTTTCTAATTGAACTGGGTACGGAAGAGCTTCCACCAACAGCACTTCGTTCTCTAGCAGAAGCCTTTGCTTCTAACTTTGAAGCAGGTCTTAAAACGGCTGAGCTTTCTCACGAAGGCATCAAGTGGTACGCAGCACCTCGTCGTCTAGCACTTAAAGTAACAGCACTGGCTGAAGGCCAAGCGGACAAAGTCGTTGAAAAACGTGGCCCTGCTGTTTCTGTTGCATTCGATGCTGAAGGCAACGCGACCAAAGCAGCACAAGGTTGGGCTCGTGGTAACGGTATTACTGTTGAGCAAGCTGACCGTCTGAAAACAGACAAAGGCGAGTGGCTTCTTTTCAAACAAGAAGTAGCTGGCAAACCAGTTCAAGAATTGGTGATGGACATCGCTGCGAAAGCACTGGCTGGCCTACCAATTCCTAAAGCAATGCGCTGGGGTAACTCAGACATTCAATTTATCCGTCCAGTGAAAACACTGACAGTACTGCTAGGCGATGAGCTTGTTGAAGGCGAAATCCTAGGTGTAGCATCTGCTCGTACTATCCGTGGCCACCGTTTCATGGGCGAACAAGAGTTCACAATCGATTCTGCTGACCAATACCCTGCGATCCTAGAAGAGCGCGGTAAAGTAATGGCGGATTACGAAGCGCGTAAAGCGATCATCCTTGCTGATTCGCAAAAAGCGGCAGCTGCGGTTGGCGGTACAGCTGACCTAGAAGATGACCTTGTTGAAGAAGTAACGTCTCTGGTTGAATGGCCAGTAGTACTTACAGCGAAGTTCGAAGAAGAGTTCCTAAAAGTTCCTTCTGAAGCTTTGGTTTACACCATGAAAGGTGACCAAAAGTACTTCCCTGTTTACGATGACAACAAGAAACTACTACCAAACTTCATCTTCGTATCAAACATCGAGTCTAAAGAGCCTCGTCACGTTATCGAAGGTAACGAAAAAGTGGTACGTCCGCGTCTTGCTGATGCTGAATTCTTCTTCAACACAGACCGTAAGCGCCCGCTTATCGACCGTCTTGCTGAACTAGACCAAGCTATCTTCCAGAAGCAATTGGGTACGATCAAAGACAAAACAGACCGCATCACAGAACTTGCTGGCTACATTGCTGAGCAAATCGATGCTGACGTTGAAAAGTCTAAGCGTGCTGGCCTACTGGCTAAGTGTGACCTAATGACATCAATGGTATTCGAATTTACGGATACACAAGGTGTAATGGGCATGCACTACGCAACTCACGATGGTGAAGACGAGCAAGTTGCACTAGCACTTTACGAGCAGTACATGCCTCGTTTCGCGGGTGACGACCTACCAAGCACAGGCATCTCTTCAGCAGTTGCAATGGCAGACAAGCTAGACACTATCGTAGGTATCTTCGGTATTGGCCAAGCACCAAAAGGTTCTGACCCATTTGCTCTACGTCGTGCATCACTCGGTGTGCTTCGTATCATCGTTGAAAACGGCTACAACCTAGACCTAACAGACCTTATCGGTAAAGCGAAAGAGCTACTAGGCGACAAGCTAACTAACGAAAACGTAGAAGCTGACGTTATCGACTTCATGCTAGGTCGTTTCCGCGCATGGTACCAAGATGCTGGTTTCAGTGTTGATATCATCCAAGCGGTACTAGCACGTCGTCCAACTAAGCCAGCTGACTTTGACCAACGTGTTAAAGCGGTTTCTCACTTCCGAGAACTGGAAGCAGCAGAAGCACTAGCAGCAGCGAACAAGCGTGTAGGTAACATCCTTGCGAAATTCGATGGCGAGCTACCAGCTGAAATTGACCTAACTCTTCTTCAAGAAGACGCAGAGAAAGCACTGGCTGAAAACGTTGAAGTAATGACAGAAGCACTAGAACCAGCATTCGCAACAGGCAACTACCAAGAAGCCCTAAGCAAGCTTGCTGATCTACGTGAACCTGTTGATGCATTCTTCGATAACGTAATGGTTATGGCTGATGACGAAGCGCTTAAGAAGAACCGTCTAACGCTACTGAACAACCTACGTAACCTGTTCCTACAGATTGCTGACATCTCTCTTCTGCAAAAATAAGCACAAGTGAGACAGTTACTCTAAGTCATACTCTGAGTAATTAACGGTAAACACCCAAAGGGAAGCGAAAGCTTCCCTTTTTGTTTTTGTGAACCAAGCATTTGTTTGTAGAGGTCTTATTGATTAACTGAATGAAACAGCACTCAGACTGTAGAGGGCATTGTTTGCTATAACTGACCTGTTTATTCAGGGGAAGGGAACAATGAAAAAAACAGTACTCGCGCTTTCAATGCTCGCACTCAGCGCATGCAGCCAAACCAGTGACAACAACCTATTACTGAAGATTGATAACGACACTGTCGTATTCGAATCGTCCGGTAAAGGCACCGTGATTGCAGAACAGGAACTCGAGAAAGGTAGCTATACCTTCTCTATCAGCGATACTCAAAATACCTGTGGCACCAACTATGCGCTGGCTGAAGAGAATCGCATCAAGTTCAATAAACCCCTTCGCCTAGACGATTGCGCCGATAAATCTGAAATAGAGATTAAGGTCTTTCGAGCTAACACCTACCAGTTTACGCTCAACCCTCAGACTAATGAGCTGACGGTTCAGATAAAGCCGAAGCAACAACAAGTTCAAAGCTTTGCCTGCCCTGTACCCAGTGACCAACCAACCACCATCGATGTTACTCAAACCTTTGATGATGGCACCGTGGTAAGAGACGCTCTTTCAGGCAAACAAGTCACAGTAACTAATGGCAGTGTCACCATGCAGCCTGCAGAAAACAGCCAAGGTGTTCTGCTGCTTGAGAAAGTAGAACCAGAAACCAAAGCTGACTTTAGTTGGGATAACGCCACGGTTTACTTCGTAATGACTGACCGTTTCCACAATGGTAATCCTGATAACGACAACAGTTACGGTCGCAGCCAAGATGGACAAGACGAAATAGGCACCTTCCATGGCGGTGACTTGGCCGGATTAACCGAAAAGCTCGATTACATAGAATCACTCGGGGCTAATGCTATTTGGATAACGTCTCCGTTAGAGCAGATCCACGGCTGGGTTGGCGGCGGTGACCGAGGTGACTTCAAGCACTACGGCTACCACGGCTACTACCATCAAGACTGGACCAAGCTCGATGACAACATGGGCACCGAAGACGAGCTGAAAACCTTCATCGATACCGCACATAGCAAAGGCATTCGTGTTGTTTGGGATGTGGTAATGAACCACACCGGCTATGCGACGCTTGCCGACATGCAAGAGTTTGATTTTGGTAAGCTCAACCTAACTGACGAAGAAGCCAAACAAACACTTGGCGAAAACTGGACAGATTGGCAACCCGCTAAAGGTCAGAACTGGCACTACTTCAACAACTACATCTCTTACAGCGACAAAGAAGCATGGGAAAAGTGGTGGGGCAGAGCTTGGCTACGCAGCGATATCGGCGCCTATGACTCTCCGGGTTACAATAACCTCACCATGTCTTTGGCGCACCTGCCCGATTTCAAAACAGAATCGACCGAGACCACCGGGCTGCCTAATTTCTATCTAAATAAGTCCACCAGCGCGACCGATGAACTCAAAACACCTCGTGACCATTTAATCACTTGGCTATCGGATTGGGTGCGCGAATATGGTGTCGATGGTTTCAGGGTCGATACCGCTAAACACGTTGAACTCGAAGCATGGGCAGAACTGAAAGAGAGCACCAACCAAGCGCTTGCCGAGTGGAAACAGAACAACCCAGACAAGGCCTTGGATGACTTACCCTTCTGGATGACGGGCGAAGTATGGGCACACAGCGTGGTCAAATCAGATTACTTCGCTAACGGATTTGATTCGATCATCAACTTTGAATTCCAAAGTGATATCGCACCAAAAGCGCTTAAATGCCTATCCGATCTTGATGCTGATTACCTTCGTTATGCAGAGAAGATCAACAGCGACAGCGAGTTCAACGTACTGAGTTACCTATCGTCTCACGACACCTCGCTATTCTGGACGCAACATGGCAGTGACTTTGCAAAACAAACCAAAGCTGCAAACGCGTTGATGCTGGCTCCCGGTGCGGTGCAGATCTATTACGGTGATGAAATCGCTCGTGATTTCGGCCCAACCGGTTCCGACCCAATGCAAGGCACTCGCTCAGACATGCCTTGGGATCAAATTACCGGCGAACGTGCAGAGTTGCTAGAACACTGGCAAGCGCTTGGCCAATTCCGCCAACGCCACCCAGCCGTTGCTCAGGGTAAGCACATCATCCGTAACAGCAAGGGCTACTATGCGTTCGAACGCCAATACCAAGATGACAAGGTATTAATCGTTTATACCGGCTCGAACTAAACCTTCATTAACATAAACACCAGAAACTCAAGGGGAAGCTTAGGCTTCTCCTTTTTTTATCGCTAAAGGTGCGTTCAATAAGCAAGCTGTCACTCATTAACCAAACTTTATAGAAGTTTTTTACGTGTTAGAGCATTTGGCGCTATGCGTCGCAAAAACATTGCGGTATGTTCAAGGAATACACTGATGGCAGACATAAGGTCTGCCTTAATGACACATAACAAGCAATCACAATGAATTAGGTAAAATTAGTAATGCAGTTCTCTAAGTTTGGCGAAAAGTTTAATCGATACTCTGGAATCACTCGTTTAATGGATGATTTGAATGATGGCCTGCGCACTCCTGGCGCTATCATGCTCGGTGGTGGCAACCCAGCCGCTATACCAGCCATGCTCGATTACTTTAACCAAGCCAGTGCCGACATGCTCGCCAGTGGAGAACTCATCGCCGCCCTCGCCAACTACGATGGCCCGCAGGGTAAAGACAGCTTCATCAAATCGTTAGCGGCAATGCTGAAAGAGACCTATGGTTGGGACATCAGCGAGAAGAACATCAGCCTGACTAATGGCAGTCAAAGTGGCTTCTTCTACCTATTCAACCTGCTAGCAGGCCAACAGCCTGACGGCTCACATAAGAAAATCCTACTGCCGATCGCACCGGAATACATCGGCTACGGTGATGCCGGCATTGATGACGATATCTTTATCTCTTACCACCCAGAGATCGAGTTGCTAGAAAACCGCCAGTTCAAATATCACGTCGATTTTGAACAACTAAAGGTTGATGACTCAGTCGCGGCTATCTGTGCATCTCGTCCAACCAACCCAACGGGTAACGTACTGACCGACGAAGAAGTACGTAAATTGGATAAACTGGCGCGTGAAAACAACATCCCACTGCTGATCGATAATGCTTACGGCCTGCCGTTTCCAAACATCATCTTTGAAGATGTCGAACCGTTCTGGAATGAAAATACCATTCTGTGCATGAGCCTTTCTAAGCTTGGCTTGCCAGGTGTGCGTTGCGGCATCGTGATTGCGAGTGAAGAAGTAACACAAGCATTGACCAACATGAATGGCATCATCAGCTTAGCGCCAAACAGTGTCGGCCCTGCGATTGCCAATCACATGATTGAAAAAGGCGATTTACTACGCTTGAGCAGTGAGGTGATCAAACCTTTCTACAAAGATAAGTCGCTACGTGCAGTTGAACTGCTACAAGACGCTATCGATGACCCACGCTTCCGCATTCACAAACCTGAAGGCGCTATCTTCTTATGGCTATGGTTTGATGAGTTGCCGATCACCACAATGGAATTGTACGACCGCCTTAAAGCTCGCGGCGTATTGATTGTTCCTGGTGAATACTTCTTTATCGGTCAAGAAGACGAGTGGGATCATGCTCACCAGTGCTTACGCATGAACTACGTACAAGATGATGAGGCGATGCAGAAAGGCATTGCTATCATTGCTGAAGAAGTGAAAAAGGCTTACTCAGAGCAGTAATAAGAGCTTTTAGCTTACCGCAGGTCAAATACAAAAAGAGCACCTCATAAGGTGCTCTTTCACTTTTACTTCCCGATAATTTTTAGCTCTAAGGAGCTAACAGTAATTAACCTTCTAGTAGGCTATTACCGTTGATAGCAATCTTACGTGGTTGCATCGCTTCTGGGATTTCGCGTTCTAGGTCGATGTGAAGAAGACCATTTTCCATGTTTGCACCTACCACTTTTACGTAGTCAGCCAGTTGGAATTTACGTTCGAAATCGCGCTCTGCAATACCTTGATATACGAAGGTTTTCTCAGCTTCTGGTTTACGCTCACCTTTCACAATTAGCATGTTCTCTTTCTGAGTCAGATCTAATTGGTCATCAGCAAAACCAGCAACGGCCATAGTAATACGGTAGTTGTTCTCGTCTTTTTGCTCGATGTTGTATGGGGGGTAACCGCCAGAAGAGTTCTTCGATGTGTTCGCTTCCATCATGTTGAATAGACGATCGAAGCCGATTGCGTTGCGGTAAAGTGGAGTGAAATCTACAGTTCTCATAATGCTATCCTTTTAGTAAGCAATAGTCTTAGCCGCGAATTTTACTGAGATCGAACCTGTGCGTGACCCAGTAAACAGCTAAGAGATTCAATTCGCATTCCTCGGGTTTCGCCTCTATTGGCGACAGCGCTGGGACATGGCAATGAATCAATTTTTAAGTTGTGTGCTGCCAAAGTTATCCTCTATTGAGCGATACTTCGTTAGCGGTAATGAAGGTTCTGTTTCTTCTCTTTGAGCAAGACAGTCATCCTCTTCATAAATAGATATGTGGTGCCACAAAGCGCTTTTCAAGCAGCTTGATTCAACTTTTAGTTAAGAAAAACCAAACGCTGTATAAATATTACTTAATTTTAATTAACCATCATTGGTCATATCCTAATCAGGTTGAATCCTTTTTTATCGCTTTTGGTGGCAATTCTGATGTCTTCTACGCATATTTCTTACGCACTCCACTCCTACGATGCCTTGGCGCACCTAGATATCCACATCGATAAGGTGGCTCTGGTAACGGAAGGCGGCGGCCAGCGCGGAATTTTCACAGCGGGCGTGTTGGATGCCTTTCTCGAACAAGGCTTTAATCCGTTTTCATTGATGATTGGCACATCAGCGGGTTCTCTTAACCTAGCATCCTATATATGCGGCCAACATCGCCATGCTTATCGCGTCATCACAGAAGCAACAGCCAGCCCTGAATTCTTTGATACCTATAAGTTCTTACTGCAAAAGAAAGGATTAGACCTAGACTGGTTACTTGAGCAAACCGAAACAAGCTTGCCGCTCAACTGGCAGTTAGGTCATGACAATATGAAAAGTTGTCAGGTGCTTGCCTGTGCGTCCCACGCGACTCGTCACGAGCCAGCCTATTTTGACTTAGACTCACACGCTTGGCAGGACGCTCTCAAAGCCTCATGTGCCGTTCCCTTTATCAGCCCAAAGGCAATTCAAGCAAATGATGAAGAGTGGCTTGATGGTGGCATTGCTGCTCCGATCCCAGCACAAGAAGCCTATAAGCGGGGTTATAAACATATTGTGGTGATTCGGACAGTACCTATCTCAACGTCTTTTGATCACCGCTGGATGTGCAAATACAGTAAGTTGTTAGGGAAAACAAAAGCTAAAGCGATGATTGAGCTGTTACTCAAACACGAAGCCCATTACCGCGCGACACAAGACTTTCTGAGTAACCCGCCAGAAGACGCCACTATCTATGAGATTCACCCAGACAAAGCGCTGCACTCTACATTGCTGGGAAGTCCACAGCATGCACTTGAACATGACTACGAGGTAGGACTTTTATCCGGAAAGTACTTCCTCGCCACGGCGGGTCGTCATATCGAACAAGCATAAAAAAGCACCGCCAATGGGCAGTGCTTTTATGGTTTTGAGTTTCTTTAGTACTAAAGAAATCTATACATCAAGGTTAGCAACCTTCAATGCGTTCTCTTCGATGAAGTTACGACGAGGTTCAACTTGGTCACCCATTAGCGTCGTAAACAACAGATCAGCACCAACAGCATCTTCAATAGTTACTTGCATCATACGGCGAGTTTCAGGATCCATTGTGGTTTCCCAAAGTTGATCCGGGTTCATCTCACCTAGACCTTTGTATCGCTGTAGGCTTAGACCACGACGAGACTCTTTCACTAACCAGTTCAGAGCATCAACGAAGCTAGAAACTTCTTGAGTACGCTCGCCACGCTTAATGTAAGCGCCTTCTTCAATCAAGCCATCAAGAGCTTCAGAAAGATCCGCTAGCTTACCAAACTCTTTAGAGTTAATAAGATCGATGCTCAGTACGTGTTCATGAGTCACACCATGAGTACGAACCACAATCTTAGGAACGCTTAAGCCTAGCTCTTCGTGTTTTTCAACTTCAAGGCTGTATTGGCTTGCACCTACTTCTTTCGCGTTTAGCTGTTCAACAAGCTGCTTACCCCAAGCTTCAACTGCCGCGTCATCATGACACTGTTCAGCCGTTAGACGAGGAACGTAAATCAGTTCGTGAACCAATGCGCGTGGGTAACGGCGGCTCATACGATCAACAAGCTTGATGCCTGCATTGTATTGCTGAACAAGCTTCTCTAAACCTTCACCTGCAAATGCTGGCGCTTCAGGGTTTACGTGCAGTTCTGCATTGTCTAAAGCCAAAGATACTTGATACTGGTTCATCGCATCTTCATCTTTAATGTACTGCTCTTGCTTACCTTTCTTCACTTTGTAAAGTGGCGGTTGAGCAATATAGATGTAACCACGTTCAATCAGCTCTGGCATTTGACGGTAGAAGAACGTCAGTAGCAGAGTACGGATGTGAGAACCATCGACATCGGCATCGGTCATGATGATGATGTTGTGGTAACGCAATTTATCTGGGTTGTATTCGTCACGGCCAATACCACAACCAAGAGCTGTGATTAGCGTTGCTACTTCTTGAGAAGACAGCATTTTATCGAAACGTGCTTTCTCTACGTTAAGGATTTTACCTTTTAGCGGTAGGATTGCTTGGTTCTTACGGTTGCGCCCCTGCTTAGCTGAACCGCCAGCAGAGTCTCCTTCCACAATATATAGTTCAGACAGTGCAGGATCTTTTTCCTGACAGTCAGCAAGTTTACCTGGAAGACCCGCTAAATCTAATGCGCCTTTACGACGAGTCATTTCACGAGCTTTACGCGCTGCATCACGAGCACGTGCTGCATCAATAATTTTAGAACAAACTGTTTTCGCTTCACCTGGGTTCTCAATCAGGAACTCAGACAACTTCTCACCCATTGTAGATTCAACGGCAGACTTCACTTCTGAAGAAACCAGCTTATCTTTAGTTTGGCTTGAGAACTTAGGATCAGGCACTTTAACAGAAACAATCGCCGTCAGACCTTCACGAGCATCATCACCAGAGGTCGCAGTCTTCGCTTTCTTAGAGAAGCCTTCCTTGTCCATGAAGCTGTTCAGAGTACGCGTTAGCGCCGCACGGAAACCTGCTAAGTGAGCACCACCATCGCGTTGAGGGATGTTGTTGGTGAAACAGTAGATGTTTTCTTGGTAGCCGTCATTCCACTGCATCGCAACTTCAACGGTAATACCGTCTTCGCGCTCAGAGTTAAAGTGGAAGATTTTTTGGATGATTGGCGTTTTGTTCGTATTAAGGTGTTCAACAAACGCTTGGATACCGCCTTCGTATTCGAAGTGATCCATTTTGTCTTCTTCGCGCTCATCAATTAGCTTAATTGATACACCTGAGTTCAAGAATGATAGCTCACGTAGACGCTTAGCTAAAATGTCGTAATGGAACTCGATGTTAGTGAAGGTTTCTTCACTCGGCCAGAAACGAATCTCTGTACCTGTTTTATCCGTGTCACCGATAACCGCTAGTGGCGCTTGAGGCTCACCGTGGCTGTAGGTTTGAGTGTGGATTTTGCCACCGCGGTGGATAGTAAGAGTAACTTGCTTAGAAAGTGCGTTAACTACTGAAACACCAACACCGTGCAGACCACCAGATACCTTGTACGAGTTATCATCGAACTTACCACCAGCGTGAAGAACCGTCATGATTACTTCTGCTGCTGATACGTTTTCTTCTGGGTGCAATTCTGTTGGAATACCACGGCCGTCATCGCTCACAGACACAGAACTATCTTCGTGGATAGTTACAATGATGTCATTACAGTGACCAGCTAGCGCTTCATCAATAGAGTTATCTACCACCTCAAAAACCATGTGGTGCAGACCGGTACCATCATCCGTGTCGCCAATGTACATTCCAGGACGCTTACGTACCGCATCCAGACCCTTCAGTACTTTAATACTCGATGAATCGTAATTATCTGACATAGTTACTCTCTGACTAATTATCCTTGCTCTATTTTGCCATGTTCCACATGAAACATCCTGCTATTTTCGTCATGCATATCTGCAATCTGATCAGCGGTAATAGAGCTTACAAAAACTTGAGCCTGGGTCGCCTTTAAACACTCAGCAAGACGTGCTCGGCGTTGGCTATCTAATTCGGAAGCGAAGTCATCTATCAAATAGATACACTGCTTACCTGTCATTTGAGTGAGGTGTTGCCCTTGTGCTACTCGTAGCGCGCACACCATCAACTTCAATTGACCTCGTGACAAGACATCTTCCACTGGAGTGCCGTTCACTTTTATCTTCAGATCCGCTTTGTTTGGCCCACTAAAGGTGTAACCAAGCTGCTGATCCCTTTCAAAATTCTTTTCTAATATCTCGGCGTATGGGGTGTCTTTGTCCCAGCCACGATAGTAGTTAATCTTTATCTCAAACTCAGGAAGGAAGGTCGCACAGATTTCTTCGGCGACTTCTTTGAGCTGATCAACGTAGGTGGCACGCCACTGACTGATGCTTTCAGCTAAACGGGCCAATTCTTGGTCCCAATAGCTCAGCTCTCGATAGTGCGTTGCCGTTTTCAATAAGGCGTTTCGCTGCTTATTGAGGCGCTTTACCCTGCCCCACGCATCATAAAAGCCCGACTCACTGTGGAAGACTCCCCAGTCAATGAATGCTCGGCGATGCTTAGGTCCATCGGTTAGTAAATCAAACCCTTCAGGGTGAATCAACTGCAAAGGTAAGACTTGAGCTAACTGAGCCAACTTTTGCCCAGTTTGACCGCTTATTTTAACCTCTGTCGTGCCATCGCGCTGCTTATTAATGCCAATTGGCAGCTCAAATTGATCCGAGGTCATAAAACGGCCATGTACAAACAGCTCACTACACTCGTTTTGTATGATACGACCGGTAAGTGAACTCTTGAATGAGCGACCATGTCCGAGCAGATACACCGCTTCAAGGACACTGGTTTTGCCGCTTCCGTTAGCCCCTATAAGAAAGTTAAAGCCTGATGACGGTTGAATGTCACAGGCTTCAATATTTCTAAACTGCTTAACGATTAAGCGCGATAAAGGCATAACGTCTTCATATTAATCTTCAATCACGACTCGGTAGGTCAACATAGGGCAGCTTATAAGCGAATTGGCATAACAACGTACATCGCGCTGTCATCTTGTGCGTTCTCAATAAGAGCACTCGCATTGGCGTCTGACATTGAGATACGAACCTGTTCACAACGCAGTGTGTTCAGAACATCCAATACGTAGCTTACATTGAAGCCAATCTCTAGCGCATCACCGTCGAAGTTAACATCGAGTACTTCTTCTGCTTCTTCTTGCTCTGGGTTGTTCGCGGTAATACGCATCTCGCTATCCGCAAGGTTAACGCGAACACCACGGAATTTTTCATTCGATAGAATCGCAGCACGAGAAAATGCTGAACGTAATTCATCACAGCCAGCTTCAAGTGTCTTGGTGGTATTTTGCGGCATTACGCGGCGATAATCAGGGAAACGACCATCAACCAGCTTAGAAGTGAAGACATAGTTGTTCACTTCAGCACGCACGTTAGAGTTACCAATTTGCAGTGTTACTGGCTGTTCAGGTGCATCCAATAGCTTCACTAGCTCTTGAACACCTTTACGAGGAACAATGATCTGCTTCTGAGCAAAATCGGCACCCAGTTGTGCTTGAGATACTGCCATACGGTGACCATCGGTCGCTACGCTGCGCAGGATAGAGCCTTCAATCTCAAACAACATACCGTTGAGGTAATAACGAACATCTTGGTTCGCCATTGAGAATTGTGTTTTCTCGATAAGACCGCGAAGTTCAGCTTGTGTCACTGACACTTCAACTTCACTGCTCCAGTCTTCAATATTTGGAAAATCTGCCGCAGGTAATGTTGCTAATGAGAAGCGACTACGACCAGAGCGAACCTGAATACGGTCACCATCCGATACCACAGTGATCACTGAGTTATCTGGCAATCCACGGCAGATATCTAGGAATTTACGTGAAGGTACGGTAATGCTGCCCGCTTCGAAATCACCTTCAAGCGTTACACGGCTGATCAGTTCAACTTCTAGATCCGTCGCTGTCATCGACAACACGTTATCTTCTACTTTAATCAGTAGGTTTCCTAGAATTGGAAGCGTTGGCCTGCCACCGAGTGCGCCAGATACTTGTTGTAATGGCTTAATCAGATGACTACGTTCAATGGTAAATTTCATATCTTGCTCTTACGGTCTAAATGGCACTGCGTAATAGTACGTGGCCAAGATTCTGCTTATTAAGGTTAAGAATACTGTGTATTAAGAAGAAAGGGTACGAATCAAGTTCGAATAATCTTCTTTAATGTCGTGGCTCTCTTCACGCAGCTGAGCAATCTTACGACAAGCATGCAGTACCGTCGTGTGGTCACGACCACCGAATGCATCGCCAATCTCAGGCAAGCTGTGGTTTGTTAGCTCTTTCGCCAGTGCCATCGCCAATTGACGTGGACGAGCAACAGAACGAGAACGACGCTTAGACAATAGATCAGCGACTTTGATTTTGTAGTACTCGGCTACTGTCTTTTGAATGTTATCAATAGTGACCAGTTTTTCTTGCAGTGCAAGTAGGTCACGCAGTGCTTCACGCACGAAGTCGATCGTGATCGGGCGGCCAGTGAAGTTTGCATTCGCAATAACACGGTTCAATGCGCCTTCCAGCTCACGAACGTTAGAGCGTAGACGCTTCGCAATAAAGAACGCTACTTCATCCGCAAGGTGAATTTGGTGGTCTTCTGCTTTCTTCATTAAGATCGCAACACGAGTCTCAAGCTCTGGTGGCTCAATCGCAACCGTCAAACCCCAGCCGAAGCGAGATTTAAGACGATCCTCTACCCCGTTGATCTCTTTTGGATAACGGTCAGACGTTAGGATGATCTGTTGGTTACCTTCAAGCAGCGCGTTAAAGGTATGAAAGAACTCTTCTTGAGAACGCTCTTTATTAGCAAAGAATTGGATGTCATCGATAAGCAATGCATCAACGCTACGGTAGTAGCGCTTAAATTCTTCGATCGCGTTGTTTTGCAGGGCCTTTACCATATCCTGAACAAAACGCTCTGAGTGCATGTAAACCACTTTCGCATTCGGCTTATTATCAACAATGGCGTTACCCACCGCATGCAACAAGTGTGTTTTACCTAAACCAGTGCCGCCGTATAGGAACAACGGGTTGTAGGCTGTACCTGGATTATCAGAAACCTGACGTGCCGCAGCCAAACCCAGTTGGTTCGACTTACCTTCAACAAAGTTATTGAACTTATGTTTTGGGTTCACGTTTGAGCGGTGATTCAAGTCAACCGCGACAGGCTCTTCATCACGCCAGATATTATGGACAGGCTTGCGAGCTTGTAATTGCGCAGGTGCTGATGACTCAGCGGCCACATCAGCTGCAGTACGAGTCTGAGTCGGTGCCGGTGTCGCTGGCTTTGGTGCAATCACACGCTTGCTTCCCACTTCAAAATGAAGATGTGGGATATCGTTACCGCAATATTCTTGCAGTAGACGGTTAATGCTATTTAGATACTTATCACGAACCCAATCGAGTACGAAACGGTTCGGTGCAAATAGAGTTAGAGTATTGTCATTGAGTTCCGCTTGTAACGGACGAACCCACATACTGAATTCTGTAGCTGGTAACTCTTCTTGAAGCTGTTGCAAACACTGCAACCAAAGCGAAGATGACACGGTGCCCTCACTCTATTTAAAGTAATATGAAATGACCGCTAATTTTACCTGTTGATAAGTCAGATCACCAGCAATTGATCACAGATCCAGTGAATAAGATCCAAGTTATTCACAATAAATTTGTAATTTATCGGTGGATCCACACATCTTGCCCCTAATTTACTCACACAATGATCCACTTATGCCCGGATCCTTGCTAGTTATCCCCAAATCGGGAATTCAATCTGGTTATGGTTAATAACATCTGGTTATTTATTCTAGTGAGCATTTTCCCAGTAACATCCAAACCCATAAATATAAGGAGTTACCAAATGAATAACTGGATTAAGGCTGCAATTGCGGCTATCGCACTCTCTGCTGCTACTGTTCAAGCTGCGACTGAAGTTAAAGTCGGCATGTCTGGTCGCTATTTCCCATTTACGTTCGTTAAACAAGACCAACTACAGGGTTTTGAAGTGGATTTATGGGATGAGATCGGTAAGCGTAACGATTACAAGGTTGAATACGTAACGGCAAACTTCTCTGGTCTGTTTGGTCTTCTTGAAACGGGTCGCATCGATACCATTTCAAACCAAATTACAATGACGGATGCACGTAAAGCGAAATACCTATTCGCAGACCCATACGTAGTAGACGGCGCACAAATTACCGTTCGTAAAGGTAATGACAGCATTAAAGGCATCGAAGACCTTGATGGTAAGACGGTTGCGGTAAACCTAGGCTCAAACTTTGAACAACTGCTTCGCAGCTACGATAAAGATGGCAAGATCAATGTAAAAACCTACGATACAGGTATTGAACATGATGTGGCACTGGGTCGTGCGGATGCATTCGTAATGGATCGCCTATCAGCACTAGAGCTTATCAAGAAGACTGGTCTACCATTACAACTGGCGGGTCAGCCATTCGAAACCATTGAAAACGCTTGGCCTTTCGTGGACAACGATAACGGCAAAAAACTGCAAGCAGAAGTAAATGAAGCATTAGCAGCAATGCGCGCAGATGGTACGCTAGAAAGTATCTCTCAGAAATGGTTTGGTGCGGACATTACTCAGAAGTAATTACTCACTTTCTCCATTCAAGGCCCACTGCTTTATACAGCGGTGGGCTTTTTGCTTTTGTGCACTGATTAAAAAATCTGATAGAACAGTACTTACATATAGAACAACACTGCCAATAAAAAATACGAGATAGATTATGGGATTTGACTTTAATTACATGCTAGAGCTGTTGCCGATACTACTGAAGTATTTAGGCACCACGATGGAGATGGCGACTTGGGGCTTGTTCTTTGCTCTAATTCTGTCTCTGATACTGGCGAATATTCGTGTATTCAAAATCCCAGTACTCGACCAACTGAGCCAGCTGTACATTAGCTTCTTCCGAGGCACCCCACTGTTGGTGCAGCTGTTCCTCCTTTATTACGGCTTACCACAAGTCTTCCCGTGGATGGTTGGGTTGGATGCCTTCAGCGCCGCTGTGATTGGCTTAACCCTGCACTTTGCCGCGTATATGGCAGAAAGTATTCGTGCCGCGATTATCGGTATTGATCGCAGCCAGATGGAAGCCAGCCTTTCGGTCGGTATGACAACCAGCCAAGCGATGCGCCGAGTGATCTTGCCGCAAGCAACTCGCGTGGCACTGCCGTCATTGATGAACTACTTCATCGACATGATCAAATCGACTTCACTTGCTTTCACCTTAGGTGTCGCCGAAATCATGGCTAAAGCTCAGATGGAGGCTTCTTCAAGTTTCCGCTTCTTCGAGGCTTTCTTAGCGGTAGCGCTGATTTACTGGGGCGTGGTGGTTATCCTCACTCGTATTCAAATTTGGGCCGAAGTGAAACTGAATAAGGCGTATGTACGATGATCAAATTACAAAATATCCACAAGCAGTTTGGTGACACCGAAGTTTTGAAAGGGATCGACCTAGAAATCAAGCAAGGAGAGATAATTGTCATCATAGGTTCAAGTGGTACGGGTAAATCTACCCTACTGCGTTGTGTGAATTTTCTAGAGCAAGCCGATCAAGGCACGATTTCGATTGATGATATCAAGGTTGATACTCAGAAACACACTAAGGCAGAGGTGCTTGCACTGCGTCGTAAGACCGGTTTTGTGTTCCAAAACTATGCACTGTTCGCTCACCAAACCGCGAGACAGAATATTGCTGAAGGTTTAATTACCGTTCGTGGTTGGAAAAAGCAGCAAGCCCATGAAAAAGCACAACAAATACTTGATGATATTGGCTTGGGAGACAAAGGTGATAGCTACCCAGCCGCGCTCTCTGGTGGCCAACAACAACGGGTGGGTATTGGCCGTGCAATGGCACTACAACCCGAGCTTTTACTGTTTGATGAGCCGACTTCAGCGCTCGATCCTGAGTGGGTTGGCGAAGTGCTTAACCTAATGAAAAAACTGGCAAATCAGCATCAAACCATGCTGGTGGTTACCCATGAAATGCAGTTCGCTAGAGAGGTCGCAGACCGAGTGATCTTCATGGCTGACGGTCATATTGTCGAGCAGGGATCTCCACAGGATATTTTTGGTAATCCACAGGATCCTAAATTAAAAAAATTCTTAAATAAGGTTGGGATCGACTAAGGATCCTTGTGATTTTAGTTATTCTACGTATAATCCCCCGACCGGAATTTTAGTTAACCCAATCATTGACACTTTTTGTGACAGTGATTACAATTCCGCCTCTTTGTTGAGAGGCGTCGGTTTTCCTTTCTTATATAAAGAAGAGAAAAAATGCCCACGCCGGGTTTAACAAAAACCTAAAACTACTGATCAGTAAGGTAATTACAATGAAACGCACTTTTCAACCTACAGTTCTAAAGCGTAAGCGTACTCACGGTTTCCGTGCTCGCATGGCTACTAAGAACGGTCGCGCAACAATCAATGCACGTCGTGCAAAAGGCCGTAAGCGTCTTTCTAAGTAATCTTTGATTATTTTGAATAAGCTAGCCTTCGGTCGGGAGTTACGCTTGTTAACTCCCGAACATTATCAAAATGTCTTCAAGCAAGCTCATCGAGCTGGCTCCCCTCATTTCACCATCATTGCCCGAAATAACTCTCTTTCAAATCCTCGTCTTGGATTAGCCGTTCCGAAAAAGCAGATTAAAACCGCCGTGGGTCGTAACCGATTCAAGCGTCTTACTCGTGAAAGCTTTCGTAACACTCAACACAAACTTCCTAACAAAGATTTTGTTGTAATCGCTAAGAAGAGCGCGCAAGATTTAAGCAATGAAGAAATGTTCAAGCTACTCGACAAATTATGGCTTCGCCTGTCTCGCCCTTCGCGTGGATAGCGCTAATACCCATCTATTTTTATAGATGGTTTATTAGTCCACTCATCGGCCCACGCTGCCGATTTACTCCAACCTGCTCTTTATATGCGATAGAAGCGTTGAAAGCTCACGGTTTTGTAAAAGGGTGTTGGTTATCAGGCAAACGTCTATTAAAATGCCATCCTTTGAACGAAGGGGGCTTTGACCCCGTTCCACCAGTCCAAAAACAAGACAGAGATAAATAACGATGGATTCTCAACGTAATATCCTGTTAATCGCATTGGCTTTGGTTTCTTTCCTACTGTTCCAACAATGGAACGTAGCTCAGAATCCAGCACCACAAGCGGTTGAGCAGGCACAATCTGGCAGCACCCTACCAGCGCCATCTTATGCAGATGATCTAGACCCGGCTCCTGGTCAAGTTGCTTCTGCTAAAACTATCACAGTAACAACTGATGTACTGACTCTGTCAATTGATACGGTTGGTGGTGATGTCGTTAAAGCAAACCTAAACGATTACTCTGCTGAGTTCGATTCTGAAGATACGTTTGTTCTTCTTAAGAACGAACCAGGTCACCAATTTATCGCTCAAAGCGGTCTAGTGGGTCCTCAAGGTATCGACCTAAGCAGCACAAACCGCCCTAGCTACACGGTTTCAGCAGACAGCTTCACGCTTGCTGATGGTCAGGATGAACTACGCATCCCGATGACTTACCAAGCGAACGGCCTTGATTACACGAAAACATTCATCCTTAAGCGTGGCAGCTACGCAATGGATGTTGAATACGATGTAGTCAACAACTCTGGTAACAACGCGACATTCGGCATGTACGCTCACCTACGTCAGAACGTAATGGATGACGGCGGTAGCCTAACAATGCCAACTTACCGTGGTGGTGCTTATTCTACGGAAGATACGCGTTACAAAAAATACAGCTTCGACGACATGCAAGATCGCAACCTGTCTCTTAACCTAGCAAACGGTCAAGGTTGGGCAGCGATGATTCAGCACTACTTTGCAAGTGCATGGATCCCACGCGACGAAGCAGGCAGCAACCTTTACACTCGTGTCATTGGTAACCTTGGCGACATCGGTGTTCGCATGCCGAACAAAACCATCGCTACTGGCGACGAAGCAAACTTCAAAGCAACGCTTTGGGTTGGTCCTAAACTTCAAGACCAAATGGCTGCTGTTGCACCAAACCTAGACCTAGTAGTTGACTACGGTTGGTTATGGTTCATTGCTAAACCACTTCATACTCTGCTTTCGTTCATTCAAGGCATCGTTGTGAACTGGGGTCTGGCAATCATCTGTCTAACTTTTATCGTTCGTGGTGCTATGTACCCACTAACGAAAGCTCAGTACACGTCTATGGCGAAAATGCGTATGCTTCAGCCTAAGCTGACTGCAATGCGTGAGCGTATTGGCGACGACCGTCAACGCATGAGCCAAGAAATGATGGAGCTTTACAAGAAAGAGAAAGTAAACCCACTAGGTGGCTGTTTACCTATCCTTCTACAAATGCCTATCTTCATTTCGCTATACTGGGCATTAATGGAGTCTGTTGAACTGCGTCACTCACCGTTCTTCGGTTGGATTACTGACCTTTCAGCACAAGACCCATACTACATCTTGCCACTTCTGATGGGTGCTTCAATGTTCCTAATCCAGAAGATGAGCCCGACAACTGTAACGGATCCAATGCAGCAGAAGATCATGACCTTTATGCCGGTTATGTTCACATTCTTCTTCCTGTTCTTCCCTTCAGGTCTGGTTCTATACTGGCTAGTATCGAACATCGTAACTCTGATTCAGCAAACGCTTATCTACCGCGCGCTGGAAAAGAAAGGCTTACATTCTAAGTAAGTTCGATAATAGAAAGAGATAAAGAAAGGCGACCAAAAGGTCGCCTTTTTGTTTTTAGCTGATTACAATTCAGCTAATTGATTAATCGTGAGCGCCCCTTTTTGGCTTTCACATGCTAGCAGGCACAACTATGACTACAGATACGATTGTTGCTCAAGCGACTGCACCCGGCCGTGGCGGCGTCGGTATTATTCGCGTTTCAGGCCCACAAGCAGCCCAAGTTGCGCTTGAAGTTACCGGCAAAGTACTGAAACCACGTTACGCTGAGTACACCCCCTTTAAATCTCACGATGGTTTAGAGTTAGACCAAGGCATCGCGCTCTACTTTCCTAACCCGCACTCGTTTACCGGTGAAGACGTATTAGAGCTACAAGGCCACGGTGGTCCTGTGGTAATGGATATGCTCATCAAGCGCATCCTCGCGATTCCAGGGCTACGCGCAGCACGCCCAGGTGAGTTCTCGGAGCGTGCGTTCTTGAACGACAAGATGGATTTAACCCAAGCAGAAGCGATTGCCGACCTCATTGATGCCAGTTCAGAAGAAGCGGCGAAATCAGCCCTGCAATCGCTGCAAGGTGAGTTCTCAAAACGCATTAATACGCTGGTGGACTCTCTGATTCACTTACGCATCTATGTTGAAGCCGCTATCGACTTCCCAGAAGAAGAGATTGATTTCCTTGCTGACGGTAAAGTAAGTGCTGACTTACAAGCTATCATCGACAACCTCGAAGCGGTTCGCCAAGAAGCCAATCAAGGTGCCATCATGCGTGAAGGTATGAAGGTGGTGATTGCAGGTCGTCCTAATGCCGGTAAGTCGAGCTTACTGAATGCATTATCGGGTAAAGACTCCGCGATTGTGACTGATATTGCTGGTACCACCCGTGATGTACTGCGTGAACATATCCATATTGATGGTATGCCACTGCACATTATTGATACCGCAGGCCTGCGTGAAGCCTCGGATGAAGTCGAAAAAATCGGTATTGAACGCGCTTGGGAAGAAATTGCTCAAGCCGATCGCGTTTTATTTATGGTCGATGGCACCACTACTGACGCAACCGACCCGAAAGATATCTGGCCAGATTTCGTTGATCGTCTGCCGAATAACATCGGAATGACCGTGATTCGTAACAAAGCCGATCAAACTGGTGAAGATCTCGGGATTTGCCATGTTAATGATCCAACTCTGATTCGACTATCAGCAAAGACGGGACAAGGCGTTGATGCACTGCGTAATCATTTAAAAGATTGCATGGGCTTTGCTGGTGGTAATGAAGGTGGCTTTATGGCACGTCGTCGCCACTTAGATGCCCTAGAACGCGCATCTGAGCATCTAGATATTGGCCAGCAACAGCTCGAAGGCTATATGGCAGGGGAAATCTTGGCAGAAGAACTGCGTATAACGCAGCAACACCTTAACGAGATTACTGGTGAGTTCAGTTCAGATGACCTACTCGGCCGTATCTTCACCTCTTTCTGTATTGGTAAATAACCTTTAAAGGCCGGCTCATGCTGGCCTTTTTCTTTAGTAAGGACAGCTTAATGATCCACATTATTACAGGCAGCACCTTAGGTGGCGCAGAGTACGTTGGCGATCACCTTAATGATCTTCTTGAAGAGCAAGGCCACGAGATCACCCTTCATAATCAGCCTGAATTCGATGATATTCCCCAACAAGGCTTTTGGTTGCTGGTGACTTCAACTCATGGTGCGGGTGAATTTCCAGATAATATTAAGCCGTTTATCGACGCATTGACCCAGCAATCTCCAGATTTAAGCCAGGTTCGCTTTGCTGTCGTGGCACTTGGTGATTCGAGTTACGATACCTTCTGTTTGGCGGGAAAATCAATCCACAGCCAGATGAAAGAGCTCGGTGCTCAGCCTATTTCTGACTGTTTTACCATCGATGTATTGGAAACTCCGGTACCAGAAGACGCAGCAGAAGCTTGGTTTAACGATCATAGCGACCAGTTTTAACCTCTCTCCTCTCTCAAAAAGCGGCTTATGCCGCTTTTTTTTCTCTGAACATCGTGATTGTGAATAACTTTTTTTCAAAAACATCGAAAATTAGCGATCTATTTTCAATTTCTGCTGTGGATAAGATCATACATATACGGTGATTAACCTATAGTTATCCAAATAATAAGTTTTAGGCTAATTTCCTCCTGTGAATAAGTAGCCATTTTGATCCCAGCTAATCCTCACCCTGATCAAAGTTAGATCACATCATTTGATCCAAAAAAGATCCATGATCTCGTTGATCATTTTCGACTTATCCACAGACACCCTCGATCCTAATAATAGATCTAATAAAAGATCTCCTTAAAGATCTTATCTATATTAATTAAAAACAGCTTTTTCGAAAAATCCCAAAAACGTTTTCTCAGGCTATGAAAACAGGTAGAATATCGCTCCTTTTTATCAATCTAGAAAACGTTTGAATACCTGAGGTCGGTTCATGCTTTATCACGAAAAATTTGACGTCATCGTTGTTGGTGGTGGCCATGCAGGAACGGAAGCCGCACTCGCATCTGCACGTACTGGTCAAAGTACGTTATTACTTACTCATAATATCGATACACTAGGACAAATGTCTTGTAACCCAGCCATTGGCGGGATCGGTAAGGGCCACTTGGTAAAAGAGGTCGATGCAATGGGTGGATTAATGGCGCAAGCTATTGATCATGCAGGTATTCAGTTCAGAACATTGAACGCATCAAAAGGCCCTGCGGTTCGTGCTACTCGTGCACAAGCTGACCGCGCACTGTACAAAGCCTTTGTTCGTAACGTTCTTGAAAACACGCCAAACCTAACTTTGTTCCAACAGTCGGTTGATGACTTGATCGTTGAACAGGATCAAGTGGTGGGTGTGGTAACGCAGATGGCCCTTAAGTTCCGCGCAAGCGCTGTGGTTCTGACTGTGGGCACATTCCTAGGCGGCAAGATCCATATTGGCATGGAAAGTTCTTCAGGTGGCCGTGCTGGTGATCCACCATCGATCGCACTGGCTGACCGTCTTCGTGATCTTCCATTCCGAGTTGATCGCCTGAAAACAGGTACACCTCCTCGTATCGATGCACGTAGCGTTGATTTTTCTGAGCTTGAGGTTCAGCACGGCGATAACCCGACGCCTGTTTTCTCGTTCATGGGTAGCCGAGCTCAACAACCTCGTCAGATTCCATGTTACATCACGCATACCAATGAAAATACGCATGACGTAATTCGTGCCAACCTTGATCGCAGCCCTATGTACGCGGGTGTGATTGAAGGCATTGGCCCTCGTTACTGTCCTTCGATTGAAGACAAAGTAATGCGTTTTGCTGACAAGAACAGTCACCAAATTTTTATTGAGCCAGAAGGTCTAACGACTCACGAGCTATACCCGAATGGTATCTCTACCAGTCTGCCGTTTGATGTACAGGTTCAAATTGTTCGTTCGATGAAGGGCTTTGAAAATGCTCATATCGTTCGCCCTGGCTATGCGATTGAGTACGATTTCTTTGATCCTCGCGACCTTAAGCTGACTTACGAAACTAAGTTTATTAAAGGTCTATTCTTTGCCGGTCAAATCAACGGTACCACTGGCTATGAAGAAGCGGCTGCACAAGGCTTGATGGCCGGTCTGAATGCAAGTTTGTTTACTCAAGGCAAAGAAGGCTGGAGTCCACGTCGTGACCAAGCTTACATGGGCGTGCTTATTGACGACCTATCGACCATGGGTACCAAAGAACCTTACCGCATGTTTACGTCTCGCGCGGAATACCGTCTGCTGCTTCGTGAAGACAACGCCGATATCCGCTTGACTGAAAAGTCGCGTGAACTTGGCCTTGTTGATGACGCTCGTTGGGCTCGTTTCAACGAGAAGATGGAAAACATGGAGAAAGAGCGTCAACGTCTGAAAGAGACTTGGATTAATCCAAAATCTGAAGATATTGATCAACTGAACCAAATTCTGAAAACACCAATGTCTCGTGAAGCGAGTGGTGAAGATCTTCTTCGTCGCCCTGAAATGACTTATTCACAGCTAACCGCATTGGATCGTTTTGGTCCTGCACTGGAAGATCAACAAGCGTCTGAGCAAGTTGAGA
>NZ_JADDYK010000018.1:35468-64805 GCF_015163615.1 Vibrio sp. OPT18
TCCAAGTGAAGTACGATGGTTACATTCAGCGTCAACAAGACGAAATTGAAAAATCACTGCGTCATGAAAACACCAAACTGCCTGCTGATATCGATTACAGCAAGGTAAAAGGACTTTCTAACGAAGTGGTTCTTAAACTAACGACAGCTAAGCCTGACTCAATTGGTATTGCTTCGCGAATTTCAGGTATCACACCTGCAGCAATCTCAATTCTGCTGGTTTACTTGAAAAAACACGGCCTGTTGAAAAAAGGTGAGGAAGCATAATGAGCGCATTACGCGAAAAACTGGATCACCTTATTGGCCAGACTGAACTTGAAGTATCTGAAAAACAACGTGGCCAGTTGGTTGGCTACGTTGAGCTACTGAACAAGTGGAACAAAGCTTATAACCTAACGTCAGTTCGTGACCCGCAAGAAATGATGGTGAAACATATCTTAGATAGCATCATTGTTAGCACTCACTTACAAGGTAAGCGCTTTATCGATGTGGGCACGGGACCTGGTCTTCCTGGGATTCCGCTCTCAATCATGAATCCAGACTGCGAGTTTTACTTGCTAGACAGCCTAGGTAAGCGTATTCGTTTTATCAAACAGGTGATTCATGAGCTGGGTATCGACAACGTGGTACCAGTTCAAAGTCGCGTTGAAGAATTTCAACCAGAAGAAAAGTTTGATGCAGTGCTCAGTCGTGCATTTGCGTCAATGACAGACATGGTAGAGTGGTGTCACCATTTACCTAAAGAGCAATCCGGTGTATTTTTGGCTCTTAAGGGACAACATCCTAGAGACGAAATCGACCTGTTACCTGAATGGTGTTCAGTGACAGACATTAAAGCTTTGCAAGTGCCAGAGCTTGATGGAGAGCGTCATCTAGTTACTTTATCGCGTCAGGGATAATCAGCGAGGCCATAGTGGGTAGAATCGTAGCAATTGCCAACCAGAAGGGTGGCGTAGGAAAAACAACAACTTGCATTAATTTAGCAGCATCAATGGCGGCAACAAAACGCAAGATATTGGTTGTTGACCTCGATCCTCAAGGTAATGCCACTATGGCGAGCGGTGTCGACAAGTATCAAGTTGAAGCAACTGCTTACGATTTGTTGGTTGAAGACACCCCATTTGATGAGGTGGTTTGCCGGAGTACATCTGGCAATTATGACCTCATCGCTGCGAACGGCGATGTTACTGCGGCAGAAATCAAGCTGATGGAAGTGTTTGCTCGTGAAGTTCGTTTAAAAAACGCACTCGAATCCATTCGCAATAACTATGATTTCATCTTTATTGATTGCCCACCCTCATTAAACCTTCTTACAATCAACGCGATGGCTGCGGCTGACTCCGTATTGGTTCCTATGCAATGTGAATACTTTGCTTTGGAAGGTTTGACTGCATTGATGGATACCATCAGTAAGCTAGCGGCTGTTGTAAACGAGAACCTGAAGATCGAAGGTCTTCTGCGTACTATGTACGATCCTCGCAACCGCTTATCGAACGAAGTATCTGATCAACTCAAAAAACACTTTGGTAGCAAAGTCTACCGAACTGTGATCCCTAGAAATGTGCGTCTGGCAGAAGCCCCGAGTCACGGCAAGCCAGCAATGTACTACGACAAATATTCCGCAGGAGCTAAGGCTTATCTTGCTCTTGCAGGCGAAATGTTGCGTCGTGAAGAAGTCCCAGTATAGGTCCAACCAAAGGAATTCGCTCAATGTCTAAGCGTGGTTTAGGAAAAGGGCTAGATGCATTGCTTGCAACTAGCTCATTGGCTCGTGAAAAACAGCAAGTTGCTTCTCATAGTCAGGCGTTGTCGGCTGATGGTGAGCTTATCGAACTGGCTGTTGGTTGCTTGAAGCCTGGTGTATATCAACCGCGTAAGGATATTGCGCCTGAAGCGCTAGAAGAACTGGCTGCATCAATTCAATCTCAAGGTATTATCCAACCGATCGTAGTTCGCCCACTGGCGCATGACCAGTTCGAGATTATTGCTGGTGAACGACGTTGGAGAGCGGCTCGTCAAGCTGGCCTTAAACAAGTGCCATGCCTGATCAAGAGAGTTGAAGACAAGGCCGCTATCGCGATGGCATTGATTGAGAATATTCAGCGTGAAGACCTGAATGTTATCGAAGAAGCACAAGCGCTAGAGCGCCTGCAGAACGAATTTGAGCTGACACACCAACAAGTCGCTGATGTTATCGGTAAATCGAGAGCAACGGTGAGTAACTTATTACGTCTAAATCAGCTCGAAAATGAAGTAAAAGGTTTAGTTTTCAATAAACAACTGGAAATGGGGCATGCTCGAGCACTGCTTGCGCTTGAAGGTGGTACCCAGGTTGAAGCAGCAAACACTGCGGCAACCAAAAAAATGACCGTGCGTCAAACTGAGCAACTTGTCAAAAAGTGCTTAAAACCAGACGTTGAAGGTGAATCGAAGCCTGAAGACACAGAAGCTATCGAACTTTCACGAAGACTCACGGAAAAATTGCAAGCAAACGTTTCAGTTACTCGTTCTGTTAGCGGTAAGTCAAAAGTGACAATTACTCTTGATGAGCCTCACAAATTAGAGCAACTTATTGCTAAACTAGAGTACTAAATGAGATAATTGATTTAGGTCAATTATGTAATAAACAAGTAATTTCGTACAAAAGTTGTAGGTTTGTATACAAAAATGTAAATGATTGCTGCATTGTTATTGCAATCAATTTGGCTGAACGTATAATTTTCGCCAATTTCTCAGCACGCTTTTAAGCGAGTAGTAAAGAAGGCTTAAAAGAGGAACGAATACATGGTAGCGGCGTTAGCAAGACCAGGACGAGTGCTTGCAAAGCAAATGTTATTGATCGAGCTTAGCGCGGTTATATTAGTGGCGATAGGGTTAGGTTTAGCTGTTAATCCTGATTGGGGTTTTGCTGCATTAATCGGTGGCGGTATTTTTGTCATCGCAAATGCAGTTTTTTGTGTGTGTGCTTTCCTATTTAGTGGAGCTCGTGCAACTAAGTTAGTTGCGGCGTCGTTCTATGCAGGCGAAGCGCTAAAAATCCTTATCACAGTTCTACTATTCTCTATTGTCTACATGTATATGCAGGTGGAATTAGTTCCCCTCAAACTGACCTATTTACTGGTTCTAGGTATTAATATCTTTGCGCCAGTGCTTTTCATTAACAATAAAAAATAGGATGAGTTATGGCTGCGCCAACAGCATCCGGATACATTGAGCACCACTTACAAAACCTTTCTTTAGCTAAGTTTGGTCTTGTAGAGGAGACAAGTTTCTGGAACGTACATATAGACAGTCTGTTTTTTTCGGTGTTGACAGGGATGTTATTCCTTTGGGTTTTTCGCTCAGTCGCTAAGAAAGCAACAGTAGGTGTACCTGGTAAGCTTCAGTGTTTTGTTGAAATGGTAGTGGAATTCGTTGGTGACAACGTTAAAGAAACTTTCCATGGCCGCAACCCTCTGATTGCCCCACTAGCACTGACTATATTCTGCTGGATTATATTAATGAACTTGATGGACTTAGTGCCTATCGATTTCTTACCATATCCTGCAGAGCATTGGCTAGGTATCCCTTACTTGAAAGTGGTTCCTACAGCTGATGTAAATATAACAATGGCAATGGCTTTAGGTGTTTTTGCTCTGATGATCTACTACAGCATCAAAGTGAAAGGTCTAGGCGGATTTGCTAAAGAATTGGCACTGCATCCATTTAATCACCCAATCATGATTCCATTTAACTTGGTACTTGAGGTAATTTCGTTATTAGCGAAGCCACTATCTCTAGGTATGCGTTTATTTGGTAATATGTTTGCGGGTGAGGTGGTGTTTATTCTTATCGCGGCAATGCTACCGTGGTACTTACAATGGGTAGGTGCACTACCTTGGGCTATCTTCCATATCTTGGTTATTTTGATTCAAGCGTTTGTTTTCATGATGTTGACAATCGTTTACTTATCAATGGCTCATGAAGATAGTGATCACTAAAAAAAATTTTTAAGCTTTATTCTAACTATTAATGTTAATCGGAGAACGTAAATGGAAACTGTACTAAGTTTTTCAGCAATCGCTGTTGCTATTATTGTTGGTCTTTGTGCCGTAGGTACTGCAATTGGTTTTGCTATTCTTGGTGGTAAATTCCTAGAAGGCGCTGCGCGTCAACCTGAAATGGCTCCAATGCTACAAGTTAAGATGTTCATCATCGCTGGTCTACTGGATGCTGTTCCAATGATCGGTATCGTAATCGCACTACTATTCACGTTTGCTAACCCATTTGTTGGTCAACTAGCAGGCTAATTAACTCTCAATAGTTAATTAAATTTTTGTAGTTGATTCTTAACGAGGGGTAGCTGTTGTGAATATGAACGCAACTCTGTTAGGTCAAGCAATTGCTTTTTCATTGTTTGTTTGGTTCTGCATGAAATATGTATGGCCACCAATCATGCAAGCAATTGAAGAACGTCAGAAAAAAATTGCTGACGGTCTAGTAGCCGCTGAACGCGCTGCTAAAGACTTGAACCTGGCACAAGCCAACGCTTCTGAGCAAATGAAAGAAGCAAAGCGCACTGCAACTGAGGTTATTGATCAGGCAAACAAACGTAAAGCTCAAATTATTGATGAAGCACGCGAAGAAGCTCAGGCAGAACGCCAGAAAATCTTAGCGCAAGCTGAAGCAGAAATTGAAGCAGAGCGTACACGTGCCCGTGATGACCTGCGCAAACAAGTCGCAACTCTGGCTATAGCTGGTGCTGAGAAAATCCTTGAGCGTACAATCGATAAAGATGTACACGATGATCTTCTTAACAACATTACTGCAAAACTTTAAAGCAAGGGGCTGTATATGTCTGATTTGACTACAATCGCACGCCCCTATGCTAAAGCAGCGTTTGACTTTGCGGTAGATAAAGGTGAGCTAGACCAATGGGGTCAGATGCTTACTTTTGCTGCCGAAGTGGCACAAAATGATGATGTTCATAATTTATTAAGCGGTTCTATGACTGCTGAAAAATTAGCTGAAGTATTCATTGTAATTTGTGGCGAACAATTTGATGAATTCGGTCAGAACTTAATTAAAGTGATGGCAGAGAATGGCCGCTTAATGGCTTTTCCTGATGTTTGTAAAGAGTTCTTTATACTCAAAAAAGAGTATGAGAAAGAGATCGACGTTGAAGTAACTTCAGCGGTAGAACTTTCTGAAGAACAACGCGCAGAGATCAGCAGCAAATTGGAACAGCGCTTAGCGCGCAAAGTTCAGCTGAATTGCAGTATAGATGAGACTCTACTTAGTGGAGTTATTATTCGAGCCGGAGACCTAGTCATCGATAACTCAGCGCGCAGTCGTTTAGACCGCCTGAGCGATGCATTGCAGTCTTAATGGGGATTGGAGCATGCAACTTAATTCCACTGAAATTAGCGATCTAATTAAACAACGTATTGAATCTTTCGACGTTGTTAGTGAAGCTCGCAATGAAGGTACTATCGTTTCTGTAAGCGATGGCATCCTTAGCATCCACGGCCTAGCGGACGTGATGCAAGGTGAAATGATCGAACTACCGGGTGGCCGTTACGCTCTAGCACTAAACTTGAACCGTGATTCGGTTGGTGCTGTTGTAATGGGCCCGTATGCTGACCTACAGGAAGGCATGAAAGTTACAGGTACTGGTCGTATTCTAGAAGTACCAGTAGGTCCTGAAATGCTTGGTCGTGTTGTAAACACGCTAGGTGAGCCAATTGATGGTAAAGGTCCAATCGAAGCTAAATTGACTTCGCCTGTAGAAATTATCGCACCAGGTGTAATCGACCGTAAATCGGTAGATCAACCTGTTCAAACTGGTTACAAGTCAGTTGACTCAATGATCCCTATCGGTCGTGGTCAACGTGAACTAGTAATCGGTGACCGTCAGACTGGTAAAACAGCAATGGCGATCGATGCGATTATTAACCAAAAAGATTCTGGTATTTTCTCTATCTACGTAGCTATCGGCCAAAAAGCGTCGACTATTGCTAACGTAGTTCGCAAACTAGAAGAGCACGGCGCACTAGCAAACACTGTTGTTGTTGTTGCATCTGCTTCTGAATCTGCAGCGCTGCAATACCTTGCACCGTATGCTGGTTGTGCGATGGGCGAATACTTCCGTGATCGCGGTGAAGATGCACTGATTGTTTATGATGATCTATCTAAGCAAGCTGTAGCTTACCGTCAAATCTCGCTACTACTTAAGCGTCCACCAGGTCGTGAAGCGTTCCCAGGTGATGTTTTCTACCTTCACTCTCGTCTACTAGAGCGTGCTGCTCGTGTAAGCGAAGCATACGTAGAAAAATTCACTAACGGTGAAGTGACAGGCAAGACTGGTTCTTTAACTGCTCTACCTATCATCGAAACGCAAGCTGGTGACGTATCTGCATTCGTACCAACGAACGTAATCTCGATTACTGATGGTCAGATCTTCCTACAAACTGAGCTATTCAACGCGGGCGTACGTCCAGCTGTTGACCCAGGTATCTCAGTTTCTCGTGTAGGTGGTTCGGCGCAGACTAAAATCATCAAGAAGCTATCTGGCGGTATCCGTACTGCTCTAGCTCAATACCGTGAACTTGCAGCATTTGCCCAGTTCTCTTCGGATCTTGATGAAGCGACTAAGAAGCAGCTAGACCACGGTCAAAAAGTTACAGAACTGATGAAGCAGAAGCAATACGCTCCTATGTCTGTATTTGACCAAGCTCTAGTAATCTTCGCTGCAGAGCGTGGATACCTTCAAGACGTTGAACTTTCTAAAGTTCTAGACTTTGAAGCTGCTTTACTGTCGTTTGCTCGTGGTCAATATGCCGATCTAGCAACACAGATCGACACAACGGGTGCTTTCAATAAAGAAATCGAAGCTGAGCTGAAGAAGCTTGTTGACGATTTCAAGGCAACCCAGACCTGGTAATTGGTAGGTGGTCTTAGGGCCACCTCATACCATTAACGGAGAGTAACGATGGCCGGCGCAAAAGAGATACGTAATAAAATCGGTAGTGTTAAAAGCACACAGAAGATTACGAAAGCAATGGAAATGGTAGCAGCTTCAAAAATGCGTCGTTCTCAAGACGCAATGGAAGCTACTCGTCCATATGCAGAAACAATGCGTAAAGTGATCGGTCATTTGGCTAATGGTAGCCTCGAGTATAAGCATCCTTATCTTGAGGAACGTGAAGCCAAACGTGTTGGTTACATCATCGTTTCTACAGACCGCGGTCTTTGTGGTGGTTTGAACATTAACTTGTTCAAAAAAGCCATGAACGACATGAAAGATTGGTCTGAGAAAGGTGCTGACGTTGAACTTGCAATTGTAGGTTCAAAAGCGACAGCATTTTTCAACAACAGCGGCGCGAAAGTAGCAGCTCAAGTTTCTGGTCTGGGCGATCGTCCAAGCCTTGAAGACTTGATTGGCTCTGTAAGCGTTATGCTGAAGAAATATGATGAAGGCGAATTAGATCGCCTGTTCGTAGTGTTCAACAAGTTTGAAAACACTATGGTTCAAGAACCAACGATCGATCAATTACTTCCTTTGCCTAAATCAGACAGCGAAGAAATGAAACGCAGTCATTCTTGGGACTACATTTATGAGCCCGAGCCAAAACCACTACTAGATGCACTATTGGTTCGCTATGTCGAATCTCAAGTGTACCAAGGTGTGGTTGAGAACCTTGCTTGTGAGCAAGCGGCTCGAATGATTGCAATGAAATCAGCAACAGATAACGCTGGTGACATTATTGATGACTTAGAACTTGTGTATAACAAAGCGCGTCAAGCGGCGATTACACAAGAACTTTCTGAGATCGTTTCAGGCGCAGCTGCGGTTTAAGCTTAGGTAAAACTAAATAGTTAGAGGATTAACGATGGCTACAGGTAAGATCGTACAGATCATCGGTGCGGTAGTCGACGTAGAGTTCCCACAGGGTGAAGTACCTCGTGTATACGACGCTCTGAATGTTAATGAAGTACAAGAACGTCTAGTTCTTGAAGTTCAGCAACAACTTGGCGGTGGCGTAGTTCGCGCAATCGTAATGGGTAGCTCTGATGGTTTACGTCGTGGTTTGACAGTTGAAAATACTGGCGCTCCAATCTCAGTACCAGTAGGTACTAAGACATTGGGTCGTATCATGAACGTCCTAGGTGACGCGATTGATGAGTGTGGCGAGATTGGTGCTGAAGAGCATTACGCCATTCACCGTGAAGCTCCAAGCTACGAAGAGCAGTCTAACGAGACAGCTCTTCTAGAAACTGGTGTTAAAGTAATCGACTTGATTTGTCCATTCGCTAAGGGTGGTAAAATCGGTCTATTCGGTGGTGCTGGTGTAGGTAAGACCGTTAACATGATGGAACTTATCAACAACATCGCACTTCAACACTCAGGCCTATCTGTATTTGCAGGTGTAGGTGAGCGTACTCGTGAAGGTAACGATTTCTACTTTGAGATGCAGGAAGCAGGTGTTGTAAACATCGAAAAACCTGAAGAATCAAAAGTAGCGATGGTTTACGGTCAGATGAACGAGCCACCAGGTAACCGTCTACGTGTTGCACTGACTGGTCTAACAATGGCAGAGCGCTTCCGTGACGAAGGTCGTGACGTTCTACTGTTCGTTGATAACATCTACCGTTACACACTAGCAGGTACTGAAGTATCAGCACTTCTAGGTCGTATGCCTTCTGCGGTAGGTTACCAACCTACACTGGCTGAAGAAATGGGTGTTCTACAAGAGCGTATCACGTCAACTAAATCTGGTTCTATCACGTCTGTACAGGCGGTATACGTACCAGCGGATGACTTGACTGACCCGTCTCCAGCAACAACGTTCGCTCACTTGGATGCAACGGTTGTACTTAACCGTAACATCGCATCTATGGGTTTATACCCAGCGATCGACCCGCTAGATTCTACTTCACGTCAACTGGATCCATTGGTAGTTGGACAAGAGCACTACGACATCGCTCGTGGCGTTCAGTCTACTCTTCAGCGCTATAAAGAGCTGAAAGATATCATTGCTATCCTAGGTATGGACGAGCTATCTGAAGAAGATAAGCAAGTTGTATCTCGTGCTCGTAAGATTGAGAAGTTCCTAACTCAGCCTTACCACGTAGCGGAAGTATTTACAGGTGACCCAGGCGTTTACGTACCTCTTAAAGAGACTCTACGTGGCTTCCAAGGTCTTCTATCTGGTGAATACGATGACATTCCAGAGCAAGCGTTCATGTACTGTGGTGCAATTGACGAAGCTATCGAGAATGCTAAGAAGCTATAAGGCTAACTAGGAGGCGATATGGCAGCAATAACCTTTCACCTAGACGTTGTAAGTGCAGAGAAACAAATTTTCTCAGGCCTTGTTGAGACGTTTCAGGTGACCGGTAGTGAGGGTGAGCTTGGTATTTTCCATGGTCATACTCCACTGCTAACCGCTATCAAGCCTGGTATGGTGCGTATTGTTAAGCAGCACGGCCACGAAGAAATCATTTATGTTTCTGGTGGTATGGTAGAAGTTCAGCCTGGTACAGCGACTGTACTGGCTGATACAGCTATCCGTGGTGAAGAGCTAGACGCAGCAAAGGCGGAAGAAGCTAAACGCAAGGCTGTGGAGAATATCCAAAATCAGCATGGCGACATAGACTTCGCACAAGCGGCCGGTGAACTGGCTAAAGCCATTGCTCAGTTACGAGTTATCGAACTGACAAAACAGCGTCGTTAATCTTTTTAAGATTATAGACTCTGAGATAAAGGCGACCTAAGGGTCGCCTTTTTGCATTTTTAGATTCTCAAAAATGCTTCTTTTACGTATCACTACTGGTTAAATGGTTATTGCGATTTAATTTTTTGCCCAAAAACGGTTACAATATCGGCTTAATAAAAATAACGTTGGATAGGTTTACAATGAAGTTTAGCGCGGTAATTCTCGCGGCGGGCAAAGGCACTCGCATGTATTCAAACACACCAAAGGTTCTGCACACACTTGCGGGTAAGCCAATGGTGAAGCATGTTATCGATACATGTAATGGTCTAGGCGCTCAAAACATCAACCTGGTTTACGGCCACGGTGGTGATCAGATGAAGGCTACCTTAGCTGAAGAATCTGTAAACTGGGCACTGCAAGCTGAACAGCTCGGCACAGGCCACGCTGTGGATCAAGCATCTGCACATTTCGCTGATGATGAAAAAGTATTGGTGCTCTACGGTGATGTGCCTCTTATCTCACCTGAAACCATTGAAAACCTATTAGACGCTCAACCAAACGGTGGCATCGCGCTACTTACTGTCGTGTTAGACAACCCGATGGGTTACGGACGTATTATTCGTCGTAATGGCCCTGTTGTGGCTATCGTTGAGCAGAAAGATGCAACAGATGAGCAGAAGCTTATCAAAGAGATCAACACTGGCGTTATGGTTGCGACTGGTGGCGATCTCAAGCGTTGGTTGTCTGGCCTAAGTAACGACAACGCACAGGGTGAATATTACCTGACTGACGTTATCGCAGCGGCTCACGACGAAGGTCGTGCAGTTGAAGCGGTACACCCAATAAGCCCGATTGAAGTGGAAGGCGTAAACGACCGCTCTCAACTGGCTCGTCTAGAGCGCGCTTACCAAGCTGAGCAAGCAGACAAACTATTGAAGCAAGGCGTAATGCTACGCGACCCAAGCCGCTTTGATCTGCGTGGTGAACTGCAGTGCGGTATGGACGTTGAGATTGATACTAACGTTATCATCGAAGGCAGCGTCAGCATTGGCGATAACGTGGTTATCGGCACTGGCTGCGTATTGAAAGACTGTGAGATCGATGACAACACCATTGTTCGCCCATACAGCGTGATTGAAGGTGCAACAGTTGGTGAAGACTGTACGGTTGGTCCTTTCACTCGTTTACGTCCTGGTGCTGACATGCGTAATAACTCGCACGTTGGTAACTTTGTCGAAGTGAAAAACACTCGCCTTGGTGAAGGTTCTAAAGCGAACCACTTAACGTATCTAGGCGATGCTGAAATTGGTCAGCGCGTAAACGTGGGTGCGGGTGCAATTACTTGTAACTACGATGGTGCGAATAAGTTTAAGACCATCATCGGCGACGACGTGTTCGTTGGTTCAGATAGCCAATTAATAGCGCCTGTTACGATTGGTAATGGTGCTACCGTTGGAGCTGGCTCTACAGTAACACGCGATGTTTCTGAAAATGAGCTGGTTATCAGCCGTGCGAAAGAACGTAAGATTGCTGATTGGAAACGTCCAACTAAGAAATAATCTCTAACGTTCAAAAGATATTCTTAAGAAAGCCAGTAGCATCGCTATTGGCTTTTTTGTATCGGTCACTCACTGCTAACAAAATAATCAATTTGGCAATTGTATTTTTTTAATAGATTGTTAATATTCGGGCAGTGGTTCGGTATAAATGGGTTGATGTACGGTGATATTGGTTGAAAAGAAATGGCAAACATTGCCGATCATTATTTTGTCTTTTTCAATGTTAATAGGTCTCTATGGCTTTTATGTAACGTTGGAAAAGCTGGTTGTTGAGAATGAGCGTGATCATCTTGTCTCTTTGATGTCAGACGTTATCTATGAAATTCGTGAGGATAGTCAGCTATTTACAGCTGATATGGATGTCGATGATTACATCGGAGACTTAACGCAAGCCAACACTCGACTCCGAATCCAAGTGATCAGTCCCGATGGTGTCGTGATTGGTGATACGGATCTTTCAGACCATGCACTAGCTAGAGTTGAAAATCACGGTAACCGCCCCGAATTCAAGCAAGCCCTTCAACAAGGTACTGGCAGTGATGTCCGTTTTAGTACCGTTACCTCCATCGACCGAATCTACTATTCGATGAAAGAGAGCGTTAACGGGCGAGATTTCGTTATCGTGATCTCTTCGCCAATGCATCAACTGAAACAGATGAACTTCCAATTGATGGGGATTCTGGTTGGTATGGTGTTACTGAGTTTGAGCTTCTTGATCGGCACCTCTTACGTGAGTAATCGCCAAATTGTTCATCGAGTGGAAGAAGAACAGAAGAAGCAAGATGAACGCATTCGCCAACGAACCCACGAAATTGAGTTGATGCACCGCCTCGCGAATATGCTTGCCGCGTGTAACAACATGGTGGAAGCCCAACAGATCGTGTCGGATATCTTGCCGAGAATTCTTGGTAACGTGAACGGCAGTGTTTCTTTGATGCGTGCATCGCGTAATCAGTTGATCACTCAGCTCGATTGGGGAGAGACTTGGCCGGGAAGTGCGAGCTTTGCTCCAGAAGAGTGCTGGTCACTGCGTAAAGGACGTGCACATCAATCGAATGATGATTTCCACTCGTTAACCTGTGGTCACATGCATGAGATGGAAAACAACCAAACCCTGTGTATTCCGTTGACAGCACACGGCAACACCATCGGCATCATGCACCTTTATTTCGGTGTTGGTGACATCAAGATAGATCCCATTACCGAGCAATTGGCGTTCAGTGTTTCCGAGCACTTAGGCTTAGCATTAGCTAACCTGAGCCTGCAAGAGAAGCTTCGCTCGCAAGCATTAAGCGATCCGCTGACAGGTTTATTCAACCGTCGTTTCTTCGAACAAAAACTGGAAGAACACTCAATGAATTCGGCCACCAGCGAGCAGCCATTATCGCTATTGATGCTCGATTTGGATCACTTCAAACGCTTCAATGACAACTTTGGTCATGATGCAGGTGACTTCGTATTGAAAGAGATCAGTGCGCTACTCAAACAGAGTGTCAGCGAAGACGAGATTGCTTGCCGGCTCGGTGGTGAGGAGTTAGCGGTACTGCTTCCACATTATTCAATGCAAGAAGCGACGGAGTTTGGTCAAACCTTGTGTGATGCGGTGCGTTCAATGCACCTTGAGCACAAAGGCCTATCGCTAGGGCAGCTTGGAGTTTCAATTGGTGTGGCCACGTATCCTAAGCCAGCCTCTGATACCGAGTCTCTGGTTAAGATGGCCGATAATGCTCTGTACATGGCGAAAGATATGGGTCGCAGCCGAGTGGTTAACTATGATGAATACAGCCGCCATAAAGCGCCAGCGTTAGAAATTGTTGACGGTGAAGCGGCTTCGAAATCGTTATAAGCAAAGGCTGAATTTAGATATAAAAAAGAGCGAGATTACTCGCTCTTTTTTGTTTTCGTTAATCCAGAAATTAGTCTTGTTTCTCGTCAGCGACCACTCGAGAGTTGTCTGGTGTCGCGAAGTGTTCAGAAAGCTCTTTGTTCGAAACAATGTAGCCAACCCACAATGCACCCAAGCAAATCACAACCGCGATACCCGTTGCGCTTAGTGCTTGGCTAGCCATTGCCGCGACCAATGCACTTGATAGGCCACTGATACTGATTTGCAAGCTGTTTTGTAGACCAGCGGCTGTTGCTGGGCTCTGTTTAGCGCTTGATAGGGCACGGTTTACTACGATTGGGTAAAGTGCGCCGTTTGCGACAGCAATCAAACAGAAAGGCGCAAGTAGAGGCCAGATTGACGTCAATTCCCACTGTGATGCGATGAAGATAAGCATCGCCGCTACGCTGAACAAACCGATAAGGTTTCTTAGTACAACGCCATCGCCATATTTCTTCACCGCTTGCTTACCGAAGTAGCCACCCGCCATGAACGCGATTGTTTGTGGGATAAAGCTCAAACCGATGTCTTTTGCTTCATAACCTAGTTGAGCCATGATCTCTGGCATACCCGTTAGGTAAGCGAAGAATGCTGCCGATGCTGATGCAAACATTAAAACATTACCCATGTAAGGCTTTGATTTAAGCAACATCTTGATGTCTGTCTTAATCGATGTCTGTTTTACTTCAGGCGCTTCTTTTGGTTGAGCCATTGTTGTCGCCACTAGCAGTGCTCCCATCAAGGTTAATGTGATGAAGATGCTGTGCCAGCCAAAGCTATCCGCCAGTAACACACCTAGCTGAGGTGCTAGTGCAGGAGATAGTGCAACCAAAGGCATGATGGTTGCAAAAATTTGCTGGCTACTGCTTTGCGAGTAACGCTTGATAACCATTGCTTGCCAGATTACCGCTGGAGCACATACGCCGATCGCTTGAATGAATCGCAGTGTCAGTAGGTGCCATACCTCGGTGCTGAATGCTAAGCCGAATGAAGCTGCGGTAAAAATAACAAGACCAACAGCCAACGTATTACGGTGACCATACTTGTCACTCGCTAGGCCCCAAAGAAGCTGACCCATTGCCATACCGCCAAGGAATACCGTTAAAGACAGAGCAATCTGCTCTGGGCCGGTTGCGAAATCAACTTCCATTGCCTTAAATGCAGGAAGGTACATATCGGTCGCAATAAAGCCAAGCATTGAAAGAACTGCAAGGTAGACCAATTGAAATTTAGAAATATTCATAAGATGCCATTAAGCTAAAGATAGTGATGTTTTTATCATCAAAAAAATTGTTTGATATACAGAAGTGAAAGCCCCTGTTTATTTATGCTGACATTCTATTTTTCAGACCTGATAAAATAAAACGCTAAAATATGTGGTTATCAATCAAAAAATTTGAAGGCTTATGTTCTCTAAATCCTCTTTAGAAATGCTCGATACGGTAGCTCGCTTAGGCAGTTTTACTGCGGCGGCAGAACAATTGCACAAAGTACCATCGGCGATCAGCTACGGTGTTAGGCAGGTTGAGCAAGAACTGGATGTTCTACTTTTCAGACGTTTACCAAGAAAAGTAGAGCTGACACCGGCAGGTGAATTGTTCATTGAAGAGGCTCGTGCGTTACTGAGGCAGATGGAAGAACTCAGTGCACAAACTCGCCGCGCTGCACGTGGTTGGAAGAAAACCCTACGTCTAACCCTTGATAACGTGGTTAAGCTCGACAAGATGAAGCCGATGATTGAAGAGTTTTATCAAACCTTTGAGTTCGCTGAACTGCAGATCAATATGGAAGTGTTTAACGGTTCTTGGGAAGCTATTGCTCAGGGCAGAGCGGATATCGTAATTGGCGCCACTTCGGCGATTCCGGTTGGCGGTGACTTTGAAGTTAAGGATATGGGGCGGTTAGATTGGGCATTTGTAATGTCACCCAGTCACCCTTGTGTGCGAGAACAAAACCTCAATGAAGCCTTTGTCAGTCAATATCCAGCGATCTGTTTGGATGATACCTCCAGCGTGCTTCCTAAGCGACACACAGGCCATTACTCAAATCAACGACGCCTGTTGTTACCCAACTGGTATAGCGCAATTGAATGTCTTAAAAATGGAGTAGGGGTGGGTTATATGCCGAGGCACATTGCCGCGCCAATTATCGAACAAGGCTTGCTGGTGGAAAAAATACTGCCTGAACCGAGCCCGCAGAGTCATTGTTGTTTGGTGTGGCGAAAAGACGATAACCATAAACTGATCGAATGGATGGTGAAGTACCTAGGATCGAGTGAGCAACTTCACCAAGATTGGTTGGATCATCGTAAGGCGATCTAATGATCTGTTTACAAAAAGATCCTTTTCAAGCTTAAGTTGAATCAGCACCAATAAAAAGAGCGAGTAAATACTCGCTCTTTTTTGATTCGGTCGTTAACTCTTAAGACAAGAAGAACTTGTAGGAAGGGTTATCGGTTTCATCTTTACACTGATAGCCAAGTTCTCGTAAATGTGTCGAGAACTGAGCCAAATCATCATCATCAAGCTCAAAGCCACACAATACACGACCGTAGTCGGCACCGTGGTTACGATAATTGAACAGGCTGATATTCCAGTGGGTACCTAAGGTATCAAGGAATTTAATCAATGCACCTGGGTATTCTGGGAACTCAAAGCTGTACAGACGTTCTTTAAGAGGTTTCGATGGTTTACCGCCAATCATGTAGCGAATGTGCAGTTTTGCCATCTCGTCATCAGACAGGTCGACAACTGGGTAGCCGCCCTCGCGTAGGTCGTTGATGATGTGTTCGAGTTCTTCTTGGCCACCTTGTAGACGTACACCAACGAAGATATTCGCGAGGCTTTCGTCGTTGTGGCGGTAGTTAAACTCAGTCACCGCTCGACCACCAATGATATTACAGAACTCTAGGAATGCCCCTTGTCGTTCTGGAATAGTCACCGCAAGTAGACCTTCTCGCTTCTCACCCAATTCACAACGCTCAGAGACATAACGCAGACCGTGGAAGTTGGTGTTAGCACCAGACAAGACCGTCGCCAGTTGCTTATCTTGCAGTTGGTTTTGTTCAGCAAACTTCTTAAGACCTGCCAGAGCAAGTGCTCCTGAAGGTTCGGCAATTGCACGGGTGTCTTCAAAGATGTCCTTTACCGCAGAGCAGATTTCATCGCTAGAGACTGTAATATGACCATCAATGTACTGTTGGCAAAGACGGAAGGTTTCTTCACCAATGCGTTTAACCGCAACACCATCAGCAAACATGCTGACCTGATCCAGTACCACTGGTTCACCCGCATCCAGTGCTGCTTTCAAGCAAGCTGAGTCTTCAGGCTCTACCGCAATCACTTTAATCTCTGGCATCAGTTGTTTGATAAGCACTGCAACACCAGCGGCTAAGCCACCACCACCAACCGGCACAAAGATATAATCCATGTGACCGTTTTGCTGCAGCATCTCCATGCCCATAGTACCTTGCCCTGCAATCACCAGTGGGTGATCGAAAGGAGGTACAAAGGTGAAGCCATGTTCAGCCGATAGGCGTTCCGCTTCCGCTTTTGCTTCATCGAAATTACTGCCGTGCAGAACCACGTTACCACCAAATCCGCGTACCGCATCAACCTTGATATCCGGCGTCGTTTTTGGCATCACAATCGTGGTCTGAATACCAAGCTTAGAACCGGACAGCGCCATACCTTGAGCATGGTTACCTGCCGATGCAGCAATCACACCTGCGGCTTTCTGTTGTTCAGAAAGGCTTGATACCATGTTGTAGGCACCACGTAGCTTGAACGAGTGCACCGGCTGACGGTCTTCTCGTTTAAGCTGAACCTGATTACCAATGCGCGCGCTTAAACGTGGCATATCCTGCAGAGGTGTCACGATTGCCGCTTCATAAACCGGCGCTCTCAGGATCTGACGCAGATAATCTGCGCCAGTTTGTTTTTGGGGGCTGGAGGTGTCGTCACTCATAGTTAGCCCTCAAGCTTAGACTTATCACGCACTGCGCCTTTGTCGGCACTGGTTGCCATGCTCGCGTAAGCTTTCAGTGCGAATGACACTTCACGCTGACGGTTTTCTGGTTTCCAACCCAGTGCATCTTGTTTAACACGACGAGCTTCTAGCTCTGCTTCTGGCACATCAAGTGTGATTGAGCGGCTAGGGATGTCGATAGTGATAATATCGCCAGTGTTCACTAGACCAATCACACCGCCACTTGCTGCTTCTGGAGAAGCGTGACCGATAGACAGGCCTGATGTACCACCAGAGAAGCGACCATCAGTCAGTAGAGCACAAGACTTGCCTAGCCCCATCGATTTTAGGTAAGTCGTTGGGTAAAGCATCTCTTGCATACCCGGACCACCTTTAGGACCTTCGTAACGAATAACAACCACTTCGCCGGCTTTTACTTTACCCGCTAAGATGCCATCTACTGCCGTATCTTGGCTTTCGAATACGATTGCAGGGCCTTGGAATTTAAGGTTTTCTTCATCAACACCCGCTGTTTTAACGATACAACCATCAACCGCGATGTTACCTGAAAGTACCGCTAGGCCACCTTCTTGGCTGAATGCGTTTTCTTTAGTACGAATACAACCTTCTTTACGATCGTCGTCAAGACGATCCCAACGGCAATCTTGTGAGAAAGCTTTAGTTGTACGGATGCCCGCAGGGCCAGCACGGAAGAACTTAAGCACCGCTTCGTCTTCTGTCTGAATGATGTCGTACTGCGCAAGTTGCTCTTGCATGCTTAGACCAAGCACGGTGCGAGTTTGGTTATTCAGTAGACCTGCACGATCAAGCTCACCTAGGATAGCCATTACGCCACCAGCACGGTGAACGTCTTCCATGTGGTATTTAGGTGTTGAAGGCGCAACCTTACATAGGTGTGGAACGCGGCGAGACATCTCGTCGATATCACCCATATCAAAATCAATCTCACCTTCTTGAGCTGCCGCTAAAAGGTGAAGTACTGTGTTACTTGAACCACCCATCGCGATATCTAGCGCCATTGCATTATCAAAGGCTGCGCGGTTTGCGATGTTGCGTGGCAGTGCTGACTCGTCGTCTTGCTCGTAATAACGCTTGGTTAGATCAACGATGCGCTTACCGGCATTGATGAACAGTTCTTCACGGTCTGCGTGCGTCGCGAGCATAGAACCGTTACCAGGCTGAGATAGACCAAGTGCTTCTGTTAGACAGTTCATTGAGTTTGCAGTGAACATACCTGAACATGAACCACAGGTTGGACATGCTGAACGTTCTACTTGCTCACTTTGCTCATCAGAAATGGTTGGATCGGCACCCTGAATCATCGCGTCAACAAGGTCGAGCTTGATGATTTGATCTGAAAGCTTAGTTTTACCTGCTTCCATTGGACCGCCTGATACAAATATCACTGGGATGTTAAGGCGCATTGCTGCCATCATCATTCCCGGAGTGATTTTGTCACAGTTAGAGATACACACCATTGCATCAGCACAGTGTGCATTGACCATGTATTCTACTGAATCCGCGATAAGCTCACGTGATGGCAGTGAGTACAGCATGCCGCCGTGGCCCATTGCGATACCATCATCGACTGCGATGGTGTTGAATTCTTTAGCGATACCGCCCGCTTTCTCTATTTCACCCGCAACCAGTTGACCCATGTCTTTAAGGTGAACGTGGCCTGGTACAAATTGAGTGAACGAGTTTACAACCGCGATGATCGGCTTACCGAAGTCATCATCTTTAACGCCAGTTGCACGCCATAAAGCGCGCGCACCAGCCATGTTGCGTCCGTGGGTAGTCGTTGCTGAACGATAGATTGGCATTGCTTAAATCCTTATAAAATATTTGGCTGTTGCTTACTTAGTTGTTTGCGTTTGGTTTGCTGAAGTTTGGTCTGCTGGGTAAACATAATCTAACCAGCCCCACTTATCTTCAGTCGTGCCATTGAATAAACCAAAGTAAGCCGCTTGAACTTTTTCAGTGATAGGACCGCGTTTGCCTTCACCTACTGTAATTTTGTCTACGCTGCGAACCGGAACGATTTCGGCAGCTGTGCCTGTCATGAATACTTCATCGGCAAGGTATAGTGCTTCACGAGCAATGTTCTCCTCACGGATCTCATAACCCATGTCTTTTGCTAGTGTCATGATCGAATCACGAGTGATACCCGGCAGAATTGCGCTGGTCGCTGGTGGCGTTGATAGTACGCCGTTACGTACCACAAAGATATTCTCACCTGCACCCTCTGAAAGGTAACCATCAACACTCAGTGCGATGCCTTCATCGTAACCATGACGGCGAGCTTCACCACCAACCAGTAGTGAAGATAGGTAGTTACCACCGGCTTTTGCTGCGGTTGGGATAGTGTTTGGAGCGGCACGGTTCCAGCTAGAAATCATCGCATCAACGCCGTTTTCTAGCGCTTCTTCGCCTAGGTAAGAACCCCAAGGGAAAGCAGCGATGATTAGCTCCATCTCAGTGTTTTCTGGCGGGCAGACACCCAAACCAACGTTACCTACGAAACCTAGAGGGCGGATGTACGCTGACTCTAGCTTATTTTGGCGTAGCGTTTCGCGAGTCGCTTCCATAATTTCTTCCTCTGTGTAAGGAATAGGGAAGCGGTAGATTTTTGCTGAATCTTTTAGGCGCTTAGCGTGCTCAGGGTGACGGAAGATAACCGGCCCTTTTGGTGTGTTGTAGCAACGAACACCTTCAAACACCGAAGTACCGTAGTGCATTGCGTGAGTCAAGACGTGAACGTTCGCCTCTGCCCAAGGAACCATCTCACCGTTAAACCAAATATAGTCTGCTGTTTTAGCTGTCATGTTTACGGTTCCTTATGCGTTTATCTTTTGTTGTAAGTTGTTGTTTGGCAGTTCATTACGGCTGATCGAGATAACGTCAACGGTACGCACATCCCACAGCTTTTCGATTTGGTTTACCAAGAACGAGATCGGACGGTCACTGTCTACGATGATCTCAACACTCGCCACTTTGCTTTCGTGGTTTTGAGTGCCCGCAACTTGCTTAACAATGAAGCCACGGTGGCGGATAACACGAAGAACACGCTCTAGTAGTACAGGCTTATCATCGGCTTTGATGTCTAATAGGTATCTTTTCATGTTATGTGTTCTCCAACATCTCACTGTTTGAAGCACCTGGCGGTACTAGTGGCCATACGTTTTCTTCTTCATCGATAAGAACATGAAGTAGGTAAGCGGTTTTACTCTCTAGCATCTCTTTCAATGCGGGTTCTACTTCTTCTTTACGAGTGATGGTTTTTCCCGGGATATCGAACGCTTTCGCAAGCATCACGAAGTCAGGGTTGTCATCCAAGATAGTTTCACTGTGGCGGCCATCAAAGAACAGCGATTGCCATTGGCGAACCATGCCCAAACGAGAGTTATTAAGCAGTACCATCTTCACTGGGATCTGACGACGCTTCAATGTGCCAAGCTCTTGAATGTTCATCATGAACGAGCCGTCACCAGAGATAAGTATAGATTGGTCATCAGGACGCCCAACCGATGCACCCATTGCAGCTGGCAAGCCAAAGCCCATGGTGCCTAAACCGGCAGAGGTAATGAAGTTCTGTGGATCGCGCGGCTGAATGTGCTGAGCTGCCCACATTTGGTGTTGGCCCACATCGGTCGAAACCATAGAGCTTGCTGGCATCATGTCTGAAAGTTGCTTCAATAGCAGTGGAGCAAAAATCAGATCACCAGGGTGGTCGTAACGCCATTTGAATGAGCTACGAAGGCCTTCAGAGTGATGGACCCAAGAGGAGATGTCTTGGCTTAGCTCTAGTTGAGGCATGATCTTGTTGATGTCACCGCGAATTGGCGCATTGGCAAGACGCAGTTTGCTGAACTCAGCGGCATCGATATCGATATGGATAACCTTAGCATGCGGCGCAAAGGTATCGAGTTTGCCTGTTACTCTGTCATCAAAACGAGCACCAACAACAATCAGTAGGTCACTCTCTTGAACCACAAGGTTAGCAGCTTTGGTGCCGTGCATACCCAGCATACCAAGGTAGTGTGGGTCATCACGTTCGATAGTCCCCAAACCTTTCAGTGTGCTTACTGCTGGCATTGGGTTAAGGCGTAAAAACTCACGAACCGCATCGGTTGCTTTAGCAAGTTGAACACCACCACCTACGTATAAAACAGGACGGGTTGCTTGAGACAAAAAGTACTGTGCCTGTTCAATGGCATCAGTTGTCGCAACAGGAATTGCGGGTGGAGTAAATTCAGGAAGAGCGTTAACAGGAGCTTCGGCTAGTTGAACATCTTTAGCGATATCGACGATAACCGGGCCAGGGCGGCCAGACTTTGCTACCACAAACGCTTCAGCGAGCGTTGGAGCTAGATCTTCAATATCAGTTACTAGGTAGCTGTGTTTTGTACATGACAGAGACATACCAATCACATCCATTTCTTGGAATGCATCGGTACCAATGTGGGAACTTGCAACCTGGCCTGTGATGGCAACCATTGGGATAGAGTCCATAAAGGCATCAGCAAGGCCAGTGACTAGGTTGGTAGCACCTGGGCCAGACGTTGCCATACAAACAGCGACATCTTGTGTTGCTCGAGCCATGCCGATCGCGGCCATAGCAGCGCCTTGCTCATGGCGACATAGGATATGTTCAACCCCGCCGTCATAGAGTGCATCGTAGATTGGCATGATGGCACCACCTGGGTAACCAAATACGGTCTCAATTCCTTGTTGCTTGAGTGCGGATACGACTAGTTCTGCGCCTTTCATCGGAATTCTCCCGTATTACCTTTATTTTGGTAACTGTTTCCTTTGTCTCTGCACATCTTGTGCTCCCATTCTTCCTGTAAATCGGCAAAGCCGAAAATGCTCAAAAATATAAAAATCGAATGTTTAAATTAGAAAAAACCCCCGGACTTGTCAGTGCGGGGGTTTTTTCTAATTCGTGGTTACTTTCTTCCCACTCGCCCCCGCGCAGTCTTAATAATGACTACGATAATCAGGTTAATCAGTGCGTAAATGCGAGCGTTAAAAATCATAATATTCGAGTTTTCTCGTTTATTGTCTTCAGTAAATGTCTACATCTCTAGTGTTATCACACAAATCTGCCGCATGACAAGGAAAATGTCATTCTTTTTTCACATTAAAACACCATTCCACCAAGCTATATAACAACCTTATAGCTTTGGTGAGCAACGAATATCCAGAGCGAATACTTTTAAATCAAAGACAAAGGAAAGTTATGGGACTCGCGATAATTCATAGCCGAGCTAGTGTGGGTGTAGAGGCGCCAGAAGTGACCGTTGAGGTGCATATAAGCAACGGAATGCCTGGCTTTACGCTGGTGGGTCTGCCTGAAACAACGGTCAAGGAATCTAAAGATCGAGTGAGAAGCGCGATCATCAATTCTCGCTTTGAGTTTCCATCGAAAAGAATCACCGTCAATCTTGCTCCTGCGGATTTACCCAAAGAAGGGGGCCGTTTCGACTTGCCAATCGCGCTTGGGATTTTGGTGGCATCCGATCAGCTTCCGACATCAAAAATAGCTCAGCATGAATTCATCGGTGAGTTGGCGTTGTCAGGAGAATTACGCTCAGTAAAGGGTGTGTTGCCAGCGACGTTAGCCGCCGATAACGTTGAACGATGTTTAGTTGTCCCGCACCATAACGGTGATCAGGCTGCGCTGGTGGGCAAGGGAGCGCATAAATCTGCACAAACCTTGTTGGAGGTTTGCGCTGACATGTGTGGACAGGCTCAGCTTGGCCTATATAGAACGGAACATCATCAGGCTGATGTTTCAGAGCTTCGCGACTTGCAGGACATCATTGGCCAACAGCAGGGTAAGCGAGCATTGGAGATCGCAGCGGCGGGTAACCATAACTTACTTTTTCTCGGACCTCCCGGAACTGGCAAGACTATGCTCGCTTCTCGACTGCGTGACTTGCTGCCTGAAATGAGTGATGACGAGGCGATGGAAACAGCGTCGGTGGCCTCGTTAACGCAACAAGAGATTAATCAATATAACTGGAAGCAACGACCTTTTCGATCCCCTCACCATTCCAGTTCGATGGCAGCATTGGTGGGTGGTGGCTCAGTGCCTCGCCCCGGAGAGATCTCCTTGGCGCATAACGGCTTATTGTTTTTGGATGAGATGCCGGAGTTTGAACGCAAGGTGCTTGATTCATTACGAGAGCCATTAGAGTCAGGAGAGATCATTATCTCCCGTGTCGCGGGCAAGACTCGTTTCCCTGCTCGTTTTCAGTTAGTGGGTGCACTCAACCCCAGTCCAACGGGCTACTACGAAGGTAACCAAGCACGCGCCAACCCACAGATCATACTGCGTTACCTCAATCGACTATCAGGGCCGTTATTGGATAGATTCGATATGTCGTTAGAGATCCCATTGCTTCCCAAAGGCATGCTCGCTGAGGGTGGTGATCGCGGTGAAACCACTCAAGTGGTTAAACAAAGGGTCAGGCAGGCGCGAGAGTTGATGCTATCTCGCAACCATAAATCGAATGCACTGTTAGGTAGCCGAGAAATTGAGAGGTATTGCCCACTAAGGCGTGAGGATGCGGAGTTTCTGGAAACGGCGTTGCACCGACTGGGTCTGTCGATTCGTGCTTATCATCGAATCATTAAGGTGGCACGAACCATTGCCGACCTTGACGGTAACGAGCAGATCGAAAAGAAACATCTATCAGAAGCGCTTGGCTATCGAGCGATGGATCGATTGTTGAAACAACTCACGGCTCAGGCTGTCTAGCAAGCAGAAAAAAGCCTGCTTAGATGCAGGCTTTCGTTGGATTGCAGTTTATAGTCGCTAAGGTTAGAACTTGTAGTTCAAGCCAACTGAAACGATATATTGCGATTCGTCGTAGAAGGTAATGTTCGAGTCGCTGGTGCCGTAGCCTGCTAGTGAAATAAACGACCAGTTTTCCCAATCCATGAATTGATCATATTCATAGGCGGCGAATAGATTGATGTTGTCGTCGCTACGTTTCGTACTGTTGAACAAAGAGCTACCCGCATCGTAATCTCGTTGGTTGTAACCAGCGGTTAGAGCATATTGGTGACGACCTGCGGTGCCGAATAGGCTCACTTCTGCACCAATTTGGTCGTAAGACTCAGCTTTACCATCTGCATCACGTGTTTGGTAGATGATAGATGGAATAAGCATCATGGTACGACTCAGAGGCTGTCGATATTGGCCCTTAAGGTAGAAGGTATCTGCATCACGCTTTAGTTCATCGGGCACATCATCTTGTTCAACATCTTTGGTTGCATAGGCCATATCAAGGGAAAATGGCGAACCAGCAATACTGCTTAGCTTCAAACGAAAGGCATTGCCAGTTTCATCGGTCTTTGTGCGAGCTGATGCGGTGTTGTACGGATCAGCCCAGGTATCACCTGACATAATGGTCGGCAGCAGTGAAGCGTTGATCACCATGCCTGACTCAAGCTGGTATTTATAACCAACCTCTAGAACAACAGTACCCGTTGCTATGTCATCACGAGCGGTACCCGTGTAAACCTGATGGTTTAGCTTTTCACCAAAGGTATAAGCAACACTACCTAAAGGAGCAACCAGAAAAGAGCTTTCCGAAGAAGCCTTCTGATCTGTGGATGAAAGATTGCTATCAGCATCGGTATTAAAGTTCGAGGTGGAAGAAGCAACCCCGGTATTTATAGAGATTTCACCACTGAAACCTTGTTGGTCTGCAAGCTTGGCAAAAGCGGGAGAAGCCGCAACGCTCAATGCCAAGAGAGTTATTTTTATTTTCATTTAAGGGCTCCTTGCCCACCGATTCTTAGGACGGGTTATTAATATCAGTAAAGCACTGCGTTTTCTGGCTGATTATTTATCAATGATGATTTTTGAACTAGCAAAAAAAAGGAAGCCGAAGCTTCCTTCCATCAATGGCTTACTTCTTCAATAAGAAGTTCACGAGCTCGAAGTACTCATCAAGAGAGTTGATACCTTGAGCTTCTACTAGGTAGCGGTTGTTAACCACAACAGCTGGTACACCTGAAAGGCCGCTGTCTTTGAATGCTTTGTCGAAGCGACGAACCATAGAATCTACAGCAAAGCCGTTGTATGCAGCATCGAATTTCTTCGCATCAACGCCTTCGTCTAAGAAGATTTGACGCAGTTCTTCTTCATCACGTGGTGGCTTATTCATGGTGTGGATGCGGTTAAACATCACTGGCACCATTTTATCTTCAACTTTCAGTGCAATCATAGTCGCGTAAGCTTTGCTCATTGGCAGACCCATGTTGCCACCCATAAATGAAACATGGTTCTTCTGTAGCTTAGCGTCTTTAGGTAGCTGTTGTTTTAGCTGCTGGATGATTGGCTCAAAGCTATTACAGTGTGGGCAGTAAAAAGAGAAGAACTCTGTCACCATTGGTTTTTTTGATGCTTCTAGGTCGAGAACTTTGTAGTGTTCACCTTCGTTAAATTTCGCAGCGTGAGCTGAAAGGCTCAACATGATCAATGAGAAAAATGCGAATAGCTTTTTCATTTATCCAATCTCCATTATGTTTGAATTTTTATCTAGTTGTATGTTGCGATTGCTGTTACCACTGAGGCATTAACGAAAGTGGTGGCTCTTGCAGGGTAGCAATTTGCTCTTTACAAGCAAGTACTTGTTGCTCCCAATATTTCGGGTCATTAAACCACGGGAAGGCCAGAGGAAACGCAGGATCGTGCCATCGCTTCGCCAACCATGCCATGTAATGCACCATACGTAGACCGCGTAGTGGTTCGATTAGTTTCAGTTGTGCGGTATTAAAATCGCAAAATTCTTGGTAACTCTCTAGTAAAATATCCAGTTGCATCAGCTTATCTTGGCGTTCGCCATTAAGCAGCATCCACAGATCTTGTATCGCAGGGCCGTTACGAGCGTCATCAAGGTCGACGAACATTGGCCCATCGCGCCACAAGATATTGCCAGGGTGGCAGTCACCATGCAGGCGGATATTCTCAATGTTGCTCGGCCACTGGCTCTCTAGTTCTTTGATCAGAAGGTCAACGTCATTGAAGAAGGCGTTTTCTAGGTGCGTTGGGATAAACTGAGAATTCTCTAGAATCTTACGTGGCTGATAAAGGTATTCATCTAAGCTGATGGTTGGGCGATGTTGGAATGTTCTTCCCGCGCTGGCTTTATGAATACGACCAAGAAAACGCCCTACGCCTTCCAGTTGATCTAGATTGTCGACTTCATACTGTCTGCCGCCAACACTTTCAAATAGTGCAAATAGGTAGCCTTGGTATTCATGTAAGGTTGCACCGTTGATTCGCATTGGAGGAGCAATCGGCATCTCTTGTTCGATAAGCTCGAGTGCGAAGTCATGCTCTTCTTGGATCTGTGCTTTGTTCCAGCGTTGCGGACGATAAAACTTAACGACGTAGCGCTTACGGTCTTCATCGGTGAACTGATAGACTCGGTTTTCGTAACTGTTGAGAGCGAGAAGCCCGGATTCAGCGCGAACCCCAATGCTCTCCAGTGCGTACCACATGAAGTCAGGAGTCAGGTTATCAAAGTTAAAGGCTTGCATCGTCATAGAATAAAAAAGGCTCATTACTGAGCCTTTTTCCATTTATTGGGTTGTTATACCAAGCACTAAGGTGCGGGTATCAGAGCTTCTTGATAAAGCGGCTTTCGACTTCCATCGTAAACTCTTCATTATCCGAGAGTATAAACTGAATTGTCGAAACTGGTGAGCTCAGTTTTTCTGGGTCGGCGCCTAAACTGATAGGTAGGTTCAAAACCTCGCCTGGATCGACAGTAATCGTCTGTTTGCCATACCAGATAGAGTCGGGCAGTCCGCTAACATCGAGCTTGTACTCTTGCTCTTGTTGAGTCTTGTTGATCACTTTCAAGGTGTAGGTGTTTTCAACCAACCCTTGGTTATTGACTCTGAACAGCTGGTTTCTGTCACGCAGAACACTTAGGCCGGCGGGATCAACGCTCGCGATTTGGGCGAAGAACAAGCCCAGCATCACGATCAAGATGGCGCCATAGCCCAATAGCTTAGGACGCATTACCTTGGTCGAATGACCTTCAAGTCTGTGCTCGGTGGTGTAGTTGATCAGGCCTTTCTCGTAACCCATACGCTCCATGGTGTTGTCACAGGCATCAATACACGCGCCGCAGTTAATACACTCGTATTGCAGACCGTCACGGATATCAATCCCTGTTGGGCACACTTGAACACACAGGTTACAGTCAATACAGTCGCCTAGACCAAGCTCTTTTGGATCAGCTTTACGAGAGCGAGGGCCACGGCTTTCACCACGTTCTGTGTTGTAACCAACGATGAAGGTGTCTTTATCGAACATTGCCGACTGGAAACGCGCGTAAGGACACATGTGCAGACAAACAATTGAACGCATCCAACCCGCATTGGCATACGTACACCCAGCAAAGAACAGTACCCAAAACACCGGCCAGAAAGACGAGTTAAAGGTAAAGAAGCCAACCACTAACTCTTTGATTGGGATGAAGTAACCAACAAAGGTTAAGCCCGTCGCAATGGCAATCGCCCACCACGCAATGTGTTTGAGGGTTTTTCTGAGGATTAAATTGCTCGTCAGTTTGCCCGAGTCTTGTTTTCTTCGCTTATTGGCAGCACCTTCCAGTTTCTCTTCGAACCAGATGTACATGAAGGTCCAGACTGTTTGTGGGCATAAATAGCCACACCAGACACGGCCTAAGAAGGTGGTTATGAAGAATAAGCCAAACGCGGCAATCATAAATAGGATCGCGAGTAGGGTCAGATCTTGCGGGTATAAAGTGGTGCCAAAGAAGTTGAACTGTTGGCTGCCGATATCGAGCAAGATCGCTTGGCGTTCACCAAATGGAATCCATGGGATAAGCGCAAAAAGTAAAAGTAAGAACCAACCGCCATAGCGACGCAGTTGTTGGAATTTACCTTTGCTTTCTCGAACATAGATTCGGTTACTTGGGTTAAATCGATCTCCATTACCTTTATGTGTTTTCGGGTTAAAGGTTTTAGGAGTCACATCTTTGATATCGATTTTATCCTGACTCATGGACTATCCTTTTTGTGGCTTGTTTGCCCGGTTAAGTCGGGCATGACGACATTACTTGAAAGTATGGTTTAGAGAACCTGTTGAAATTGAGCTTGGTGCATTTGTTGTTATCGCACTCACTCTTATTATTTTAGAAGATTCTTATGGATGGCGATTATAGCGACAATCTTGTTCTAATTTCTTTAACGCTATCAACCTTTAACAACAAAAGTCATAACAGTTGTGACGAAAAAATAGCGAACAGAAACAAAAAAGCGACCTGGTGGTCGCTTTTTAAAATTGAGTGTTTTATCTATACGGCAATTGAGCTCTAAACAAATGGGCGACTAAAGAAGGCCACGCGCTTTTAGAATTGCGGTTTTGAAATCATCTTCTTGGTCTTTTTTCAGACCTGGGATCATTTCATCTTTTTCGCTGTTGCGCATTTTTAGGTGGTAGATAAGAACATCGTCAGTCAGTGCTTCAAGCTTGCCTTGGTAGCCCGCTTCTTTTGATAGCTTAATGATGAACTCTAATAGGTTAAGCTCTTGATCTTTCTGCCACTCAGGCTCCATCAGTTCAAGCAGTTCTTCAATGCGGTGACACTTCATACTTTATTTCTCCACAAATTTTATAATGATTTGTGGCTAAGGTATCAAATCGGGTAGGGAATACCAATGTGTAAACACATTTCAAGATGGGAGCGGGCAAGAAAAAAGCGCAGTAAAAACTGCGCTTTTTGTTAAGCGGCTTTAATCACTTTTGTTGTAGTCGGTGCTAATAAAGCAGTCTTCTCAACTAGAGTCATTGTAGGAGCCAATTTCTTAGCCGTTGGAGCAGCAACAAAGCCACTACGACGACGCATCGCACTACGGTTGGTGTGCGAGAACCTGACAGCTGTTGGGCGCATTAATTTACCTAACGGTCAGGCATATCCATTGCCAATCTAATGGCCTGATTTACCATGAGCTCCACCTCAATTGCTTGAAGCGTCACTCGTCTGGCTTTCGCCAATCCGAAGAATAAATCAGGATAATGATATGCATGCATATCAAGGCTTAGATTATCACTATCTAAGTTATCGATCGACGCCTGAGTGATAAATAGACGATATTAGAGCTAAAATAGTGTGAGCAGTATATTTGAGTTTGAACCTCTTTCAGGCTTAAGA
>NZ_JADDYK010000018.1:64855-82129 GCF_015163615.1 Vibrio sp. OPT18
TGATGCTTTAAAGGAGGTGCATATGTCGTTCTTAAAGAAAACGTTAGCAAGTTTTGGAATTGGATCTGCCAAGGTGGATTCTGTATTGCAGCAGGAAGTGCTTTATCCAGGCAAGAAGGCGAGCATTATTGTGCATGTCTATGGTGGCGCTCAGCCACAAGAGATCGACAATATCGATCTCAACTTGTGCTGTCGTTACGTCAAAGAAGTTACCATGAACTCGCAAAGGCAAGAGGGTGGCCAAACACGTCGAATGCACCAGACATACTCGTTGGCCAAATGGAGCCTGCCGTATGCCTTTGTTATTCAGCCGGGTGAAACCCGTGATTTTGAATGTGAGTTTGATGTCCCGCTGAACACACCGGTCACGATTGGTGATTCAAAGGTGTGGCTAGAAACCGGGCTCGATATTGCGATGGCGATTGACCCTTCGGATAAAGACATCTTAACGGTGCGCCCTGACGCACTCCTCGATGGTATTTTCAACGAGCTTGAAGCTCAAGGCTTACGTATCCGCCAAGTGGAATGTGAAGCGGTAGAAGGTTTTGAACTGCCATTTGTACAAGAGTTCGAGTTTGTCCCGACGACGGGTCCTTATCATGGACGCTGGCGTGAGCTTGAGGTTGTTGCTCATCGTGATGAAACTGAGCTTAAGTTGTGGTTTGAGATAGACCGCAATCGCGACGGTGCCAAAGGCATGTTGGCGAGCTTATTGGGAGTGGGTCAGCTACAGCGTCAATTAAGTGTGCCATTGGATACCTCACCGGAAGAAGCCGGCAAGATGGTACTTGAGTATCTAGATAGCGCCTCTTAGTTAGCTCTTTGGTTCTTTAGCTTTAGAGAGCCTAGCCTCATCACACAGTTTAGGCGTCTTTTATGTCATAAAAATTTAAGCTTACACGTGTAAGCTTAATGTGCAATACTAGGTCAATTGAACATTTACTCTAGTAGGATACTCATGTCTGCATCATCAGCTAGCGAATACAGCGACATCGAAGAACGCGCTAACGCGATAACCCATGGCTTGGGCGTCGTGCTTGGCGTGGTTGGTCTGATCTTGCTACTGATTCGCGCGTTTGATTACCAAGCCGACATGTTGACGGTTGCCAGTATGGCAATCTATGGCAGCAGTATTATCCTGCTCTTTCTTGCTTCCACGCTTTATCACTCGATCACCACAGAAAAAACCAAGCGTTTATTGAAAACCCTCGATCACAGTGCAATTTACTTACTCATCGCAGGTAGCTACACGCCGTTTTTATTGGTTGGCTTAAGAACCCCATTAGCGATGGGCTTGATGGCGGTTATCTGGGGAATTGCTCTGGTCGGTATCATCATGAAGATTGCCTTCGTCTACCGATTTAAGCGTCTATCGCTGTTCATTTATTTAGCGATGGGCTGGTTGTCGTTGATTGTGGTGTATCAACTGGCGATGAATATCGAGATAGGCGGCTTGGTGTTATTGGCGCTCGGTGGCGTGATCTACTCGTTGGGGGTTATTTTCTATGTGGCAAAACGCATCCCTTACAACCACGCCATCTGGCATTTGTTTGTTTTGGCGGGCTGCGCTTGCCATTTCTTCGCTATCTATTTGTACGTGACTCCGGTTTAGCGAGCCAATACCTCAGTAATCTCAGCTTTAATCTGATATTCAGGGTGTTGTTCTAGGTCGAGCTTGATGAGTTTGCCTTCTTCACCCGTCTTTGGTCGAAGGTATGTGTCGGCCATTCGTTTGATTGATTTCCACACTGCAACTTCTTCTTCTGCCAACAACTCACCTTCTGCAGTAAATACGCTGATGTTAAGTGATACCAAAATGACCGCTTGAGTGCCTTGGTTGGTGATGGCTGTCGGAATGATAAGCTCACCATCTTCATAGCGACTGGCACCCAGTACAACATCCACTCCTGATTGAGACAGCTGTAAGCTTGGCTTCTTACTATTAACCACAATCGTAGTGCCACGCGTGTTCGTTGCGACAGGTACGGCTACGACAGGGGCTGCTGCAATAGGCGCTGCTGAAACAGGCACTGCGACCTCAGATGTTGTCGCTGCTGCTTCCGTTTGCTTCGGTGCCACGTATTGCCAAGTAAAATCATCTTTGAGTAACACTTGCTTACCATCAGGCAATGTGACCATTTGATCAGCAAAGGCAGAACTTACGAATACTGAGTTTGCGAGCAATGCGCCAGCGAGAAGTACGTATGATTTCATCTGTGTTTCCTTGATTTTGTGCTTGGTTAGCGTCGCCAAAAGGCTGGGAAAAATAGAACAATGAGCGTCAATATCTCAAGTCGCCCCATCAGCATTCCTAAGCTTAGCAACCATTTAGCGGCGTCGGGCAGTGGAGCAAAGTTCCCGGTTGGACCGATCACGCTGCCCATACCTGGACCAACGTTGGCAACGGCTGTGATAGCGCCAGATATACTGGTCACGGGATCAAGCCCCATCGCGCTCAAGCCACCTGCAATTAAGATAATCGTAATAAAGAACATCAAACCAAATGCGACCAGTGAACGCACAATGTCGTCATTTACGGGGCGTTGGTTATAACGTTGAACAAACACACCCGACGGGTGAATTAGCTTCATCATCTGTTTGTGGAGCATGGTCATCGCGATCTGGAAGCGGAAGATTTTGATACCGCCAGAGGTTGAACCTGAGCACGCGCCCGCCATCATTAGAAACGCAAACAAGGTCGTTGGCAGTGCACCCCACGCGGTGAAGTCTTCTAAGCCAAAACCGGTTGTAGTCACAACAGATACAATGTTAAACATCGAAACACGCATCGCATCCATGACTGTGTAGCCATCTCTAACCACCAACCATGTCGATATCACGGCACTGGTGACTAAGAATAGATAGGTGAAGCCTCTCACTTGCGCATCTTTGTAGAGGATTGAGAGTTTTCTACCACGCAGTGCGCCAACAAACAGTAGGAATGGCAGACCGCCAAGGAACATGAACAGGGTTCCCACCCAGTGAGCACTGTTAGAGAAGTGGTTCATCGAGCCATCTGAGGTTGAGTACCCCCCCGTAGAAAGTGTCGTGAAGGCGTGATTGATCGCGTCAAAGATACCCATGCCTGCAAACAGATAGCTAATGATGCACAACCCAGTAAGAACCAGATAAACCGCCACGATGTTCTTCGCGACCGTTTTTGCTCGTGGGCTGCTTTTATCTGACCAATCGGATGATTCGGTTTGGAACAGGCGCATACCACCGACGTTGAGCATTGGTAGAACCGCTACCGCCATAACGATGAAGCCGATGCCACCTAACCATTGCAGTATTGAACGCCATAGCAGAATGCTTGGTGCCATGCTGTCTAAGCCGCTTAATACGGTTGAGCCTGTTGTGGTGATACCAGACATGGTTTCAAAATAGGCGTCAGTAAAGCTGATGTGGTTGATGAAGACAAACGGCAGTGCAGCAAAGGCACTGGCTATCGTCCATACCAGAGAGGTGATCAGGAACATGTCCCGCACCCCAAGTCGGAACTTAGCTGAACGGCCTAAGCTTAAGCAGATGAACGCCACAATGTGCGTGATCACTACCGACTGACCAAACTCGAGGAAGCCACCGGTGCCTGTGAAAAAGGCAACCAATGTAGGGATGTACATGAAAAGGGCGAGTTTTGATAACACTAACCCTATCACTAATAATATCGGACGAAAGTTGACCATAGCTTAATAGACCATCGCTTTGAGCTGGAGCATCGTTCTCACAAGAAGAAGGTTGTGAGAACAAGCTTACGAGAACAAGGCTATAAGAAGAACGGGCTCGGTTGGAATAGAGACTCAACATCAGGTACGTATTTCTTGTCCACTAGGAACATCACTACGTGGTCATCTTGTTCGATTACGGTTCTATCGTGCGCGATAAGTACTTCTTCTCCGCGAACAATCGCACCAATAGTGGTGCCCGGTGGTAGCTTGATGTCGCCAATCGCTCGGCCAACCACTTTAGATGTGGTTTCGTCACCGTGAGCAATGGCTTCAATCGCTTCAGCAGCGCCGCGACGTAAAGATGATACGTTTACGATATCAGCACGACGAACGTGAGTAAGCAGTGCAGAAATCGTCGCTTGCTGTGGCGAGATGGCAATATCAATCACGCCACCCTGAACAAGGTCGACATAAGCGCCACGTTGAATCAGCACCATTACTTTCTTGGCACCCATGCGCTTAGCCAGCATTGCGGACATGATGTTGGTTTCATCTTCATTGGTTAGAGCGATGAACACATCAACTTGATCGATGTTCTCTTCGGTCAGCAGTTCTTGGTCTGCTGCATCACCACAGAAGACGATGGTGTTTTCTAATTCTTCAGATAGCTTCTCGGCACGGGTGTAGCTGCGCTCGATAAGCTTGATGCTGTAGCTCTGCTCAAGGCGTTTTGCCAAGCTTGCACCAATGTTACCACCGCCGACAATCATGATACGGCGGTACGGTTTCTCTAGGCGCTGCAGCTCACTCATTACTGAGCGGATGTGGTTACTCGCTGCGACGAAGAACACTTCATCATCGGCTTCAATGATGGTGGTGCCTTGTGGGCGAATAGGGCGGCCTTGACGGAAAATCGCGGCAACACGAGTATCGATGTGCGGCATGTGCTCACGCAAAGCAGACAGTGCATTACCGACCAGAGGACCACCGTAGTAGGCTTTTACTGCTACTAGGCTCACTTTTTGTTCAGCAAAGCTCACAACCTGCAGTGCGCCTGGGTATTGAATCAGGCGCTCGATGTAGCTGGTCACTAGTTCTTCAGGTGCGATCAGGTGATCGACTGGGATAGCACCTGATTTGAATAGCGCTTCTTTCTCTTCTAGGTATTGAGGAGAACGAATACGGGCAATTCGGTTCGGCGTATTGAAAAGAGAGAAAGCAACCTGACACGCAGCCATGTTGGTTTCATCCATGTTGGTTACGGCAACCAACATGTCGGCATCTTGCGCACCCGCTTCACGTAGTGTGTTTGGGTGGCTGGCATAACCGTTTACAACCCTAAGGTCGTACTTATCCTGAAGTTCACGAAGTCGGTCAGCATTACGGTCGACAATGGTGATGTCGTTGTTTTCACCAACCAGGTTTTCAGCAAGGGTACCGCCAACTTGTCCAGCACCTAGGATAATGATCTTCATAGCCTTTCTCTTTTCTTTACCGTGGTAATTCTAGTTATCTAACTTTATTTTGATAATGCACTAGAAAGAAACAGCGGCTAAGAAATAAATTCTTAGCCGCTGTTAGTTGTTATGCCTGTTTTACTAGAACTGCGTAGTAGAAGCCATCCATATCTTCTTCTCCAGGCAGTATTTGACGACCCGGATTTTCGATATCAGACCCAACCAGCGTTGCGTTCTCAGTACGTGCTAGGAATGCTTTCACTTGCAGCACGTTTTCTTGCGGCGTGATAGAACATGTCGCATAAACCATGGTGCCGCCTTCTTTCAGCTGACGCCACATTGCATCCATAATTTCGCTTTGCAGTTCAGCCAGTGCATCAATGTCAGATGCACGACGTAGCCACTTGATATCAGGGTGACGGCGAATTACGCCAGTCGCTGAACAAGGTGCATCAAGCAGGATACGGTCGAACTTATCACCCATCCACCACTCTTCAGGGTAGCGAGCATCACCACAAATTACGTCGGCACGCAGTTGTAGACGCTCAAGGTTATCGTAAACACGGTCTAGGCGTTTAATGTCACAGTCAATCGCAACCACTTCAGTGTCTTGAGTGTGCTCAAGAATGTGTGCCGTTTTACCACCTGGCGCAGCACAACAATCTAGGATCAGCTCACCATCTTTTGGTGTTAGGTAATCAACCGAAAGCTGAGCGGCAGCGTCTTGCACTGATACCCAACCTCTGTCGAAGCCAGGAAGCAAAGTAACATCACAAGGTGCAGCTAATTTTATGGCATCGGCTGCTTCAGGGTGCAATGTGTATTCAATGTTTTCGTTTTTAAGCAGTTCAACATACTCGTCACGAGTGTGGTGTTGGCGGTTAACGCGCAGCCACATTGGTGCCTTGCTGTTGTTTGCTTCAACCAGTTGCTCCCATTGATCTGGGTAGCTCTCTTGAAGCATTTTTAGAATCCAGCTTGGGTGGCCGTATTTGCCTGCATTGTGGCTAACGGCTTTTTCGTCCAGTTCTTCTTGGTCACGTAGGTAGCTACGTAGCACAGCGTTGATCAAACCACTCAGGCTTGGACCACGCAGTGTTTTAGTACCCTCAACCGTTTCAGCAACCGCAGCATGCGAAGGGATACGCATGAAGCTTAGTTGGTAAATGCCCACCAAGATTAGGTGGTGGAATACACGCTTCTTACCTTTAAGCGGGTTTTCCATCAGTTCGTTAGCGATTGACTCTAAACGAGGCAGGTAACGAAGTGCGCCGTAGCAAATCTCTTGCAGTAGAGCATGGTCTCGCGGACGGATCGTTTTTTGAGCCGCAGGGAGAGCGTGTGAAAGAGAGTGGCCTTTATCGACAACTTGGAATAGGACATTTGCAGCAGCAGCGCGAACATTCATGAGGGGTACCGAATATTTATTTGAATACATGAGGGCATCTCTGCCCTCGTAAAGGTTTTCTAAGCTGCGTAATGAACAGCTTTAAAAGCGGATTAAGAAAGTTGAGTACCAACTTCAAACCAGCTTGCACGTGAGTTCAAGATATCCTGAACTGACATGGCTTTTTTACCTGGAACTTGCAGTTGTTCAAGAACAAGTACGCCTTGCCCTGTTGCTACGTAGATACCAGTTTTATCCGCTTGCAGAATAGTACCTGCAGGCTTATCAGAAGTTTGCTCTGCCACACGGCTTTGCCATACTTTGATGCTGTTCTCAGCAGCTTCAAAGTGGCTCATTGGCCATGGGTTGAAGGCACGAACGCAGCGCTCAATATGAGCTGCTTCATCACTCCAGTTGATACGAGCTTCTTCTTTGCTTAGCTTCTTCGCGTAGTTAGCAAGCTCATCGTCTTGCTTCTCTGCAACCGCTTTGCCAGAAGCGATGTCAGCTAAACACTCAACAAGAGCGTCAGGGCCAAGACCCGCTAATTTCTCGTACATCGATGCGCTAGTATCTGTCGCTTCGATAGGCAGCGTTGCGATGCTGAGCATGTCGCCAGTATCTAGGCCGATATCCATCTGCATGATCGTTACGCCGGTCTCTTTATCACCGGCCCAAATAGAGCGTTGAATCGGAGCAGCACCACGCCAGCGCGGTAGGATAGAGCCATGTACGTTGATACAACCTAAGCGAGGCGTATCTAATACAACCTGCGGAAGCAATAAGCCGTAAGCGACAACAACCATGATGTCAGCGTTCAATTCAGCTAGCTCTTGCTTAGCCTCATCTGACTTGAAGTTTTCTGGTTGGTAAACCGGAATGTTGTTTTCAAGTGCGATGTTTTTTACTGGGCTCGCAGTGAGTTTTTTACCGCGGCCTGCTGGGCGATCTGGCTGTGTGTAAACAGCAACGACTTCATGCTCCGAAGACAACAACGCCGCCAAGTGACGGGCGGCGAAATCCGGAGTACCTGCAAAGACAATTCTTAAAGACTGACTCAAGGTAGGCTTCCTTCTAATTTAGTAATAGCAGCGGTTATTAACCTTGTTTCTCGTTGAAACGTTTGATCTTCGCTAGCTTATCTTGGATACGTTTACGCTTTAGTGGCGATAGGTAATCAACAAACAACTTGCCTTCTAGGTGGTCAAGTTCGTGCTGAACACAAATAGCCAGAAGGTCGTCAGCGTCGAATGTGAATTCGTTGCCGTCACGGTCTAATGCTTTAACCGTTACTTCTGCAGCGCGAGGTACTAGAGCTCGAGCGCCTGGTACAGATAGGCAGCCTTCTTCGATTCCATCTTCGCCGCGTTTCTCAGTAATTTCAGGGTTGATCAGCACCATTGGCTCATCACGTGTTTCTGAAATATCGATAACAACGATGCGTTGGTGGAAATCTACTTGCGTTGCCGCAAGGCCGATACCTTCTTCGTCGTACATGGTTTCAATCATGTCATCAACGAACTTTTGAATCTCTGGGGTAACTTCTTTTACCGGTTTCGCCACGGTACGTAGACGATCATCTGGTAATGTTAATACTTGTAATACAGACATATACACTCGAAATATTGAACTGTGCCGAAACAGCTTAAACCTTGTTGGCTCAATTCTAGACATTTTAGAGGTCAAATGACAGCATCCTGAAGGTAATTCTCAAATCAGATGTCATATATTCAGACCAAGGAACCTAGGTCATGCGTCATTTTTCTCCCATTTTTTCTCTTGTTTGTGCCTCGCTTTCGTTCGCCGCTACGGCTGAAAATAGTGCTCAACCTTTAACCATTAAGCAGGGCGCACCTGAGGCGTATGTGGTGGTAAAGGGCGATACCTTATGGGATATATCTGCGATGTATCTTGATAGCCCGTGGTTATGGCCAAGGTTGTGGCAGGTAAACCCTGAGATAGAAAACCCTCATCTTATATATCCCGGAGATAAACTGTCTTTGGTTTGGATTAATGGTGAGCCGGTATTGAGTCTTAAACCGGTTATCAAGCTGAGCCCTAAGATTCGTGTCTCGGAGAAGAAAGCGGTGCCAACCGTCAATGAGGGGTTGGTTCTGCCGTATCTACAATCTGACCGCTTGGTTGAAAAGCAAGACATTCAATCGGCTCAACGAGTGTTAGGGACGAGTGATGGAAAGAGATTCTTATCGGGTGAAGACCGGTTGTTTATCTCGGGCAACCAACAACATCAAAAGTGGGGTATCTACCGCGCCGTTGAAACCTACCAGCGACAGCAACCTCAAGCGAGTATGACCTCGTTGCGTTTGGTCGCCACGGCACGCTTAAAAGAAGTGGACGCTGAGTTCAGTAGTTTACAGATAGAGACTCAACTGCAAGAGGTACTGCTTAACGATCTCGTGTTACCGGAGCTTGGTGTTGATCAGGTGAAGCTCTCAACCACATTTTATCCAGCGCCTAGTGCGGCGGGTCAGTTTGCTAATATCTTGGGTTCATTAGATGGCAGCCAATACAGCGCAAAGAATCAGGTGGTCGTTATTAATAAAGGCTCACTGGACAACCTTCGTCAGGGATCTATGTTCACCCTTAGCGAGAGTGGGGCTGTGGTGTTTGGTAAGCAAGGTGAATACAGCTATAAAGAATCAACAGCGAGCGATAAGGTGCAATTGCCAAGTACCTCGCTGGGCAGCTTGATGGTTATTCGCCCTTACGAGTATTTTAGCTTGGCGTTGATCACTCAAAGCTCCAAGCCGGTTAGTAATGACATTCTGGCGGTATCGCCTTTGGATCTTGCGTTGACGGAAGAGATTAAGGGCACCGAGTGAATGAGCAACAACTGATCGCTTGGCTCTCGCTGAGCTTTGTTCCGCAACTGGGTGGTAAGCGTCTTTCTCGTCTGCTGAGTGTTGATTCCCCATCGAATATTGTTGGTTACTCCAGCCAACAGCTGCAAGCGATCGGTTTGTCTGCTAAGCAGATTTCTTACTTAAGACAGCAAGCCCCAAGAGAAGTGGAGGCTTGCCTGGCGTGGCAAGCAAGGCTGCCCAACCATCACATCATTACCCCTAATTGCCCGCATTATCCCAAACTGCTGAACGAGACAGCCTCTGCACCAAGTGTGCTTTTCGTTAAAGGTCATCTTGAAAAACTTATTGAGCCTCAAATTGCTATGGTCGGTAGTCGTAACGCCAGTCTCGAAGGGCTGCAAACCGCGAAGTCCTTTGCTAAAGAGTTTGTCCAAAACGGTTTGATTGTCACCAGTGGCTTAGCGCTCGGTATTGATGGCTACGCTCATGATGGTGCTCTAGATAAAGGAGGGGAAACTTTTGCGGTGTTGGGTTCTGGCTTGGATTCCATTTACCCTGCACGTCACCGAAATCTAGCGGATAGAATTTGTGAGAATGGCGCGCTGATCTCAGAGTTCCGTCCAAGCGCCAAACCTCGACCTGAACATTTCCCTCGCCGTAACCGTATTATAAGTGGGTTGTCTTTGGGGACTCTCGTTGTTGAGGCGGCTGAGAAAAGCGGTTCTCTGATTACGGCGCGTTATGCGATGGAGCAAGGCCGCGAAGTGTTTGCGCTTCCCGGTTCGATTCATAACCCAACCAGTCGTGGAGGCAACAGTCTAATTAAGGCTGGGGCATGTTTGGTACAGAGCGCTCAAGATGTTCTAATTGAAATAAAGAGTCTGTTAGACTGGTCTATAGATCAGCAGCCCAGTTTGTTCGAACCTACGCCGAACAAGAGTGAAAATGAACAATTGCCATTTCCACAGCTGTTAGCTAACGTAGGACTAGAGGCGACACCCGTTGATATTTTGGCACAGAGAACCCATATACCTGTGCATGAGGTCATGATGCAGCTTTTAGAGCTTGAGCTCTCAGGGCATGTTGTTGCAGTTTCCGGTGGCTATATTCGAAAGGGGAGAGGCTAGCTATGATGATGGACATACTGATGTACTTGTTTGAAACCTACATCCATAGCGATTCTGAATTGCAGGTGGATCAAGACGAACTGGAAGATGAGCTTCTTCGAGCAGGGTTTCACCAAGATGATATTTACAAGGCCCTCCATTGGTTAGAAGATCTTGCTGCACTGCAAGATACTGACAACCAAGCGGCGATTACTATGTGCTCCAATACATCGATGCGTGTTTATACCAGTCGAGAGATTTCACGTATTAATATGGAGTGTCGAGGCTTCTTATTGTTCCTTGAGCAGATCAACGTGCTCACGACAGAGATTCGTGAAATGGTGATTGATCGTGTGATGGGGCTTGAGACCAACGAATTTGAATTGGATGATCTGAAATGGATTATCTTAATGGTGCTATTTAATGTGCCGGGTAATGAAAGTGCTTACACGCAAATGGAAGAGCTGTTGTACACCAAAGAGCAAGGTATCTTGCATTAATACAGGCTTGTCATGAGTAGTAAGATTGATAATCAGCTTTTTTCAGCACATGAACATGCGTTAGAGCATGAACCATGTCCACAGTGTGGTGGGGAGCTTCAGCTTCGCCATGGTAAGCACGGCCCATTTTTAGGCTGTAAGCAGTATCCGAGCTGTGATTACATCAAGCCTCTTCATCAAAATGATGGTCATGTGGTGAAAGAACTGGGCGTGCCGTGTCCTAAATGCCAAAACGAATTGGTATTAAGGCAAGGTCGCTTTGGGATGTTCATTGGTTGTAGTAGTTACCCAACGTGTAATCACATCGAATCTTTGGATCAACCGAAAGAACAACCTGAAGAACAGCCACTTGTTGCCTGCCCTGAGTGTGGTCGAGGCCACTTGGTTGAGCGTAAATCTCGCTATGGCAAAACCTTCTATGCGTGTGATAACTACCCTAAGTGTAAGTTTGCCGTTAATCAGCCACCTGTTATAGGTCGTTGTGAACAGTGCCAGTTCCCGCTGTTATTGGAGAAGAAAACGGCCAGTGGCACCAAGATGCAATGCGCTGATCGCAAGTGTCATCACATTCAATCTCAGTAGTAATACTATTCGCAGTAAGTGACTGATCAGAAATAAAAAAAACGGCGCTCAATGAGCGCCGTTTCTATATCCAATGAACTTTTTATATCAATAAGCCAATGTAGGCTTACTTCATCTGCTCAGCAAACTCATGCACAGCTGGGTAGGCTTGCTTATCAAGAATGTCAGCCAATGAGCACAATGCTCTTTGTAGCTCTGCGTTGTAGTCAGCGCTCACGTTAATGTGGCCCATCTTACGACCTGCACGCTTCTCTTTGCCATACCAATGAACATGACAACCACCTTGAGCAAGAATTGCCTCAGGTAGGGTATCTTCACCAAGAATGTTGATCATTGCGGTGGGACGAATCAGTTTAGTGCTGCCTAGTGGCATACCACATACGGCACGTAGGTGGTTCTCAAACTGACAAGTTTCAGCGCCTTGCTGCGTCCAGTGGCCAGAGTTATGAACTCGTGGTGCAATCTCATTAACCAGCAGTGAACCTTGAACATCAAAGAACTCAAGTGCTAGCACACCAACGTAATCTAGGCGCTCAGCAATAGCAGTGAACATGGCTTTCGCTTGCTCTTGCAGTTCAATGTCGTCAATGGCTGTTGATAAGCTCAACACGCCGTCGGTGTGAACATTTTCAGCCAGTGGGTACATTTGAATCTCGCCATTGGTACCACGAGCACCAACCAGTGATACTTCGCGGTCAAACGGAACAAACTCTTCAGCCACAATTGCTTGGTTGTCTGTTGCGGCAATGCACTCGGCCATTTCTGCCCAAGTCGCGTCAACATTGTCTAAGGTCTTTAAGCGCCATTGACCTTTACCATCGTAGCCGCCCAGTGTGCTCTTCAAGACCATTGGTAAGCCAACGTGAGCGATCGCAGCGTCAAAGTCTTCGCGAGAGTTAATCACGTAGTATTTGGCATTTTTCACATTTGCTTCGTCTAACAGGGCTTTTTCAAGACGACGGTCACCGCCTGCTTTGATTGCTTCTGTTGTCGGTAAGAACTTACCGCTGCGTTCACACACCTCAAGTACATCGTGAGGAATATGTTCGAATTCAGCAGTAATGACGTCCGCACGCTCAATCGCATTTTCTAAGCCGTTACCTAGAATCGCTTGCGTTAATGGGTGAACAATATTTTTGCTGCCAACATCAAAAGCAGAAATTTCAATATTCAGCGGTGCCCCAGCTAGGGACATCATGCGAGCAAGTTGGCCCGCGCCTAACACAAGAACATGCATGGAAATTAGTCCTCTGCAGGGTTTGGATTAGCTAGAACCGTTTCTGTTTGTTCAGAGCGGAACGCTTCTACTTTTGCCATCACTTCTTCATTGTGTGTACCAATGATTTGAGCCGCGAGGATACCTGCATTGGCAGCGCCTGCTTCACCGATAGCCAAAGTACCTACCGCGATACCTTTCGGCATCTGCACGATAGAAAGCAGAGAGTCCATGCCTTTCAGTGCTTTAGACTGAACTGGAACACCCAGAACTGGTACGCTTGTGAAAGCAGCAGCCATGCCCGGAAGGTGCGCTGCACCGCCAGCACCAGCAATAATCACTTTAATACCGCGCTCTTTCGCACTGGTTGCGTAGTCAGCAAGCAACTGAGGTGTGCGGTGAGCAGAAACCACTTTTGTTTCGTACGCCACGCCAAACTGATCCAACATTTCTGCAGCTAGCTTCATTGTTGGCCAATCAGATTTAGAACCCATGATAATACCGACAGTCATCTCAAACTCCTTCAGGTACGATTTAATTAGTGATTAGATATTTTGCGCGCATTATACGGGTAAAATTGCTTAAGGAAAACGTTTGCGTCAGTCTAAGTTGTTAATTGATACATTTTATAAACAAATAGCTTTAGTCACAGTGAATGATAATTTGTACACTTAGTGAGTTAGATAACTGAATTAATGAGGCAACCCGTGGATAACTTTCAACATACTTTGCAGGCATTACAACAAGGTGAAGTCATTGCTTACCCGACCGAAGGCGTTTTTGGGGTCGGTTGTGATCCCGATAATCCACAAGCCATCAAGAAATTACTCGACCTAAAACAACGACCGATCGAGAAAGGGTTGATCTTAATTGCTGCGAGTTACGAGCAACTGTTACCTTACATTGATGAAAGCCAATTGACGGAAGCGCAGTTGGCAACAGTGAAAGCGACATGGCCAGGTCCGGTCACTTGGATTATGCCAACCAGCAGCAAAGTTACTGACTGGGTAAGTGGTCAATTTGATTCCATCGCGGTACGAGTGACTGATCACCCTTTGGTTCAAAGAATGTGTAATGAGTTTGGTAAGCCATTAACCTCTACCAGTGCTAACCTGACCGGCGAGCCGCCTTGTATGACGACTGAAGAAGTTCAGCTGCAACTTGGCCAACATTTGGTGGCTATTTTAGAAGGTCAAACGGGTGGCCGTGAGAAGCCAAGCGAAATTAGAGATGCAAAAACGTCGAAAATATTAAGACAGGGTTAAACCCTGCAGAGGAAGAAAGATGTCAGCAATTGATAAAGAAGCAGTAAAACAGTTTTTACTGAGCCTACAAGATTCGATTTGCCAGCAGCTTGAGCAAGCTGATGGTACAGCACTGTTTGAAGAAGATGCATGGCAGCGTGAGCCTGGCGAGCGCCTTGGTGGTGGTGGTCGAACTCGTGTGATGACCAACGGTGCGGTATTTGAGCAAGGTGGGGTTAACTTCTCTCACGTAGCGGGTAAGGCGATGCCAGCCTCAGCCACCGCTCATCGCCCTGAATTAGCCGGACGCAAGTTTGAGGCAATGGGTGTCTCATTAGTTATCCACCCTAAAAACCCATATATCCCAACCTCACACGCGAACGTTCGATTCTTCATTGCAGAAAAAGAAGGGGAACCCCCAATTTGGTGGTTTGGCGGTGGTTTTGACTTAACGCCATTTTATCCTGTCGACGAAGACTGCCAATCTTGGCATCAAACAGCCAAAGATCTTTGTGCGCCATTTGGTGATGATGTTTATCAAGAGCACAAAGAATGGTGTGATAAGTACTTCTATCTTCCACATAGAGATGAAACACGTGGTGTGGGTGGTTTGTTCTTTGATGACTTAAATGAGTGGGGCTTCGATAAGAGCTTTGCTTACATGCAGGCGGTCGGTGAAGGCTTTGCTGCGGCGTACTTACCAATTGTAGAACGACGCAAAGAGACACCTTATGGCGAACGTGAGCGTGACTTCCAACTATACCGTCGTGGCCGCTATGTTGAATTTAACCTAGTGTATGATCGTGGCACCCTATTTGGTCTACAAAGCGGTGGTCGCACAGAGTCTATATTGATGTCGATGCCGCCATTGGCTCGTTGGGAATACCGCTACGAACCACAAGCGGGTTCACCGGAAGCTCTGCTTTATAGCGACTACCTAAAGCCTCGAGTTTGGTAGTTCTTCCTTCCTTATAGGGATAGTGATAGGGTCATCTATATAGATGACCTTTTTTATTTCTGTTAGGTAAGGATATGATACAGCAAGTAGATCGTTATGCCGTTTTCGGTAACCCTATTGGGCAAAGCAAATCACCATTCATTCACACATTATTTGCTCGCCAAACCAGCCAACAACTTACCTATACAGCACTTCAGCCAGAGCATGGTGAATTCATCACTGCTGCCCAAGCGTTTTTTAGTGAAGGTGGTCGAGGGTGTAATGTCACAGCGCCATTTAAAGAAGATGCTTATCTGTTTGCCAATCGCCTGACTGAAAGAGCTGAACTGGCCGGTGCCGTAAATACCCTTAAGAAGTTAGATGACGGAGAGATCATTGGTGATAACACCGATGGTGAGGGCTTAGTTCAAGACCTGCTTCAACATCAAGTCACGCTAAAAGGAGCACGTGTTCTTCTTCTTGGCGCTGGTGGTGCTGCGAGAGGAGTGATTCAACCTCTTCTCGACCAAAAACCACAACAGCTGGTGGTCGCTAATCGAACCAGCTCCAAGGCAGAACTATTGGCTGAGATGTTTTCGTCGCATGGAAATATCAAAGGTATGGGGCTAAGTGATGTTAATGAAGGCTTTGATGTCATTATTAACTCGACCTCATCTGGTCTAAGTGGGCAGCTTCCTGAAGTGTCTGAGGTGATTTTCAATTCTAATAGCGCCGTTTATGACATGGTTTATGGATCGGGAACCACAGTATTCAATCAATGGGCATTAGATAATGGTGTTCATGCTGCTTATGATGGTTTGGGTATGTTAGTGGGGCAGGCAGCAGAGAGCTTTATGCTTTGGCGTGGTCTTCGTCCGGGAACAAAACAGATTTTAAGAGAATTACGTAAAAACCTAGAGATGTAATGAGGTGTTTATAAAAAATGAATCAATCAATTCTATTTCCTGATATCCAAGATTGGGATGAAGAGAGCCGAACAATCACATTCCCAGCACAACAGTCGGGCGCATTGATTGAATGCGTCATGTCTATTGAGGAATTATCACAATTGGCAGGAAGAGATATAGAAGAAGGCGATCAAGCTTTAGTTATCTTTTCAGAGTTACGTTTCGATATTGAAGAGCTAGCGGAAGAGTTAATAGAAGAAGAGGAGTATGACTCCTCTAATCGGATTCAGATCAAAGCGCTTTAGACTGGAAGCACAGAGTCTAGATAGTCATTTTTATTCTGAACATAGTTGTCAGCTGATTTCTGTAAAAAGGCTCGCTCTTTATCATTTAATGGGCGAGCTTGTTTTACTGGGCTTCCTACATAGAGATAACCGCTTTCAAGTACTTTATTAGGCGGTACCAAGCTACCAGCACCAATCATCACTTCTTTTTGGATAATCACGCCATCCAACACGATCGCTCCCATACCAACAAGTACACGATCTTCAATCGTGCAGCCGTGCAGCATTACTTTATGTCCGATAGTGACATCATTACCTATTAATAGAGGGTAACCCTCAGGGTTTTCAGCATTCTTATGGGTGACGTGCAAGACACTACCATCTTGGATATTCGTTCTCTCTCCAATATGAATGTGGTTCACATCCCCTCGAGCTGCAACCAAAGGCCACACGCTAGAGTCGTTACCGATTTTGATATCACCAACCAGTACCGAACTTGTATCTATATAGACACCTTGCCCAATTTGAGGGGATATTCCTTTATAACTGCGTATTGAACTCATAAATCCTCCTTTATATAGGCACCTTAAGCTCTTAATTAAGGGGAATACTAGTGAAAATGGAGTGTTTTGAACAAAAAACGCTCGAACAATCAAAAAAGTAAGAAAAACTTCAAAAAGGGCTTGCCAGTGTGATCGAAATCTCTATAATGCGACCTCGTTGAAACGGGAAGGCTTCGTAAGAAACCAAAACGAATCAGCAGGTCAAATTAGCCAAGCTAAGCGCTTGAAAAAAGTTTTGAAAATAGTGGTTGACACTAAAACTTAAATCGCTAAAATGGCCGTCCGATTTGAGCGAAGCTCAAAAAGGAAAAGCTCTTTAACAATTTAAACCTATCAATCTGTGTGGGCACTCGTTGATGAATATCAAAACGTTATTACTTAGGTAATAGCAGTTACTTCGGTAACAAATTGATTTCAATGAACTGAGTGACCAATACGTTTAACTACTTGTAGTTATTCGGCACAGTCAATTCATTACCATTCTGTTGGAATGGTAATTGCTTTAGAATTACATGTTCATTTTCGAATGAATATTAGTTTTGAAGTCAGTATTCGTTGAGTCACAAAATCTTAAATTGAAGAGTTTGATCATGGCTC
>NZ_JADDYK010000001.1:0-3516 GCF_015163615.1 Vibrio sp. OPT18
CACACACCACGCAAAACTTTTGTTTTGCCTAAGTGGTTGTCTGTAAAGGGAAAATCGGATTTTAAAAGTTTGAAAAAATCCCAAATCAATGTTGATTATTTCGTATTGGCAGTGTAATACGAACGTAGAGAATCGTAATTCCATTGATTTATCAATTAGTTATTACGAATCAAACTTGATTCGTAATACACTTTTACTACAAGTGTATACGCGGTTTGAGGTGCTGTGTATTGCTTGTGTATTGACTGATTTCTGAAGTTTTAGATTTTTTTAGATCTTACTTCTGACGCCTCTCTGTGCTCGTTGTCGGTTCATTTGACTAGGCAAAGCTCGTTGCACTCGTTTTACCTGGTCAAACGAACTTCAAAAAAGAAAACTATTCCTTTTGAGTGTTTGAGCTTGAAAGGAGGGTTAACGAAGTGGTGTAAAATATGCCCTGTAAATCGCCTAAAAAGCGTCACAAACTTTCAAAGTGATTTTGAGGTATCTTGGTGTGGTTTTGTGTGCAAAATCGCCCCTAGGCGTTCCTAGGGCGCTTAACGGCCTGTTTTTGGCTGCAAAATCTCGTATTTAACATAATAGGAATAATAAACACCTTTTTTGATGGGGGTTATAGCTTTTTTCGATAAATAACTGCGGAAAATTTCAATATGGAAATTAGTTATTTGAAGGTAAATTTACCGTGTTTTTACTAGAGTGGTAATTTTTATGAGATTAAATTCTGTTGTTGCGACATTTTTGTTCGCGTCTTCTCTAACTTCTTTTAGCTCTTTTGCTGATGAAGTTATAATCGAAATGAAAGATTTAAGTCAGGGTCATGTTGTTGGTCGTATCATCGCGACGGATACTGAATTTGGCACAGTATTCCAACCTATGTTGGAAGGGGTTGTTCCAGGGCTGCATGGTTTCCATGTTCATACTAATCCATCATGTGAACCATTGATAAAAGATGGAAAAACGATCCTCGGTGGGGCTGCTGGTGGTCATCTTGACCCTCATAAGACTAATAAGCATGGCTTCCCATGGAGTAAAGATAATCATTTAGGTGATTTGCCTCCGCTATATGTCGATCATGCTGGTTCAGCAAATCAACCAGTATTAGCTCCTAGAATTAAAGTGGAAGATTTAAAATCTCGATCGTTAATGATTCATGTTGGTGGAGATAATCATTCTGATCACCCTGCTCCACTTGGTGGCGGTGGAGCAAGAATGGTGTGTGGTGTTATTAGGTAACCACCTCCAAATGTTGAGGTGAACTACAAGGAGGTTCCCAATGGGGAGCCTTTCTTCGTTATTGGTGCGTAAGCAACGAAAATCTACAAGCGAAGCGGTAGAGTTCTTTCTCGATGCGTCAGCAGTGAGGCACACAATGACGCAAGGGGGAGGGAAATATATTTCCCGAAACCGCAGTGTTATTTCTGGAGAACTCGCCAACTGTGTGCCTATGGAAATCTGTTCCCTTTGATCAAAATTTTGCAAGCCACGACTATACAGGGTTCGTCTGCATAAAGGTACGAAACGCGACACTTAGTTAACGATAACGCATTGGTTCTACAGCCTTTTCTTATTTTAGCACCCCCTGTTTTGCTACGTGATTTATGTGTCCATTTTCGGGAGCGGAATGCCTAGTGTTATTTTCTGAGAAATCGAACGTTCAGATGTCCGAAAACGCACGATTTAGAACAGGGCTTAAAACGCTGTCCGCAAACTATCTAAATAGCATATAGGACACCGCTATAGTTATGTACGTCCATTTCGTACGTCACTGATGACGATCAACCTCCGACAAACAATCACGCGCGTTAGAGATTAATCCTATGTCGCATTACGTACCTTTATGCAGACGAACCCTATACAACGGAAAAACAACCAAAATCGATGATTGAGCATGTAGGGTGTTGTTGATGGTGCTTTGAAGTTTTGAAATATATTTTTTTCGCTTGATAGAAACAAAAAAGCCTCCCAATCGGGAGGCTTTTTTGTTTGGAGAGTTGCCAGATCTGAAAGATCAGCATTGAGATCAAATGCTTTTAGGATTAATCTCTTTCCCCATATGTGACAAAACCAGCCGTAGGAAGCTGGTTTTCGTCGAGATACTTACTAACGTGCCGAAGCGTAGAAGTCCTTTCATGATAGATCATATCAAGTCTGCACTTCAAGTAATTATCCCCAAGTAATCGGTGGTTGGGTTAGAGTCACTAGGGTTACGGGACAGCATAGAGATGTAGAAACCCAAGGGTTTCCTCCACAAATTAGAGACTTTCAACCTAGTACGTTGTTATTTGCTCTAGTCTGATGGGGACTAGCGGAATTGTCGAAAGCATCACCCAAATGAGTGGTTCATCCTAAGTCTACGAACAATAGCGGTAGCAAAGAGGCTTGCACATTGGAGAGTTTACTTCCTTGCAAGGCACTAACAGGATGGGCGCGAGAGACGGGCGACAAGGCTCATAACAGAGCGTAACTCTCGCAGTGAACCGGTGTTATCAAGGTTTACCTGATGAAAAATTAACTATACTCGGCTCCGGTCGGCAGTTTCATCAGTCACCACTAAGAGGCTTTTTTTAGAGCTTCTTAGGGTGAGTGTACCCTGAATCCCCCTCCTACCTCTTCCATTCAGCAGCCGAATCCCCTTTAGCTCTTTTAGAAAAAATACAAAAAAAGAATCTTATTAGGCGCGGAGCGCAAACTAACCGCGTTCTCAATCTTACTTAGCGATTGTGTGTAAAGTTCGGGGCAGCTTGCTGTCCCAACTTTTCCACATGAGCACTTTTTGAATTGCCCCTGTCACTGTCGGGTAGACAGTGACAGGGGCTTAAATGCGCCGCTTTTATTGCCTTTGCTTCGATTACCTTTGGGTTGCTCACATTTTCTCGCGCACACGTTAGTCCGTCATTTGCTTTCTAGCCAATTCCTTATCTTGTTGGGGACTGTGTTTTCTAGCTTTGCTATTTTTATCTCTAGTTCTTTTAGTCGGCTGTCTATCGTTTGTTGCTCGTATTTTGCTACCAATTCGTTTTGGTTCTTTTTAAATTGCTCTATCCCTAGTGACAGGATGCATCGAAGAAAATCAGGGGTCGTCATGACTGTGAATTTACCCAAGAGTTCTAGCTCTTCTTTCTGCTGGTCGTCTACTCGAACGCTAATCAGGTGTTTTTTTTTCGACACTCTGCTGTTTTCCTTGTTTGCAAATGTAAACCTAAATGTAACACAATGATTTAGCTTTGATTATTTTTGTTTTCCCCTTGGTTTTAAGGCACGCTGTCGATGTATACAAGTTCGTTCCTCACTTTGTCTCATCGCGTGCCAAAGGGATGCCCTTTGAACCCTTTTCTGTGTAATCCGTAGCTTTTCCTTATTGCGTCTTAGATCGGACTTTTTCTACATCGAACAAGTTTTGAACAGAGCTAAAAATTACCACACACCACGCAAAACTTTTGTTTTGCCTAAGTGGTTGTCTGTAAAGGGAAAATCGGATTTTAAAAGTTTGAAAAAATCCCAAATCAATGTTGATTA
>NZ_JADDYK010000019.1:0-16637 GCF_015163615.1 Vibrio sp. OPT18
AAACAAAGCCAGGCTCACCGGTAGAGCTTATTCTTGCATCTGCAACAATAGCAACTCATGGCGGGATAGCACTAACACCTCATCAGAATACAGATCCCTCATACGGGATGAGGTTTGATCTAACCGCTACGTATGTAATAGCTAGTTAACATCGAGATTAAATTAATAGGGCTTACGACAATTAGCCCTTAATTTTAGAAAAATCATATCAGGTCAGTCATGAGGATTTGTTCCAGATAGTTCCGTTATGTTCCGGATAGTTCCACATGAAAAGAAGCAAAACTGTGTTATTTTAGGATTGCCGCCGTGTTACTTTTCGCGGCTGCTGTCAAAGCGCGACTCACTTTCTGAAAGTTCGCGTACACACATGGGCTGATGGGTTGAGTGTTTCATCTGCGGAGCAGTTTTTGTTTGATGTTTCGATTTCAAGGCGTGTGGATAGAACTGACCTAGATTATGCTTGGAGTTAACGTGAGCCCCTGAATTTCAGGGGTTTTTCTCTTTGTGCTAGTTAGAATGCGCATCAGTACCCTTCTATCTCATATCGCTTTAATACTTCTCTCATCCCATTAGTTAACAGTAAATATCTATGAAAGAAGTTGGATTAATTAGCTTATTTTGGTCGCTCATCGATGCGACTGGTTTGAAAAAATTCTTCACGTGCGTTGTGGCAACGGTTGTCAGTTTTGATGTGACCGGGCTTGCCCAGTTCATAGCCATTATCATTGGTATCATTTCGGGCTGCATGGCAATTCGCCACTACGCAATCGCTACCAAACTCAATAAGGTGAAGCTTGAGAAACTCCACAAACAAAACGGTGGTGCGTCATGACGTTCAAGCAAAAAGCCATTCAAGCTGCAGTGTGCTCAGTGACTGCGGTACTTGCGATAGTGTTCAACATCGATGATGAACTATCAGTCAGTGAAAACGGTCTTAGGCATATCGCTAACCAAGAAGGCTGTCGACTAAACGCGTATCAATGCAGCGCTGACGTTTGGACTGCTGGACTTGGACATACCCAAACCACGCAACAAGATACTTTCTTGACACACGGGCAAGTCGCTGAGCTCTTCGTTCGGGACGTTTCTCAAGCTGAAATCGTGGTAAAAAAGCACATCACCCAAACACCCACGCAAGGCGAATTCGACATGATGGTCAGCTTTGTGTTTAACCTTGGTAGCGGAAACTTTTCTCGTTCGACATTGCTCAAAAAGTTCAACCAAGGCGATCGAGTCGGGGCCTGTAATGAATACATGAGGTGGGTCTTTGTGAATGATAAAGATTGCCGTCTGAAGCAAAGCAATTGCGCCGGTATACCTAAGCGGCGCGAAGTAGAAAAAAACGTTTGTTTAAATGGATGGGGAGAGCTGTGATGTCATCATTTTTCAGCGCATTAAAAATTATCGTATGGATTGCCCTAGCAATGCTGACAATCAGCCACGTAGTGCTTGTTAAGCACATTAACTATTTGCAAGAGCAAAACACGCTGTTAGAGCAAACGCTATTGCAAAAGCAAGCTGAGAGCGAAGCATTAGTAAACCAAATTCACTCCCTGGAGAAATCGCAAAAAGACCAACAAAACCATACTGATAAAGCGATGAATGCCGAGCGATCGCGTCAAGCAACATTGACGCGAAAAGTGACAGAACTAGAAAAGGAGTTAGTGAAAAATGCGTGTCATGATATGCCTATTGAGTATCCTGCTGGCTGGGTGTCAGGGTACCCAAATCATTACTGAGTACCGCTACCAAGAGATTGTAAAAATACCACCAAGCGCCTACCTCACCTCATGCTCACTTCCGTTTGATGCCCCACCAAAACACTATGGAGAGGCTGCACTTCGTGATGAAGTTTGGCTTAGCGCTTTTTTAGCGTGTGCCTGTAAGGTGGAGCAAAATCGCCACTTTTATCAATACCCTGCACAACTTGAATTCTGTCAGCCCCAATAGCATTGGGGCTACGCTGTTATCTCAAGCCCTTCGTATTCTTTGATGGTCATGATTTCCTCACCACAAAAATCAAAGAGCTCATCGCATATCGATTCAAGAAATGGCACCAGTTCGTTCTTGTAGAAGATGCGATCGACTTTGTTTAAATCGCTACTACCAGCAAACCCTTCACGGTCAATGCTCATTAAATCAAGCGGTACTCGATGACTGGCCAAGACGTCATTAGTGGTCTTACTTTTGATGTCTTTAAAGGCGTCTTTAGCATCGAGCTGACCAATAGGAATAAGTTTAGGCTCACTGGTTTCTCGTCCTTTTGCGTTGATGAACAGGTTTTTAAATGCGCCTAACCCTCCCGTCTTCTTCATTTGCGCTTTAATTTCCTCCTCTTGAACTGCGGTCATGTTGGGATCGTTCAAATACAACAAAAAGCCAGCGTGAGAGCCGTTGACGTAATACTTGCGGCGAAACAGTGTCGCGTCTTCACTGAGCCAAATCGAAGGCATCGCACCAACGTATTGCGGTAAACCGTAAATTTCTTGTGTGACGTCATATTCTGCCCAATGAAAAACTTGCTCCGAGCGATAATCAATGCGCCCTTCATCGCTGAATGCTTTGGGTTTATAGCAATACTCTTTCAGTGACGCTTTACGTCTCATGTAGAGTGCTGGCAGATGCTTAAATTGTACGATTTCATTGCTTAAGCGATTGCGGACAGCGAGCAGATAGCCATTGCCAAAAATTAAGCAATCATCCAAGAAACGTTTTAAGTCTCGACGTTTTATCTTGCCTGGTAACATGAGCGTACTGGACAGCATGTTGCGTTTTACATACAGCGCGCTGCCATGCGTAGCATTTACCCTTGCCGCTTTAGCAAATACATCCAGCGCAATCGGTGGCTCATAAATACCATCCGTTAGCGCGACCTCGGTGTAGCTTAGAATGTCACTTTTCATGATGCTTTCTGGAACATCAAAACTAATATCAAACACAGTTAAATCCTTAGAAGAACGACACCGATGTTTCAGTGTCATTAAGAATATCGATAGGCTCCCAATACATGATGTGCATGGCTGCCCATGCCAAGTCCGCGTGAGAGCCGGTTTTATTACGCGCAGACATAAATGTGACTTGGTTGCTCTTGTCCGTAGTCTGCTGGCGTATCATCAAAAACGAATGCACAAGATCATCCCAATCACAAGGGAACTGCAAACGACCTGCGCCAATAATTTCCCTCGCTTTGTAGGCAAGGACTCGCTTTAAGTCGGGGGAGTAGTTGAGTTCAACGAGCGATGGATAGAACTTCCTTACAAGCTCGGCGACCGAAGAGCCTACACCCGTGGTGTCTAAAGCCATGTAGACCACGTTGTACTTTTGACAAATATCTTTGATCACTTGCGCTTGCTGCTCGTAACTGGAGCCTTTAAGCCGTATTTTCTCAATGAGCCTAAAGGTGCTGCCCTTGTTTTTCGGTTTTAGTGCAACAACGAGACCTGCATCGTCTGAGCCTTGCCCTTGACCGCCACCTCTTGGGTCGTAGCCGACCAAGACTTCTGCTGAACCAACGGGATGTATCGATTTAAAATTAACATCGCGCCAAATAGAGGCATCGGTTTTACATGCCAATAGTTTTTTAATTGAAAAGAATGAAGTTGCGTCATCCAAAAATTTACAACGCAATAAGTTGTCAAATTCTTCTTTTATCGGGAATTTACGATGCAGCTTCTCCATGTTGAAGTCAGCTGCCCCACCTTTCTTGATGGCGTCATCGATGGTGATGATTTGACGGAAAATACCATCTGTACCAAGCGATCCGTTTTTCAGCGCCTTGCGACTAATATCAATGTTGAGCGCTTTATCACCAGACCATAAAGGATAAGCTTCGTGCGCTGTCGTTGACGGCGTCGATAGGTATGTGGTTCTAAAGCTCCCTCGAACTGACATGGCATTCGTTAATTTGTTGAACTCCTTAAATTTCGGGATCCAAAAGGTTTCATCAAAATAAACATGACCATTGAAGCCTTGGCTTGTGCTTGCGTTCGTCGACAAAAAGAGAAGTGTTGCGCCATTACTAAGCTGCAGGTCGTCCTTGCCTTTTAATTCGACATCACCAATTTCAAGCGCAAATCTACGAATGTAGTTTTTAAAAATCTCTGATTGTTTGCGTGATGCTGAAAGGAATACCTGATTGGCACCACTTAATACAGCGTCTTCAAAAGCTTCGAAAGCGAAGTAATATGTCAGACCAATCTGGCGAGATTTTAAGTAAAAGCGAGTTTCATTAATTGAGTCATCGCATTTGTGGTTGTAGATCTCGAGCTGGTACTCGCGGAACGTTTTCTCTCGGTATGTGCGAAGCATCTCAGCAGTGATGCCAGAAATGTCATTCTTTGAACTATTGGTTGGTCGACCTCGGCGTTCTTTTCGCTCTCGAGGTTCTTTGCTGCGACGTGGTTTCGCTTCGTCACGTTTTCGTTTCTGGTCGAGCAGTATCTCCAGCTCTTTCAACTGGCTTTCGTGCTTTTCTTCAATCCACAACAGGTAAGCGACACGTTGTTGTACCAAAAGCTCAATTGGACAGTCTTCGCGTAGTGCCCTCCATCCGAAGTGGTTTATCCAGTGCTGGACCGTGCGAACTGATACGCCCAGTCCTGTCGCAATTTCGTCTGGTTTGAACTGGCGTAGGTAAAGCCCCAGCGCTTTTGTTTGCTCTGGAGTAAATAGGGGTTTGAGTTCGGTTTGTGTTTGCGTCGTCTTCATGCTGTCAGTGTGCCCGAAGTCAACAAGCCCCTCATTTCAGAGGACTTCTAAATCCTCATTACAGAATTCCAACCATTACAGATAGTGGTGGGGATCGGCTAAATTAGAAATTCAAAAAAGGGAGAGCCCATAATGTTTTCATCTGAACCTGTTTGTATTTTGCAAGCTGGACCAACCGTAGATGGACGAAATATAGCCCAACAGGTAATTGACGATGTTGTCGAAATGTATGACCAAGCGCTTTACAACGCTGTCATTAATGAAGAGCACTGGGATTGGAGTTACAAGTTCGGCTGCGTGCAATCGCTTGAGAAGCGTGGCAATCAACTTTTTGCAGTACTAAAACCTAATTCCTTACTACTACAGACGCTAGAGCGTGGGCAATTGCTGCACACCTCTTGTGAGCTAGATCCTGACTTTGCTGAAACTGGTAAGTGGTATTTAACAGGTTTGGCGTTAACGGATAAGCCAGCATCGTTAGGTACGACACCTCTGCATCTGTCTAATGAACAGAAGAAAAAGGTGTATCTCTCTACAGGTAGTACGGTGACCAAGGCGAACTTAGAAACCGCAAAACAACATCACGATGAGCTTTCATTGTTAAGCCGCTTGAAAGCTTTACTGAGTTCATCTGATAAAAAAGACAACACTCTTGAGGAGCTAGAAATGAGCGACGAATTGAAAGAAATGCTCAAGTTAAATACAGAACAAGGTAAAGCGGTCAATGACAGCCTTATTAAGTTGACTGAAAAATTATCAAACCAAGCTCCACAATCGGAGTTAGGGCACTTTGTTAAAGACGTTCCGTTAACGCTGGCATCACTAACAACTCTGCTGTCCAAAGAACCAGGAAAGATAGATATGGATGCCCCACTGACATTGGCATCTCTGTCCGTCCTTTTATCCAAAGAGCCCACCAAGAGCAATGAAGTGGACGTCCTTCAAAAATTGCGCGGCGCTATTTTTGGAGAAGAAGATGAGCCGGAATCTGAAGGTGAAGAAGGTAAATTCGTTCAGCTTTCCTCTCTGAAAGAACAAGTGGAAAAGCTATCTTCAGATCTTAAAGTCGCCACTGAAGCACTTAGCCGTATGACGGATGAAGATGAGCGTTCGCCAGCAGGGCAAAGCGACGAAGAAAAAGGCGTTGTCCTTTAAATAATCAAACGGTGTGAGTAAACCATGCAAGAAAATACAAAAAAAGTATTCAGTAAATATCTTGAATCTGCAGCTAAACAATATGGCGTGGCTGATACGACCGAAATGTTCAGCGTAAACCCTGCTGGGACGCAACGTATCATCGGCGCTCTTCGTGAAAGTAATGATTTCATGAAGAAGATCAACGTTATCACAGTGAAAAACCAAATCGGTGAAGCGATTGGTCTTGGTGTTACGGGCATGATTGCGAGCCGTACGGATACGTCTGGCGATAAAGAACGTAAACCAAAAGATCACAGTGGTATGAAAGCTATGCCTTATGTGTGTAGCCAAACAAACTTTGATACAGCGACCCGTTACGCAAAAATTGATGCGTGGGCGCATTTAAAGAACTTTACGTCCATCATTACTGCACATACACGTGAGCAGATTGTAGCTAACCAGATCACAGTCGGTTGGTACGGTGAGTCTGCGCAAGCAACGACTAATGCAACGACGAACCCGAATGGTGAAGATGTTAACAAAGGCTGGTTCCAAGCACTACGCGAACATGCATCTGAACGTATGCTGACTGAAGTCGTTGATGGTTCGGGTGTTATCAAAATTGGTGAAGGCGGTGATTTTGTCAATCTTGATTTAGCTGTATTGAACGTAAGAACGCTGCTCGATCCAGTATGTGAAAACGATTCGAATTTGGTCGCTATTATCGGCAGTAGTCTGCTCGCGTACGACAAAGCGAAGTTCTATGAATTGCACGGTAATACACCGAGTGAAAAGAGCAAGATTGAAGAAAAGCAAGTCATCAGTGCCTATGGCGGTTTGCCAGCTGTGTCGGTTCCGGGGTTTCCGCAGGACGGTATTTTGGTGACCAGTTACGACAACCTTTCGATTTATATCCAAGAAGGTTCAGTTCGTCGCACTATCGGTAAGAAAAACGATGCAAAAGACCAAGTCGAAAACTTTGAGTCAATGAACATAGCTTACGTTATTGAGCACTTGGAAAAAGCAGCCGCTTTGGAGTTTAAGAACGTCAAATTGAACATCAACGGCGAGTGGGTATAAGTTCCCCCCCAAAGTGGGCATGCGCGACTTAGATGTGACTATCAAGTCATTGATAAAACACGTCGAAAGCGAATGCGCATAGCCCGCTTTCTCTTTGGAGTACCTCATGGACTTTATAGGCGATAAAACGCAGATATACACCGGTGAGTTGCCAGCAACCTCAATCTATCCAGCGTTGAAACTGTCAGACTTCCAAGGGATGTTTCAATTTCTCAGTAATGAGTCTGAACTCAATTTGACGCACCAATTAACGGCTGCTCGAGCGGCGATTCGCAGTGAACTAAAACCTCTGATGGCAACGTTAAAAAACGATACTGACCGACCTGATTTAACGCTTTTGAGCGTGTTGTCTCTGATGCATTTTGAAGATGAAGAAACGGCGAAGGTGTTTTATATCCAGAGTGTGTTTGCACTGGCTGCCTCTTACATTGTGAGTGTACAAATCAGTACCGATGCCACGAAAGAGGCGGCGGACAGGCAGCAAGCGTTATCGAACAAAAAAGAAGAGTGTCTCGTCATGTACCGGCGCGCAGTCGACATGCTGATTTATGGACATGAAACTCGAATGTTTGAGGTGCTGTGATGAAGGCTTTGCAAAGTTTGACCAATCTGTTCACACAGTGCGTGACGGAGCCAAAGAACGTTCAACTTTGGGCGGAAGATGGCGCTTTAAAATGCACTCAAAGTGATGAGATTGACGGATTTGATATTCCTTACACCGTCAACGTGGCGATGACCAGTGTCGATATTGAGCCTCATGTACTCATGATGCATTTGGTCAACTGGCTGAATCGTTATGACATCGACCGCGAAGAAAAAGGGCTACCACTGCCAAGTTTTGCCACTCAAATGCTCGATAAAGGGCTGTGTGACATCTCTTTGAAAATCGACATTATCGAACCCTATCGAATGAAAGTATCACCGACCGGACGTTGGGAGCGTGATGGTGTTCGTTATGATTGCGTGAGTCAGTTTGATAAAGCAGCGTATGAAGATGATCTCTCGGACTTTCTTTACTTTACTGGCCATGAGGGTGACGTGCCATGCAAATGACATTAACGACGCCGGAGCAGTTAACTCGCCTTATCCAAAGCTTGGCACTCAGTGACAGCGACAAATTTGAGCTCAATAAAATGTTGGCAAACCATACACGGCGTTATTTCCGTGGACAAATCCGCCAACAAAGAGACATCGATAAGAACCCATACCAAGCACGTACCAGACGCAAAATTACCACCTTGAGAAAGGGGAATGCGCTAAACACGGTGAACAATAAAAACATACTTATGGGGCTGTCTAAGTCGATTCGTGCCCAAGTGTCGCCAGAGAGCTTTGCTGTGGGCTTAACGGGCGTTGCTGGCAAGATTGGTCGAGTTCACAACAACGGCTCGACAGTGGAATACACAAGGCGATTGAAGGGGTACTTCAATCGTAAAACGGGACAATGGGAAGGGGGTATACACGTTAAAGCCAACTACCGCATGCCTAAGCGTACTTTTTTAGGCTGGACGCCAGCACTAGAAAAAGAGCTGATGGCGATGATTGCAACCCGAATGCTGCAAGGAGAAAACCACTAATGCAGACAATGAAAATTAAACCAAAGAAAGGTCTAACAGTTCGTGATCCAATCACGCGCAATCCACTTGCTGCGAAAGGTGAAGATAAACCTCAAAACACCTATTGGATGCGTCGTGTTAAGGATAAAAGTGTCGAACGAATGACAACGGGTGGTGCTGAAAAATGAGTATCAGTTTTTCTGAAGTTCCTGCTAATGCTCGCGTTCCCGGCGTTTACATCGAAATCGACAATAGCCTAGCAAATAGCGCGACACAGCAACAAAAGCTGCTTGTGATTGGTAAGGGTATTGAAAGTTCGCTAACGGCAGTGGAGACGCCAACGCTTTGCTTAAATCATGACAAAGCCAAAGCTCTGTTTGGTGAGAGCGCTGGTATCACTAGCATGATGGCGGTGTTAGATAAGCAAGCCATCAGCCTTCCGATTTATGCCGTCACTATGGGTACAGATGGCATGGCTGGCGTACTGGCGTCATTGGGTGATACTCAGTACCACTACATCATTTGCTCTGAAAATGACGATACGTCTATTCGTGCCTTGGGTGAGTTTTTGGATGCTAGATACAAAGCGCTGCAGATGATACCCGGTTTGACATTTATTGCTAAGAAAGGGACGCATGCAGAGCTGGTAACCTTTGGTGATGTGTCTAATTGCCCGTTCATTAGTTTTATGTCGGTGCAAAGTGTGTGTGATGCCGCTAATGCTGAAATGACCGAAGCGCAAGCGATCGCCGCTTGGGGTGGTCAAATTGCACAGTCTTTGTCGATTGACCCATGTCGTCCGCTTCAGACATTGAAGTTGATGGGGGTTTACTCAAATGCACTGAGTGAATTTGATTGGACAGAGCGCAACTTACTGCTTCATGAAGGTATGGGTACCTACACGGTGTCTGCCTCTGGTGAAGTGTTGATTGAGCGTCCTGTGACGGCTTATACCACTAACCCAGCTGGTTTAGATGATGACAGTTATCTCGACATCATGACGCCGGCGACAGCGATGTATTTTCGTGAAAAACAGCGATCGCTTATTTTGAGTAAATACGGTCGTCATAAATTAGCAAAAGACGGCACTCGATTTGCTCCTGGGCAAGCCATTGTGACGCCAAGCATCATTCACGGTGAGTTACTTGCACTGTACCGAACCTTGGAATACCAAGGCATCGTTCAAGACTTCGATGGCTACAAAGCTTCGCTGATTGTTGAGATTGATGAAAACAACAAGTCTCGTGTGAACTATCAAGATAGCCCTCAGTTCGTCAATGGTCTGATCATTACCGCAGGTAAGATCCAATTTCGTAAATAAATACTGGCGCAAACGCGCCCAGATAGGAGAACACTATGACAGTCATTACCAGTCGTGGTTTTTTAAATGCCGGCTCATTAGGTAAGTTGCCAACGAAAGAAGGTGCAACGGTAGAGTTCGGTGGTGTAAAGCGTGACGCTGTGATGGGCGATGACGGCGTTCTTGGTCACAGTGAAATATTTGAAAACGCGCCAAGCATTACCGCAACGATTGTTCATGCCAGAGACATGGACGAGGCGAAAATCAAAGCCTTTACAGGTGAAAATATTACGCTGAACACAAACAGTGGTAAGAGTTACACCTTGGCCGATGCATGGACAAGCGAGCCGTTATCGCTTGCCGTCAAAGACGGTCAAATTGAGGTGAAATTCCTTGGTACTGAGCTTATCCCACACTAAGGAAACCTTATGTTTGCACTAGCAAGACGCCGCCAACAGGCAGCGGAAAAACAAGTGAGTAATGGCATCAAAACGCAGCTTTTGGACACCCATGCTCCAAACGAAACAAAAGGCGATCTGCTGGTCGATAAGCCTTGGAATGAAATTACTCACATGTTGAAACAAGACTTGGAGTACGTGCGCACATTGGCTGGCTTTGAAGCGCGAACACCGTTTAAAAAAGAACTGACCAGAAAGTACCGTGGCGTGGTTGCTAAGTTACTTAGCGAACACGATAACCTAGATGGTTTGGACATCATTTGGTGGTGGTATCAATGGCAAATTGATGTTGGTCTTTTGCCGTTGGTGCACGACGATTTTCGTCAGGCGATTGAGCGTGGGCTCGATTCACCGCAAAGATGGAGTTCCAGTGGTCAAACGGCTTACTGTGACATCATCTACAAATACTCAAATGACGCTTTTAAGCAAGAGGCTGTGTATAACCCTCAGTATTTGATGAAAGCGGTAAAGGACATTTCCAATGGTAGTTTGGCAACTAACGCTGCGCTGAAAGTGAAGATGTTCCGCTTAGTTGGTGACATTGCCGATAAAGCCGGCTTATACCAAGAAGCTCTGGCGATGTTCGGCGCCGTCATGAGCATGGATCCAACCAAAGGTGGTCGCAAGACCCGTTTGAAAGAATTAAAAGAGCAATTGAATCATGAGTCAAAACCAGAACCAAGTAGTAGTGATACCGAAGAACATCAAACTGATCCCGCTTCCGGTGCCAATTCAGACGGAGAAGGCGCTGTTAACGGAGCTTGAACTTCGTAAACCGATGAGCGGTGACCTCCGTGGTTTGAAGCTAACGAACATCATTGAGATGAGTTTTGATGAAGCCATGGAATTGCTGCCTCGTATTTCGTGTTTGGATGAGCGCGACGTGCTCAATTTAGACCCGGAGAACCTTGCCCCTATCATGGTGGGTATTACGAGTTTTTTCTTCAATATCGATGTATCCCTGAACGAATCGAAAACTACTACGCGGACTTAGCGTTTGTTTTTCACTGGAGCATCAGTGAAATGGACAAACTGAGTCTCGAAGAGTTGATGGAATTTCAGGAGATGGCGCGAGTTCGCCACGAAGGTAAGAGCGCTTAGGCGCTCTTTTTTTATGAGGTAAAGATAATGAAAATGAACCTCTCTGTTGTAATGGATATTGTGGACAAGGTGAAAGCCCCACTTGCAGGCATGTCGTCTGAATCTGACCACTACGCGAAGAAAATAGAGAAGATAAAGAAAGCGCAGCAAGACGACACGGCAGCGCTGGCGATGATTGCGTCTTACCAAAATACGCAAGAAGCCATTAATAAAAATGCCTTGGCATTGAACGCAGCGCAGCAAGAGCTGACGCAACTGCAAGCAAAAGAGAAGGCAGCAAAACAAAGCGCACTGGATATTTCAAATCAGTACCAGAAGCAAATCGAGGCGCTGAGTAAGCTCAAGCAGCAAATGGCTCAGGCTAAGAACCCAAGCCAAGCGCTGAAAGATGAAATAGCTAACCAAGAAGCAGCGGTTGGGAAACTGAATCTCTCGATGCTCGATGCGCAGAAGAAAAGCTCTGCCCTGTCTTTGAGAGTCGATAAGCTCAAGGATAAGACCAGCCAAGCGGCAGAAGATAATGAGCACCTCACTAAGACTCTCAAGCAATTGGCAAAGGAAATGCGAAAGCAAGGGACAAGCTTGACGGACTTAGATGGTGATACGAAAGGGCTCACCAAGAGCCAAAAAGCGCATCAAGTTGCCATTGATAAGACGGCTATCAAATACGCCAAGCTTCGAAAAGTGCTCGACCCATTAAGCAAAATCAACAAGTCAATTAAATTGCCTACGCTCGATAACATCAAAGGAGCATCAATTGGTGGCTCTGCTGCGATAGGTACAATGGCTGGTCTTGGCTTAGTTATCACCAATACCGCCGAAGATGTTCGAAAGCTGGCGCAAGCTGCAGATGATGTGAAGATGCCGACGGACATATTGCAAGCGCTTCGACTTCAAGCGGTGGATGCTGGCGCAGAAGCGGAAGATATGGACGCAGCGCTTCGAGAAATGACGCTGAGATGGGGTGAAATGAAGTCGCTTCGCAGCGGTGCCATGAATGACTATTTCAAAGACACCGGGAACCGGAAAGCGTATGAGGATTTGAAGAACGCGAAGAGCGCTCAAGAAGCCTATCAAGTGTTGATTCGTGAGATAGCCGCAGAACAAGACGATGCCAAGCGAAACTTCATGATGGATGAGTTTTTTGGTGGCGATAGCGAAAAGATGATCAAGGTACTTGGTGCCGGGTTAGAAGGCTATCAGGGTGCGCTTCAAAAGCTTCAGGACACCGGTGGGCCAATTACTCAAGACTCCATTGATAGCGCGATGTCGTATAGCTCAGCACTGAAAACATTGAGGGCTATTTTTGACTCTTTGAAAGTGAGTGCGCTGACGCCAATTATGAAAGAACTCTCTATTGTGATGAAAGAGCTGGCGTCGAACATGAAGAACGTTGAGTGGCGCAATGAGATGATTGAGCAACTTAAAACGGGCGTCATGACAGCGTTTGCCGCTATCCGTTCTCTCGGTCAGGGCATTGTTTTTTTATCTCAGAACTTCGAAGAGATCATTGCTGTGGCGGCATTGTTGAAAATTGGCATGATTGCACTCAATGCGGCAATGATGGCGAACCCAATTGGTTTGATTGTTTCGGGTATAGCTGCGCTGACGGTTGGGTTCATTTATCTCATTGACCATCTCGGAGGCTTTAAGAAGGTTTTCAATGACCTTTCAATTTGGTTTAAGAAACGGATATTAGACTTAGTCTCGTATGTTCCTGATTTCTTGTTGCCAGACTCATGGAGTCAACAGCTCGATGCGATGAAGAAAGAGCTGGATGCGCTTGAGAGCAAGAGCGTTGAAGTCAGAGTCAGTCAAAAAGGTGAAATTCCCCCACTGCAGAAGGAGCTGAGTCAGCTTTATGACAAACAAGCTGAGGTTGGTTTTACCCAATATGAAGAAAAAGTCCAGACAGTGACCCTTTCTCAACATGGAGAGGTGACAAGTTTAAAAAATGACTTAAATCAAATTAAGGATAAGAGTGTTGAGCTTGGGATAACTAAGAACGAAACGGTGAACCAATCTGTGAGCACGCGGGAGAATGTAGATCAGCAGTCCAGGCTCAATCGTTCGTCTGAGGTGCTTGGCAATACGTATACGCCAATCAGTAATCATATTGTTAAGAGCCAGGCAGAGGTGTCATTGACAGTGAAGTCAGATAAGCCGGTACAAGTTGATAAGGTAAAGAGTGATAAAAATACGGGACTCAATGTGAATGTTGGAGATATGGCATTCAGCTATTAAAAAAGGGTATTCGTAAAATAGTGTGTACTTAGCGGAGAAGATGGGTTATATTCTCTATTAGCCTAATTCGTAAAAGAGTGTGTATGTGGATATTAATACCCCATCATTAAGCAAGCGCTGGTTTGGTTATAGAACTGAGTGTGGCCTGTTGGCTTCCTTTGCTTTGCTAATTCACTATAGCTCTCGACCAACTGGCGGCATGTCCGCTTTTATCTACGAAACTGGTGACTTAATTGAGGGCGATACCGTTGATGTTTTAAGTCAGATATCAAAAGTAGTTAACTCTGAATACCAAAAGAAGCTAGGAACGACACCACCACCTAATGACCGTGGATTTTTTACGCAAACCTGGCAAGGTGAGACGCGATCTTCTGCCGATGGTGAGTTGTTTTATGTGGAGCCGTGGAAAAGAGATAATTACGTCCCGCCATGGAAGCTAGCGAACTAATTAAAATTCAGAAATGGAGATGATTATGCACATTTGTCCTGACTGTAAAGGTAAGCGCTCATCTTTTGTTTTCGTCAACACTGGTCTTGATAGTTCACATCATTACAGTGAGGTTAGAAAATGCAATAGATGTTTAGGCGCTGGCTACGTATCTCAAGATGTTATTAACGCAATTAAACAAGGCAAGCAGCTTAGAAAGCAAAGGATTGATAAAGGCTTAACTCTAAGAGAAGCAGCTTTGGCTGAGGGAGTGTCTGTGTCTTTTGTGTCACAACGAGAGTTGGGTTTCTAATGGCAAGAGTATTGTTGTGTTAAATATTGAAAATCTAAAAGTAATTGAGCATGAAGAACTAGACGAAAGCTATGTGATCCATGCTCAATCTGTATCTCCAAACCGCACTTGTTCCGAGTGCGGATCTCTCAATACAGTTATCATCGGCAAGGTAATTCAGCCTTATGCTGACACACCTATGCATGGCAAGACTGTAAAGCTTAAGTTTGAGCGTAAGCGTCTAAAATGCAAGGACTGCAACAAGACCTGCTTTGAACACTTAGAATGGCTTTCTAGCGATTTCCGCATGACTCAGAGAGCTGAAAACTACGTGATGAGAAGATGCGGTAAAGTCCCATTCCTGCACGTTGCGTCTGAACTGGACGTAACGGAGGGGACGATACGTAACGTGTTCTCTAATTACGTAGCCATCATCGAAGATAAGCATGATTGGGTTGCTCCTCGCGTTCTTGGTATTGATGAGACGCACTTCAGTAAGAGTATGCACTTAGTCATGACCGATATCGAAAACAAGACGCTCCTAGATATGCGTAGAGATAGATCTCAGGTCGCTACTCAGCAAGCTATTATGAGGCTGAGTGGTTGGCAGAATATCGAGGTTATATGTATCGATATGTGGCGACCATACCTACGCGCCGTCAAGCAGTTGCTTCCTGATGTTGTGGTAGTAGTCGACCGATTTCACGTAGCTAAAATGGCTGGTGAAGCTATGGAGAAAGCGCGTAAATCGTTACGCTCTGAGTTATCCGACAAAGAACGGAAGAAGCTCAAGAATGACCGCAAGATACTGCTTAAACGTAGAGATAACATTAAGGGCTTAAACGAACTTGCCTCGTTCCATTTTTGGACAGAGGAATACCCTGCATTGATGGAAGTTTACAACGCTAAGGAGGCTTATCTTGGTATGTGGGATATGCCCACTAGAAAGGAAGCAGAGGACTACTGGGAAAACTGGAAGTCTTTGTCTACGCCTGCGGTAAGGCGGCACTTTAAAGACGCTATACGAGCGATTGATAACTGGCACGAGTACATCTTTAACTGGTGGGATTATCGATATACCAACGCAGTTACAGAGAGCTTAAATAACACGATTAAAGCTGTATTTAGGAATGGTCGCGGCTATAGCTTTGAAGTGCTTAGAGCGAAGCTGCTTTACACCAAAGGTGGTTTGGCGGCATCACTCCAAAATATTAACCACCCTAAACGAAACACTCTTTTGGAGTTCTTAAGAGAAGAAGACCCCGAAATAACAGTCAATCACCCTCTATACAGAAAAATGAGACTTCTCATTAACGATCTAGGCGAATACTTCAATCCAAAGCCGAACGAGGAAAAGGCTAAAAATCAATCAAATACACAGAAGTAGGATCTGATAAATGTGGGTATCAATTATGTTCACTAATTAATCGATGCTCACACTATTACGACACCCTTAAAAAAGAAAGCCCACTCATTGAGTGAGCTTTTTTATTTAATTCCTAAACTTAACGGCTAGGAAAAGCAGGACCAGGGGGACCACGATCACCAAAAAGGCAATTGGAGCACCTAAACCGCCAAGCGCATCAAAAAGATCGTTAACTTCACTAGCAAACTCCCAAAACACATGGCCAGTTTCAGAATTTAGCCGTTCAAGAGCGAAGTCACCCCAGTTATATACGCCATCATTCATATCGAAAAACATCCTTATAAACGACAAAAACCCACCCGCCGAAGCGAGTGGGTTTATTTTGATGTTTGCACAGCTACTACACTGCCTTTTCAAATTTTTTTGGAAGTTGAAAACTGAATAACTATGCAAACAAATATGGCAGGGGTGGAGAGATTCGAACTCCCAACACGCGGATTTGGAATCCGCTGCTCTGCCAATTGGAGCTACACCCCTAAAACTTTCATTACTTCAGATTCGAAAAAACCTCGCACTAGGCGAGGTTATCGAATAAGTGGCGGAGTGGACGGGACTCGAACCCGCGACCCCCGGCGTGACAGGCCGGTATTCTAACCAACTGAACTACCACTCCGCAGTGGAATACTTGTCGTCGCTGACAAGTGTTCAAATTTAAAGCCTGGCGATGTCCTACTCTCACATGGGGAAGCCCCACACTACCATCGGCGCTATTGTGTTTCACTTCTGAGTTCGGCATGGAATCAGGTGGGTCCACAATGCTATGGTCGCCAAGCAAATTTTAAAATTCGGAAAACTGTATTTAAAAGTCTCTTTCAAACTCATTCAAGGTCTGTCTTTGAGTCCACAAAACCCCTTGGGTGTTGTATGGTTAAGCCTCACGGGCAATTAGTACAGGTTAGCTCAATGCCT
>NZ_JADDYK010000114.1:0-254 GCF_015163615.1 Vibrio sp. OPT18
ATGTATTTTACAGGTCGCCCGAACGCTTTAGCTCGATCTTTAATGGTTTTTGCACCGGCGCGAAGCGCTTCTTTAAAGGCGGAAGTTAGCCCCATGTCATCGAAGTACTTCAATGTGACGCGCTTAATACTGGTAAGGGCGCACTTTTTAAGCTTGCCATCATCGCCTATGCGAAGCGTCCACGGCTGTTTAGATGTTACCCATCCCTTTTTACTTAAGTATCGGTAACACTGTTTAACGCGCCATTCAGGAAG
>NZ_JADDYK010000020.1:0-29395 GCF_015163615.1 Vibrio sp. OPT18
CTTTTTCGCTTTACCCATGTCACCACCGTTCTAACTATCACAAAGGTTCAGATCACGGGACTTGGAAAAGGTTCAACTGATTTAGGCAACAACGCCTTTGTTTATTGGTAAGTGACATCTACTGCAACGTTTGCAGTATATGTACCAGCAACTAATGTCGCACTTGAAGTACGTGCAGTGCCGCCAATATTAAGATCCGCAGTACCACCCGTAAGGGTAATAGCATTATTAAAGTCAAATTCAGCTGCAATCGTATTTACGCCATTCACCAAGTTAGTATCAGAAATACTGACTGTTACTGCATCACCAGACTCTCCAGAAAGAGTAAATGCCGCCGCTCCTGCATCGCCTTGAGCAATAACAACGTCCGTTGTGTTGTCTGAAGTGATGATACCGAAGTCAAGATCACTTGTTTTTGTCATTGTAATTGCTTGTTTTACTTCTAGTGTTGCATCAAAAGTGTCACTCACAGCGAAAACGTTCGCTGAAGAGATAGAAAGTGCAGATACAGCAACAACCTTAAAGACTTTGTTCATTTCTTTAATCCTTTATATAAAATCGGCTTTATTATTAGGGTTACCTAATAGTCAATCAAAGTTAACAATTAAGTAACAACAATCCTATTTAGAAAATATATATATTGACACTTATTTATAAAGAAATGAGGCGCAGTGAGAATAAGATCACGCAAATTGATATAAATAACACTAACGAAAATAATGGTATTAGAGTATTACTACCAATTAGATATAAAACTGGTTTTACATCTAATTCCTTTATTTATGTGTGTTATTAATTTTTATAAATATGCCTCAATTTAAATAGCCCAAAAATAAGATGGAACATCCCCCACTATTCTATTCAGATTCATCACTATATAGATCGACGTGTTGCAATATAGTCTCAAAAGTGAAACAAACTGATATCTACACAGTATTGTAATAAAAATGAAATATTAGAGTTTTCTTTATATCCAATTCAAACACGGATTATATAAAGTATTAAAAGTGAGACAGGTACAACTATCCAGTCAAATTAACCCCAACAATCATAAATACCGAAAATTAAGTCAAATCTAAGGAGATTGTATTATGAAAAACACCATCTTTGGACAGAGCCTAGACAGGTAAATGAAGCGGTTTAAACATCTGTGCTACGGATTAGACATTTGCGCTGCGGTTTAGACACAAGCACAGCGGATTAGCTACAGGTACAGTAGATTAGCCATCAGTGAAAAAACAACGAGCGTGTTTCTAATGACACAGGTTTACAGTAAAAGACAAACAAACTCATTCGCGGTCAACCTTAAAACCCGACTCATCGCCATACAACGGCTAAGGTGAAAAGATAGGTAAAAAGAGGTAACTAGGCAGAATTACGACTATAGAAAAGCCACAATTGGTTTCAAAACCTTCCCCACTGACTCGATTGAATAGTAAAGCACCGTTTTCCGGCAATTTATTTGTGATCTGGGTTGCACGCGTACCGCATACTATCAGATACTGAACAAAACTAACCTTCAGCCACAGTAAACGTTCCGCGCTTGCTGTTCAGGAAATTCAATGAGTTCAGATAATCAGCCAACCTACTTCTTTTTCGATTACGAAACTTGGGGCGTTAGCCCAGCAAAAGACCGTCCGAGTCAGTTTGCAGGTGTTCGTACCGACCAAGATTTCAATGTTATTGGAGAGCCTCTGGTTATCTATTGCCAACCTCCTGCTGATTACCTCCCTGCACCTGAAGCTGCATTGATTACCCGTATCACGCCACAGAAAGCGGCTTCACAAGGTCTTCCTGAACCTGAGTTTATCGCTAAGATCCATGCTGAGTTAGCGAAACCTAACACCACAAGCCTTGGCTATAACAGTATTCGATTCGATGATGAAGTAACGCGTTACACCTGTTACCGAAACTTCATCGACCCATATGCATGGAGCTGGCAGAATGGCAATTCTCGTTGGGATTTATTAGATGTAATGCGCGCTGTTCACGCACTGCGCCCTGAAGGCATTGTTTGGCCAGAGAACGAAGAAGGTTACCCAAGCTTCAAACTGGAACACCTATCTGTGGCAAACGGCATTGAACACGAAAACGCGCACGATGCGATGGCCGATGTTATTGCGACCATCGAGTTAGCGAAGAAGCTGAAAGCTGCACAACCTAAGATGTTCGATTACCTTTACAACATGCGTCATAAGCGTAAGCTGAATGACCTGGTTGATATCGTAAACATGACACCATTGATGCACGTTTCAGGCATGTTTGGCCGTGACTGCAACTACACCAGCTGGATTGTGCCTATGGCTTGGCACCCAACCAATCAAAATGCCGTTATCGTGGTTGATTTAGCCAAAGATCCAAGCCCACTGTTAGAACTGGACGCTGATGAACTCAGAGAAAGGCTCTATACCAAACGCAGTGAACTGGGTGAAGACGAGTTACCCGTACCCATCAAATTGGTTCAACTGAACAAGTGCCCTATTCTTGCTCCAGCCAAAACGCTGACGGCTGAAAATGCCGAAACCATCGGTATCGATCGCCAACAATGCTTGAAAAACTTGGCACTGCTGCGCGAACACCCAGAGATCCGCGAAAAACTGATCGGCCTGTACTCACAAGAACGCGAGTACGAAAAGAGTGATGATGTTGATACACACCTTTACGACGGTTTCTTTTCACCTGCTGATAAAACAGCGATGAACATCATTCGTGAAACTGACCCGAACAACTTGGCAGCTTTGGATATCACCTTTAGTGACGAACGAATTAAACCGTTACTGTTCCGTTACCGTGCGCGTAACTTCCCATGGACGCTCGACGAAGCTGAGCAGTTGAAATGGGCGAACCATTGTCGTGAGTTTTATGAGTGCCGTTTAGAAGAGTACATGCTCAACCTTGAAAACCTCGCGCACGAACATGAAAGCGACGAGAAGAAAATGGCTATCTTGAAGGCGGTTTATCAATACGTAGAAAAGTTAGCTAGCTAATTCCATTATCAAGAGACGTAACACTTTGAAAGAAAGATTGATCCAACTGGTTTACTGCTTAATCTCCTTCACCTTAATCATAGGTGCACTTACAGCAGGTAACGCGTTACAGCACTTTTTGGATACCTCAATCCCAGGCAGTATTTTTGGCATGTTGATTCTGTTTGCCGCCATGGTGATTGGTATTGTTCCTTCGCACTGGGTACAACCCGGTGCAAGCTTGATTATCCGCCTAATGATCTTACTATTTGTTCCAATCAGTGTTGGGTTGATGGACCATTTCGACATGCTCATCGCGAACGCATTGCCAATTATGGCGAGCGCCGTTGGTGGCACATTACTGGTGTTGGTGTCCTTATCATGGTTCTTAGACCGCTTACTTTCGAGAGGTAACTGATCATGTGGATTCTACTCACCATCGTGGTATTCCTGTTTGCTCGCTGGGTAAGTCAAAAAGTAAACTCGCCGCTGTGTAACCCCCTGCTTATCAGCATTGGTATCATCATTCCGATTCTCACGTTCTTTAGAGTACCGTTTGAGACTTACTATGCTGACAACACTTGGATTACCTACATGCTGCAACCTGCGGTTGTTGCACTTGCTTACCCACTTTATGAGCAGCTACCTCAAATCAGAGCCAACTGGCGCATCATTACCTTTGCTTGCACGCTAGGCAGTGTGATGTCGATGACAACAACGGCAGTGATCGCAGTAGCATTTAAAGCGGACTTAACTTTGATTGCGAGCTTGTTAGGCAAATCAGTCACCACGCCAATTGCAATGGAAGTATCGAGCCATTTAGGTGGCGAAGCAGCGATTGCGGCAATATTGGTATTGATTGTTGGTCTGTTTGGGGCAATTTTTGCTTATCCAATCTACAATCTCATTGGTATTAAGAGCCCGATCGCCAGAGGTTTAACCATGGGGACGGTATCTCACGCATTAGGCACTGCGACATGTGCTGAAAAGAACCAAGAAGATGCGGCATTCAGTTCGTTGGCATTGGTTCTTTGTGGGGTTATCACCTCAATCATTGCACCGAGTATATTTTCGCTCGTGGTTTGGTTCTATTCTTAACCTAAACGATCACTACGCGATCCAGCCCAACCAGAATGCTGTTTATTACAGTGTCTGTTTGGGCTTTTTATTCGCATTTATTTAGCAATAGCAGTCAAGTCACGGTCTTTTACGAGCACTAAGTGCGATATCAGCTGTATAAATGGCTCTTGTAATCGATTTCAAGTGTGACCTCACTCTAATTATGCAAACCAATGTAACAACAACAATTCAATAGTGATCTTTATCACAGAAAATTCCTGAGCAATGCATAAACTTAAAGCCTAAGGTCAATTAAGGATTCAACATGAACAGTCGTATTACCCTGGCGCTGGAAAGTGCTCCATCATCAATGAAAGCGCTTTTGAGTGACATCGTATTAGCAGACAACTTTGACGCGACATTGTCTCCAGAACAATTTGATAGCCTACTGCAAGCAAGTGGTCTAGCGGATGACAAACTACGTATTGCTCTACTTCCTTTTGCCGCAGCGTATTCTTACGCTCCGTTATCTGACTTTTATGTTGGTGCAATCGTGCGTGGTTTGTCTGGTACTCTGTATTTTGGTGCAAACCTTGAAATCGCTGGTGCTCAACTTGGTCAAACCGTTCACGCTGAGCAATCTGCAATCAGCCACGCTTGGATGAAAGGCGAACTCGGTATCTCAGATATCACCATCAACTTCAGTCCTTGTGGTCACTGTCGTCAATTCATGAACGAACTGACAACAGCAAAGGAACTTAAAGTTCAGCTTCCACAACGTGATGAAATGTCTCTGCAAGAGTACCTACCAGACTCGTTCGGCCCTGCTGATTTAGGTGTGACAACTGGCCTAATGACAAAACTTGATCATAAGTACACGACCAAAGAAACAACGCCTATTGTTGTAGAAGCGCTAGCGGCACTAAACCGTAGCCATGCGCCTTACACCAAAAACCTAAGTGGTGTTTCATTACAACTGACGTCAGGTGAAATTTTTACGGGTGCTTACGCTGAAAACGCAGCGTTCAACCCGAGCCTACCACCCCTGCAAGTCGCGTTAATTCAACTTAAACTGGCTTGCTTCGATTTCGAACAAATTGAAAGTGCTGCTTTGGTTGAAATCGCAGAAGGTAGCATCAGTCACCTAGCGGATACGCAATCTACATTAGAAGCGATTAATCCCGACATTCCAGTGACTTACTTAGCAATCTAAGTACATATAATTAACAAAAATTTAAATAAGCAGCCCTATTTAACAGGGCTGCTTTTTTTATGCCTGTAATTAACGCACCAACTTGCGCAAACGTTTGCTTTTGTCATTGAAATAAGTATGATCACCCCGTTTTCAATCAATCGTTCAAAAGATCGGAAGGAATTTCTATGTTTGGTACTGCTACTCGTGAAAATGCTACTCGTGTACTTCTATTAGGTTCAGGTGAACTCGGCAAAGAAGTTGCTATCGAGTGCCAACGTTTAGGTTTGGAAGTTATTGCTTGTGACCGTTATGCAGACGCACCAGCGATGCAAGTTGCGCATCGTAGCCATGTATTAGACATGTTAGACGGCGATGCACTTCAAGCGATCATTGAACTAGAAAAGCCAGATTATGTGGTTCCTGAAATTGAAGCTATTGCCACCAGCAAGTTGGTAGAGCTAGAAGCGCAAGGCTTAAATGTCGTTCCAACTGCGAATGCGACCAAGCTAACGATGAACCGCGAAGGTATCCGTCGTCTAGCCGCAGAAGAACTAAAACTGAGCACTTCTCCTTACCGCTTTGCAGACACCTTTGAAGATTTCTCAGCCGCTGTTGAATTCGTGGGCATGCCTTGCGTTGTTAAGCCGGTAATGAGCTCTTCAGGTAAAGGTCAAAGCGTTATCAAAACAGAAGAAGACATCCAGAAATCTTGGGACTACGCACAAGAAGGCGGTCGCACTGGCGCGGGTCGTGTGATCGTTGAAGGCTTCATCGACTTTGATTACGAGATCACCCTTCTAACCGTTCGCGCAGTCGACGGTGTTCACTTCTGTGCGCCTATCGGTCACCGCCAAGAAGACGGAGATTACCGTGAATCATGGCAGCCACAAGTGATGTCAGACAATGCACTTAAAGCCGCACAATACACGGCTGAACAAGTGGTTAACGCACTAGGTGGTCACGGTATCTTTGGTGTCGAGCTGTTTGTTAAAGGCGATCACGTTATCTTCAATGAAGTATCCCCTCGCCCACACGATACTGGCTTAGTGACATTGATGTCTCAAGACTCATCTGAATTCGCACTTCACGTACGCGCCTTTACCGGTATGCCGATCAAATCTATCACGCAATACGGCCCGTGTGCATCAGCGGTTATTCTAGGCCAAGGCACTTCAACCAACATTCGTTTTGAAGGTCTTACAGAGGCGCTAGACGCACCACAAACGCAGGTTCGCTTGTTTGGTAAGCCTGATATCGATGGCCGCCGTCGTCTAGGTGTGGCGCTTACTCGTCGCAACAGCACTGAGACAGCGATTGAAGATGCAATTGAGAGCGCGTCAAAAGTAAAAGTGATTTACTAACCAGCTATTCAATTCTGAACAATCACGAGTTCAAATCTGAACAATAAAAAAGACGGGCTATAGAGCCCGTCTTTTTGTTGGTGTTATCTATTATATCGAAATCATCTGTTTGCTTGAGAGTTCAAAGCGCTTAAGCTTCTGACTCAATCAAATACACTTCTTCACAGAAGCGAGACAAACCTTTCTTAGCAATCTTCGGATGTTCATCGTCCGCTATATCTTGATTCAACAACGTGATTTTGTATCCTGCGAACAACTGATCGATCTCTAGTTTAGGCACGCTAAACGGAGGCCCTGCCATCTCGCTTTGGTCATAATCTAGAGTCACCAGAAGGATCTTACCGCCCGGTTTCAGCAGTTGTTTCAAACGCTCTACATACTGCACTCGCATCTCTTCAGACAATGCGACTAAAGACGCGCGATCATAAATGGTATCGACAGGCTGGATTGGCGCCGTGAAGTAATCGCCTGTGTAGATGTTCAGTTCATCGAATTGATACAGTTCGTGCTGACCGCTAATTTGAGTCACAGTCGGGGTGTAAAGGTGCTCTGCAAAAAATGCGCGAACCGCAATCTGGCTTAACTCGACACCTTGAACATCTTCATGCTTTGAAGCTAGCCAAATCAGATCTTCACTTTTGCCACAAAGTGGAACAAATACACTCTTCTCGTAGCTAGGCTCAGTCTTTTCCCAAAATTTAATCAGAAGTGGGTTTACATCTTCGAGGTGGAAACCAATTTGGTTGGCTGCCCATTTATTGTGCCAAAATTCAGGATTATTCATCTTTCGTTCATGTTAAACAGTCATAATGCAAGGGTACAGTATAGAGAGGTAAGAGCAACCTTAGCTTGGTTTAAAGTACCAAATTGGTTTCGATAAAATCAGAAGCTGGCTAAGTTCAAAGTTCTGATAATTGCGGAACTAACGCTTGGATTATTTGTCTATATCTTCACATTTTAAAGCAATATTAAACGTTAGAGTTGGTTTCTGTCTTAGCTAGCCCCATTTAATATGTAGCGAGTTTAGTTAAGCTGTTTTTACTCTTGTGCGTTACTGGTTACCCCTTTTGACTACCCGTTTTTTGTAACCTTGTATTTTGGAGTTTGAATGAGTGTATTTCTCCGTACGACGGCCCTAATGCTTCTAGTATTGAGCCGAGCGCCTGCATTCGCAGCAGCACCTGTTTCAACAAGTTCAACTGATCAAACGCGCACTCCTGCGCAAAACCAAGTATCTTCAAACGTATTCCGTCATAGTTTGAGCGGCCTTTACGGCATCAAAGCCTTCGACTCACGCCCGACTCAGCCTTACACCGACTTCGATATTCTGTACAGCAAAGCGCATCAAGGCCAAGCTGAATTAGAAACTATCTGTAAAAGTACTGCCCTACTCACCAATTCTGAAGCACTATTTGCTGGCGTAAAATCTCAAGCTCGTGCAGAAGAAAAAATCGCCCTTGAGCTTGATGGTGATGTGACAAAAATTACCGACTTAGCCCGTGCAACTATCATCGCGAACGATGTAGAGAGCTTGGTTGAAGTTTACGAAGCGTTAAGCCGTGAAGCAGACGTTGTTAAGCTGAAAAACAAGTTTAAATCACCAGCTGACTCTGGCTACCGTGACCTTAACTTGTTGGTTCGTTTACCTAAAACCAACATCATTGCAGAGGTTCAACTTCACTTAAAAGCGATTGCTGATGTGAAAAGTGGTCCTGAGCACGAGCTGTATGAAATTATCCAAGGTATTGAGCGTCACGCAATTGCTGAACATCGCCCAATCAACGATATCGAAGCGGCACAAATTAATAGCCTAAGACGCCAATCTTTAGAGCTTTATCAACAAGCATGGCAACCATACATTACAACGCACATTAAAGCGGCTTAACTGACTAAGCAATGATCATAAACAAGAACGACAAAGGGCTGCATAATCGCAGCCCTTTCTTTTATCTATTGTTTTGCTTATCGTTATCTACTGTTTTACCCACCGAACCTCGTAGAGACCAACTTAGCCAATACCCAGAGAAAGCTCACCTACTGGTGATAATACTCTTTAGTGCGATTGTATAAGTCCAATGGCTTCAACGTACCATAGAACGCAGCTACGTCTTGTAGGTCTTCATCTGAAAGGTGTTTGACCACAGACTGCATATATAAATCTTGGCGTTCATCACTTTTAAAATCACGCAGCTGTTTAAGAATATACCCAGCTTTCTGACCTTTGATGTTTGGATAAGATTGTACGAAGGGAATAATTTTGTCGCCATGGCATTGGCTACATAAATTCTGAACCAACTTTTCACCTGACACTAAGCTAGGGATGTAATCCTTAGTGATTACCTTACTATCGACAAGTGTTTCAACCTCAGTTTTAGCTTCCGCTTCAAGCTTCGGCACTGGTTCCGACTCTATTCCTAATGATTCGACTCGCGAGGCAACTTTATCTTCAGTGCTTGGCTGTTCATCAGTACACGCCGACAACAACAAAACTACTGATACAGCAGCTATCGCAATAGCTCTATTTGCAACAGCTCTATTAACAACAGCTCCATTCGCCACTATTCCATTCACAAGAGAGGTTCGCTCTAATCGATTGATGATCATTGGCTATCTCCCGGCATAGGTGGCATCAAAGCGCTATCAATAGGCTTGCGACGATACTTGTTCATATCGATGCCTTTGTCTTGATAATAGGTACTGAGGTAATCCAATACTGGATCCCAAGTATCAGACAGATCCCACAGCCCTTGAGTGTCGACCATCCACTGAATGGTTTCACGCCATTGCTCTCTGTTGCCGCTGTTCTGTGCAACGATTAAGCTGGTATGGCAGGCGTTACATTGCCCTTTCACTGTCTCCCAACCGGGTGCCATGATCAGACCCGACGCTTTATCTACACCGTAGTACTCTTTTGGGTTCTCTGAAATGTCTTCAGCATGAACAAGCATCGACGTTAATAAGCTACACACCAATGCAGCTCTCATTATGCCTTTACGGTAACTGCGTTTGCTGGCAGGAGTTGAGTCTGTATGAAATGAGTGACCATCAACCAAATTGGTAAGTTTAGAACTGCCATCAATAGGCTTATTGGAAATAGACAGCATCACGACACTCTTACTGCGATACGGTGGCAACCATTAAACAGGTAACCTTTAGGATTCCATTGCGGTTGTACGACAGGCTGGCTATTGCCTTCGCTATCGGTCGCCTTCGCCCAGATCTCATAATAGCCCGTCATAGGAAGGTCTAGATCGGCTTCCCATTGTTGCCACGCGCCCTTGTTTACTGGCTTATTCAGCTTTGCATCGTGCCAAGTTGTACCGTAGTCGTAACTCACTTGCAGCTTCTCAACGGTTCTTAACCCAGCCCAAGCATGACCACTGACTTTAACCTTCTTACCAAGGGCAAACTCTGTCCCGCTTTTGGGAGAAGTAATCAGCGACTTCACAATCATCTCTTCAATGATTCGGAAATCTTTGTTATCTACTTTCTCACCCGGAGCGATTGGGTTCTTAGGCACTTGATAAGCAGGAGCCGCCATCTTATGGCCATCATGAATCTTGTTTCGAATACTGATGCCGGTTGTGCATTTCTGAGAAACTGAAGCCGGTCGACCGCCAAATACCGTTCGTAGTGGATAACCATGGAGATATGGGATCGGCTCGCCATTCATTTCCCATGCAATCAAGGCGTTATCGTTCATCGCAGCTGCAATAGGAACGCCACGTGAAATCGCCTCACCTTTACCACTCAAGTGTTTATCAAAGCCATGGTTACCAACGTAAACCGCATCATCCTTAATGCCACAGTCTTTAAGCACATCACTCAACAACACACCTGTCCACTGTGAACAATAGACACCAGCATTGTTCCATTGGTTGCCTTTAGTGCTCGGATAAAAATTGTTACGGCTGTTACCACCACACTCCAATACTAGGCTTTGCGTGTGATGTTTAAACTTAGATTTGAGCTCAGCAATTGTGTAGGTTTTACTCTGTTTAACCGACTCACCTTTCACTTCGAAGGTCCAAGTATCTGGGTCCATCTCCGTAAAATCTGGCATCAAACCATTCCAACGAACAAAGGGAACATCTGCAGGAGTCACAGCAGGTGCAAGCATACTTTCTGGCGGATACGCATTCAAAGGGTTGGTATTTAAAACGGTGTAGTAATCCGGTAGATCTTCTGCTTTTGCCCACGTTAATGCATTGATGTCCAGTGCAGCTAAACCTTCAGGGCGATTCGCGGCAAATACCCACGACACCGGTAATGCAGATACTGCGGTTGCTGAAAGCGCGGCTTTGAGGAACTGTCTTCTATCTAAACTCATTGTGGTGACCCTGTGTTGTTCAGTTGGTAAAAGTAATTAGCTAACTTCTTGATGTCTTCTTCTGACAATAGTTGCGCGACTTTAGACATCGTTTTGTCCTCACGCTTGCCACTTTTAAAGTCAGTCAGTTGCTCAGTAAGGTAGACTTGGTTTTGCCACTTAAGGTTGGGGATAGAGGGAAACGAGGTGTCGTTGTTACTGCCATGACAAGCAATGCACATATTGGCGAGTTGCTGGTACTCCGCTGCCGTAGCGACAGTCGATAAAAAGAGTAACATCAAAGCTAAAGCGGACTTACGCAAAGCTTCTCCTTAGATTTAGATCAATAAAATAGATTAACCGACTGCTTATTGATCACATTACAGCAAATAACTCGGTATATTTAAATTCAATTAGATTTAACTTCTGTTCAATTTTACTGAACGTATTTGTAAAAATAATAATATATACTTAATTCATACTCTCTAGCTGTCCATTTTAAATGTGTGGTTTATCTTTCATTCCAACTCCTCTCATCTAACCTAGAAACAGACCGATCGTAGTCAGTTCAAATAAGCCACAAATATCTAGGTGATTGCTCTTTATCCCTTTAAACTTTTTTGCTTAGATACAATTTCAACCAGCTGACAATTAAAGGGATTTCGTCATATGAAAATCAAAACATCTGCGATTTTCGTGCTCTCCGCTCTAGCGCTACCATCTCATGCCAACGAGTGTGGTGAGTTCACGATAGCCGACATGAACTGGAACTCGGCAAGCCTAATAGCACACGTAGACCAATTTATTCTTAATGAAGGTTATGGCTGCGATGCACAACTTATCCCCGGAGATAGCGTTCCAACGGGTACCTCTATGATCGAAAAAGGTCAGCCTGACGTCGCGCCCGAACTTTGGACAAACGGAATCAAAGAAGCACTCGACAAAGGCGTAGCGGATAAACGGTTACGTTATGCAGGTAAGTCGCTGGTTAATGGGGGTGAAGAAGGGTTTTGGGTCCCGAACTACCTTGTTGAACAGTACCCAGAGCTTACAACCATTGAAGGTGTGATTAAAAACGCAAAGCTGTTTGAACACCCAGAAGATGATGAGAAGTATGCGTTTTATAGCTGCCCTGCGGGTTGGACTTGTCAGATTACCTCCGGTCACCTGTTCGATGCGCTTAAGTTAGAAGATCACAATTTTGAAATGGTTGATCCCGGCTCAGGCGCGGTTTTAGCAGGTACGATAGCGAAAGCTTACGAACGCAAAAAAGCATGGTTTGGATATTACTGGTCGCCTACGCCTGTGCTAGGTAAGTATGAAATGGTTAAAGTTGATTTTGGTAGCGGTATCGACGTCGAGGAATTTCGAAACTGCACGACTCAACCTGACTGTGAATCACCTAAAGTGACCATGTTCCCACCAGCGCCGGTTCACACGGTAACAACGGAGAGCTTCGCAACTAGCCAGCCTCTTGCCTACGAATACTTCCAGAAACGTGGTTTCACCAATCAGAAAATGAGCCAGATGTTAGCTTGGATGGAAGAAAATCAAGCGGATGCAGAAGAAGCTATGTATTACTTCTTAGAAAGCTCTCCAGAAGTTTGGAAGCCTTGGGTGTCTGAAGAGATCGCAAGTAAGGTTCAACAAGCCCTTTAGAGCGGAGATTCAAAGGCATAGCCCTATTCTCTGTTTTAGAAACTAAAGTAAGTTCGTTACGGGGAACTGAAAGGAGATGGAGTTTGAGAAAGATTACAAAAAGTTAAAGGAATGCGTTTCGCTTAGACTCTATGCAGATACAAAAAGACCACGCTAGGCGTGGTCTATTGCTTGGCTACTTCTCGATTTTAATATTTTCAACTCGGGCCTTTAGTTTTTGTCCCGGTCTGAAAGTAACAACACGTCGAGCAGAAATTGGAATGTCTTCACCAGTTTTCGGGTTACGACCAGGTCGCTCGTTTTTCTCGCGAAGATCAAAATTACCAAAACCAGACAGTTTTACCTGTTCGCCATTTTCGAGTGCTTTACGAACTTCTTCGAAAAACACTTCAACCGTTTCCTTGGCATCCCGCTTGCTGTATCCGAGTGTCTCAAACAGGTTCTCAGCCAAATCGGCCTTAGTGAGTGCCATAAAACTTTCCTCAAAGCTATGTTAAACATTGCTACTATCGTGAGTAGCGCCAAAGCATTTACCCTATTCAATCAATGAGATAAGGTCATTTACAAGGAAAGTGTATGCCAAGCTTCTGATTTTCGCCAACTTTTTTATCTTAACTATTTAATTATTCTTTCAAATCAGAAAGATAACTCGCTTCAAAATTCACATATATAGCTAAAAACCATCTACTCAACAGCCATCAAATGGAGTTATATTCTATATAAATAACACTTGGTAGAATTTAAAACTTTAGCGATCTAAATAATAATTTTTGAGACTTTTCTCCGATACCCAATAAAATCAGCCACTTGATTTGATATGGGACTCAACAGAGGTTACTAATTAAGCGTTATTAAATATGAGATTTGTATCATTTCAGAATTTAATTCGAATTCACTTATAACAACCCACTCTCTTTTGGCGTTTTAATCAGTAATCCAATCATTATAAGAAAGCTTCTTTGGCACAACATGCAAAATGATGGGCAATAAACGGCTATTATTCATCTACAAAGTAAGCCTGAAAAGAGAGATCCCACCTAAGAGGTTGTTTAAGTAAAAGTTCGTTTCTTATAGTCAGTTGTTATGTTATAACATATCTACATTATCACTAATTTTGTGGATTGAATGAGAGACATCGAAGCGATCATCGAGCACGTAAAACAAGGCTGTAAAACAAACGGAAAACAGTTTACCGCTAAAAGACTGTTGATACTGCGTGCACTGGTTCATGCCGACAAAGCGCTGTCTGCGTATGAAATCGTTGAATATTGTAAGGAACACTTTGATCAACACGTTCAAGCGATGTCGGTTTATCGAGTGTTGGAGTTTCTTGAAGAGCAACACTTAGCGCACAAACTGCAAGTCTCTAATAAGTACATACTTTGCGACCATATCCTTTGCGATCATGAGCACGGCATCCCGCAGTTTTTGATTTGCTCTAAGTGCAACAAAATCAGCGAGCAAACCATCGCCCCTTCCATCATTCGCGATCTTCAATCTCACGCAAAGCAAGAAGGCTTTACTGTAACAAGCCCCCAGTTAGAGATTAGCTGCGTATGCGATGAATGTGTCGATACATAAATATTTCGCTCCATCAATGGTGGTAGGCCCTGCGGACTAAAAAAATATAAGAGCTCAATATGTTAAGAAGAAACCCTAGCGGCCATATGCCGAAAGTATCGGAAACCGCCTTCATTGACCCGACCGCTATCATTTGCGGGAAAGTTATCATTGAAGATAACGTGTTTATCGGCCCCTACGCCGTCATTCGTGCCGACGAGGTTAACGAACAAGGTGACATGGAAGCAATCGTGATTAAGCGCGATACCAATATACAAGATGGTGTCGTCATACACTCAAAAGCAGGAGCAGCGGTTACCATTGGAGAACGCTCTTCTATCGCTCACCGCTCTATCGTTCATGGGCCATGTGAAGTTTGTGACGATGTCTTTATTGGCTTCAACTCGGTGGTATTCAATGCTGTGATTGGCAAAGGTTGCGTCATTCGCCACAACTGTGTGGTAGATGGCCTCGATTTACCGGAAAACTTCCATGTTCCACCAATGACCAATATAGGCTCAGGGTTTGACTTAAATAGCATCTCCAAAGTACCGCCTGAATACTCCGCATTTTCAGAGTCTGTGGTATCAGCCAACCACACGCTAGTTCAAGGCTACAGGAGAATTGCTAATGAGCTCTGATAAGTCACCTATGTTAGGCATTCCAACCAACATTATTACAGGGTTCCTTGGAGTGGGAAAAACCTCTGCGATTCTCAACCTGATGAAGAACAAACCAGAAAATGAACGCTGGGCTGTGCTAGTGAATGAGTTCGGAGAAATCGGCGTTGATGGTAGCTTGATTCAAGGCAACCAGACCACACAACAAGTGTTCATTCGTGAAGTACCCGGTGGTTGCATGTGTTGTGCGGCAGGTTTACCGATGCAAATCGCGCTCAATCAACTGCTTACCGAAGCCAAACCCGATCGTTTGTTAATCGAACCAACAGGGCTTGGTCACCCTAAAGAAGTGCTGCAAGTTTTGTCCTCTGAACATTACCGTAAAGTACTATCACTGCAGAAAAACGTTACCTTAGTCGATGCACGGAAGCTCTCTGATTCTCGCTATGCAGATCACGATACCTTCAATCAGCAAATCACCATTGCCGATACCGTAGTTGGTAACAAAGTCGACCTATACCAAGATGGCGACGCAGAGAAGCTGGTTGAATATGTTACTGAAATTTGTCACCCGAATACCAAGCTAGTCTTCGCTCACCATGGAAAAATCCCTTTTGAAGAGTTCGAAGGAGATACAAATTTCTTTGGTCAACAAGCGCACCACCACCATCATCATCACCAGCAAGACAAGCCGCTCGCTTCAGAATTACCAATGCCAGAAAGCGGCATGATCAAAGCGACTAACCAAGGTGAAGGTTTTGAAAGCGTTGGCTGGCGATTCTCTGCAGAGAAACTGTTTGACCACCAGCGTTTGAGACACTTTTTAGTTGGATTGAAAGCTCAGCGGATGAAAGCGGTATTCATTACTCAAAGTGGTATTTTCGGGTACAACTTAACAGAGGATGGCTTGACGGAATCAGAACTTGATGAGTGTATCGAAACCAGAATAGAAGTGATCGGTCTAGAAATAGGCGACGATCTTGAGAGCCAGTTACTTAAGTGCATGATCGCTTAAGTCATAGAAAGAAATAAGCCTACTAGCCTTTTATACCAAAACTAGTGGGCTTATTTATCATTCAAAGCTGCTCATGCAATATCAGTTTTCTTCAATCACTTTTGCTCGGCAAGTGTTTGTGTCGCTTTGGTATTCGATGCATTCGCAGGTTTCACAATCAAACCAATCCCGACAAGAAACAGTATTGATGCAACAACCTGAGCGACAGACAGCACCTCGTCATACATAAAGTAACCACTTATCAATGCGAAGATAGGCACTAACAAGGTTAACGGCGCGGTCGTACTTAAAGGGTATTGGATTAGCAGCTTATTCCATACCCAATAACCAAATAGCGTGGTTGGGTAAGCTTGAAACAGCACCGCAATCGTCGTGTTCCAATCCCATTGTTCGATGCCCTGCCAGATAATTTGGTCACCGTGTAACATCACGGCAAATAACACTAATGGCACTGGAGCAAACAGCATCCCCCAGACATTGAACGCAAAAGCTTGAGTGGTTTTCGATGCCTTAACAATCACGCCCATCAAAGTCCAACTGCACGCCGCAATCATAATCAAGATCACGCCATTAACGGTGACATTGCCCGTTGCTGCAGATACCAATACCGCCAACGCACACATAGCTAGCATCGCACCCAATAATTTACGAATAGAAGCACTCTCCTTGAACACCCACACGCCAACCGCCATGCCGATTAATACGTTGGTTGAAAGCAAGACAGATGAAAGCCCAGACGATAAACCAGCGGTGATCGACCATGAAGCCATACCCCAAATTCCCACACCGAACACAAAGCCATAACTGACTAAGTAACGCCAAGCGACATTAGGTCTCGCTACAAAAAATATCACTGGAATTACCGCTAGCGAGAAACGCGCGGCGGTTGCCAACAACGGATGAACATTAGTCACACCCATTTTGATCATCGAGAAGTTGAATCCCCAAATCGCCATGACGAATACCGCTAACAACAAATCATTTCTTTTCATACTGACCCCTCCTTTGTTTTGAATGAGTATCCCTTGAACAATAAAACCAGTACAGATACAATTTTTACAATAAAAACCAGTACAGTTAATGACGGTCGTGACAATGAGTATCTACAGAAAGCTAGCCAATCAGTTTATCGATGAGATAGAAACAGGCAAAAGACCGGAAGGCGGACGCATGCCTTCGCTACGTCAATTGGCCAAACAACAAGCCATCAGCATGTCGACCGTGGTGAGCTGTTACCAAGAACTGGAATCACAAGGCTGGATCCATTCTCGACCGCAAGCGGGGTATTTTGTCTCGCCTCACAAGCCGTCTCACTCAACGCCTGAGTGGGCACAGTTTGAGAGTAAGATATCGAGTGTTAAGCAAACCTCTTCTACCCACAACTCAATCAACGGACCTTTAGGGGTTTCGAGCACCACCAATGATGAGCAGTCGATCGTTGAATTGGAACGAAGTTTTCGTCGCGCTATTAAACGGATGGGAAGTAGGCTCAACCATTACCCAGATACACAAGGTGAGCCTATGTTGCGACAGGCATTATCCACTCACTTTGCCAAGCTCGATGTGCACTTTTCACCTGAAGAGATGGTGATCACCGCTGGCTGTATGTCGGCGATTAAAGCTGCACTTGAATCGTGTACCAAAGAAGGCGACACCATTGCGATTAGCTCTCCTTGTTTCAATGGAATTCTAGAGTTGCTCGGAAAGATGTCACGCCAGATCATAGAAATCCCATCGCTCGATGATGGTGTCGACTTGCAACAACTGGAAGCGCATTTGAAGAACAAGCGAGTCGATGCCGCGATCTTTTGTACTTCTCATATGAACCCTCAGGGAATCAATATGTCGGCAAGTCAAAAACAGAAGCTTGCCGAATTAGCGAATCAATATCGAGTCCCGATCATTGAAGATGATGTGTATCTTGAACTGTCTTACTCCTCACACACACCACTCCCAGCGAAGTACTACGACAAAGGCGGATATGTCTTATGGTGTGGTTCGGTATCGAAAAGCTTGTCACCGAGTTACCGTTTGGGATGGTGCTTGCCGGGCAGGTTTATCAATGAATACAAGGCTCAGTTCTCTGCTGCGAGCTATGGCATTGCCCTGCCTACTCAACTTGCGGTTGCTGACTTTATTGAATCTGGCCAATACGCTAAACACGTGAGAAGAAGATGCTCTCAGATCTTGTCTTTGCGCCAGCAATACCTAAGTTATTTAACTCAGCATCTTCCTCAAGATGTGAAGATAAGTAATCCACAAGGTGGCATGGTGCTTTGGCTGCAAATCCCAAACTTGAACCAATCAACCTTTGCTCGGGCAATTGCCGACCAGAACATTGATATTAGGCTTGGACACCTATTCAGCACTCTCGACCTTTACAGCAATTGCTTACGCCTCAATATTGGGTATTCGTTAGAGGGTGAAACTAAGCAGCAATTGGATGCCTTAATTGAGCTTATCCACATTCACAGCTAACAGCTAACAGCCCGTAGCCTTTCAAAATCAGCTTTTTTAAAAGCCTTTCGAACACCGAATTTTAATAGCCTTTTGTCATAAAAAAGAAGGCTATTATTCCTATCTTGATTCGGTTAAAGCCCCGAACCGTAAGGAAACCCACTCGCCTCAAAACCCTTAAATGCTGAGTTTGCAAGCACCCACAAATTTATGCAACTTGGCTAATGACACATCACTTTTTATCGTCAATATACAGCCGTCAGCGCTGGCGTTTTCCTGTATTTGAAGAGAACTATTATGAGTGATAAAACAAAAAACAAACCACTACCTTCCTTTATCGAAGAACGCTTGAACTTCTATATTCAAGACCTGATTACCCAGAACCAAAGCCAAAAGCATTTGGTATTGGGTAAACGCCCCCAGCGCAGTGCCGTTGTGATGCAGAGCAATGATTACCTAGCGCTGTCACACAACAAACAGATCCAACAAGCCCATCAAGCTGCGATCTGTGAGCACGATGACAACGTGGTGATGTCTGCCATTTTCTTACAAGATGAGCAGTCTAAACCTGCGTTCGAAACTGAGCTTGCGAAATATGTTGGAATGGAGAGCTGTTTGCTTTCTCAATCAGGCTGGGCGGCCAATATTGGGCTATTGCAAACCATCTGCCCACCGGAGACACCTGTGTATATTGATTTCCTTGCACACATGTCACTCTGGGAAGGAATCCGCGCTGCCGGCGCAGTTGCCCACCCGTTTATGCATAACAATATGAATCACTTACGTAAACAGTTAGAGCGCCACGGCTCAGGCATCATTGTTGTCGACTCGGTTTACAGCACAATCGGCACCATCGCCCCACTGCGCGACATCTACGAAATGGCGCAAGAGTTTGATTGTGCGGTCGTCGTTGATGAATCCCATTCATTGGGTACACATGGAGAGAATGGTGCAGGCTTAGTTCAAGCATTGGGGCTCACCAACCAAGTCGACTTCATCACCGTTAGCTTGGCAAAAACCTTTGCTTACCGCGCCGGGGCAATCCTTGGTCCTAAACAACTGTCTAGAACCTTGCCGTTTGTCGCGTACCCTGCGATTTTTAGCTCGACGGTGTTACCACAAGAAGTGGTTCGTTTAGAGAAAACGTTAGAGGTGATCAAAGGTGCGGAAGACAAACGAGAAGCCTTATTCAATCGGGCTAAATCGCTGACTACGGGTCTAAAACGAATTGGCTTTAACATCCGCAGTGAGTCTCAAATTGTAGCGCTAGAGTGCGGCAATGAAAGAAACACTGAACGTGTACGTGACTTCCTAGAACAGCGTGATGTGTTCGGTGCGGTATTCTGCCGCCCTGCGACTGGCAAGAACAAAAACATCATCCGTTTTTCAGTGAATGCCGATATGACGCCAAGAGACATTGACCATGTGCTCACGGTTTGTCACGAAGCGTACCATCACCCCGAGTTAGAGTTCGTGTAACCTTTTTCGAACCATATTTATAACCAACACCAACGGCAGGACTGAATGGACGCTATCATGTCGCGATACAAAAAGAGCCCAGCAATTCGCTGAGCTCTTTCTTGTATTTATGTCTACCCAATTCCCGTGAACTTCAGACGATTACATCCACTAAATCCAGTGAGCAATTTTATCGAATAGTCGGTTCTTGTCCGCTGGTTTAACAATAAAGTCCGACATGCCTGATGATTCCATCTTTTCCAAGGTAACGGGAGAACTGTCACCCGTGTGAGCAATAATCGGTACCGAAGAGTATTCTTTGTCGGCACTTCGAATACGGCGTGAAGCTTCAACACCGTCCATGATTGGCATTTCAATATCCATTAAGATCAAGTCGATATCGTCAGTATCAAGCGCATCTAAGGCTTGTTGGCCGTCTTCTTTCTGCACAACATCAAAGCCCTGTTTTTCCAATAACATTGCAGTAAATCGACGCAAAGACTCGTTGTCATCGACCACCATAATGGTACGTTTAGTGGTGACCTCTAGCGGTTTTACAGCAACCGATGGCATCACATAGTTGGAGTCAAACAGCAAACGATCGATAGTCGCTTTAGTATTCAGTAGCCAGACCTGTGTTTCCACCCAAATAGGCTCAAAAGAGATGTTACGCACACGCTTGATAGGATGACGCTCATACAAGTAAATGATTCGCGCCTCAGTGAACGAAAGTAACGATTCAATCTTATCGAGGCAATTGGCTCTTAAATCCAAGCTCTCCATATCAACGAAAATCAAGTCGAACTCAAACTGATATTCCTTATTCTGAAGTGCTGATGCCACATCCAAAATCTCTAGGTCAAAACCCATAAAGCGAGATATTTCAGTCATTTTACTGGAAAGCACTGTCTGATCACTGATCATCAGCACCGTCTTGAGTTTAGTCAGTTCGCTCTTGATTTCCTCTACCGAATTGGAAGTCAAAGATGGGAAAATCATTGTGAACTGTGTCCATTGATCCACTTCAGACTGGCATTTAATCTCACCACCAAACGAGCGCATGACCTTCTGACAAAATGGCAAACCTAAACCGTAATTACCCGACTGACCTGTGGTGTAAAAGTCTTGGAAAATACGACGAATGATATCGCTCGAAATGCCAGAGCCGTTATCCGTCACCATTATCTGGTTCGTCACTTCATCACTGAACATGGTGACATGAATATGAAAATCTTCAGGGCTACGATGATGGAACGCATTCTTGAACAGGTTATACATGACGTATTTCAGCAAGGTGTCGCTGCCCAAGAAATCAAAGTTACTCTGTACATCCATGGAGATTGCTGACTTATCAGCAGTGCGCTTGTAATTGAAGCTGTCTATCGCATCCTCAACCACGGCTTGCGCTGAATGCTTCTTAAACGTAGAGCGAGAGACTCGGTTTTCATCAATTGAAGTCAGTAACAGATCAATCGTTTCGTTACCGGAATGAATGATCTCCATCGCTTCATCGCCCACTTCGCGCAACTGAATCACTTCTTCATTGCTTAACGCATATTGCCCTTTTTGATCGCCACTTTTAGGGTTAGGCAATATAGACTGCATAACATCAATAGAGGTAAGTAACCCGCTTAGAGGGTTTCGCATCTCATGGGCAATACCCGCACCAAAAGACTTCGCCAATGACACCTTGTTTTCATGTTCCACCTGATTGCGGAAGTAGAACAAGTTGCCGAATAAGTAGATAAACAAAAAGATTGGCACATGCGTCCAATCCATTGTGAGTTCGAGGTAGAAGCCTTGTGTAATCCAAGCACACAAGGTAGCAACCCCAATACCGGCAAAGGTTTGTGCAAACATCACTCTCGTCACGTGCACCAATAAAATATGGAGGAAAATAGCCGACATGAATGACATAACCCAAACGTTGGACCAATTATTCATTAGCAGCATGTAAAAGAAGAAACCTGGCAAACAGATAGTTACAGCAACTTGATAATAAGCCGGAAGGTATTTTCGCCATTCAAATGGGACACGATTACGAAATATAATGCCAAAGAACAATACCGAGCAAAACAATCGAAGCGCTAGGTTTTCGTAGGGCTGCGGAAACAAAAACTCCCACACAATGTAGTAAATTGGAAAGCCGACAAAGCCCATCCAACCTACGAGAGTAAGGTTTGGTTCTGCGTACTGGTAAACTTTACGAATCGCGTTCATACGAAATACTTTGTTCTCTAAGCCCTGACGTTTATTAATTCTATGATTTGGTTTTTATACTTATATTTTGGCGCCGATTATATTACACATCACGTCCGAGCTGTGGGGTTTCAATCAAATAACCAACGGATTTGTTTTTATTATTAAGCTTAGATGAATAAAGTCTCAGTTTTATACTTTAATTCAAACACTAAACCTGAGTTCCTGAGACTTGTCCGCTAGCGCCTACACCAATTCCCCCTCTTACTTACTGTTATGTCACTGTTACTCGATGCATTTTTCTTGGAGTATCGCCGTAATCTATCACTGCGTAATGTTGCGTTACCCTGTTATCCCAGATTGCCATTGAGCCGTAGTCCCATTTGAAACGAACTTGAAACTCAGGGCGTCTCGCAATTTCAAACAGTTGGCTGAGTAAAACATCACTCTCTTTGCGGTCGAGCTCATTGATATAACGCGTAAACTGTTCATTGATATAGAGCGTTTCTTTACCCGTTTCAGGATGAACTTGAACAACAGAGTGAACCACTGGCGGATTCTCCTGTGCTGTTTTGATTAAGGATTTGTGCCAATCGAGCTCAATGTCTTCTGACTCTATACCTTCAAAGGCCACCAGAGAATGAGTCGCCGATAAGCCTCTCAACTTAGCTTTCATATCTTCATTTAGAGATTCAAAAACCGCCGTCATAGAACACCAGATCGTGTCACCACCGACGCTTGGAATGTGTTGAGCATGCAACAGGGAAGCTTTCGACGGCAAGCTGCGCCACGTTAAGTCGGTATGCCAATAACTTTCCATTGGCGCATTGCCACGGGTTGTTTCAATCACACTCACCTGGGGCGCACTTTCCACACGAGGGAAGAAAGGATGTGCAGGTTCTAACGTTCCAAAGCGTTCTGCAATCATCAAGTGTTGTTCTGGAGACAAAGTCTGCCCATCGAGAAAGATCACTTGATGGGTTAGAAGCGCTTGATACACCTTATCAAGTTCATCAGCACTGCATGTAGAAAGCTCTAGTTCGTGAATACGAGCGCCGATGTGAGGAGTAATGGGTTCTATTTTCAACATACTTTCGCTTATTGGTGATATTGAGTTGCAGGGCTGATTTGGCTACTAGGCTAATCTGGCTACTAACAGTAAACCGGGCAAATGCAGATTTTCTTTCCCACTTGAAATAGAAAATCGTCTCTCCGAAACAAAAAAAGAGCCCCTAAGCTGGAGCTCTTTTCGTTTTTTGATACTTCCTGTATCCATAGACAAGTCCAATCTGTAGTACTTTCACTGAAAGCCAGATCATCGATATCTCCAGTTGTGTATCACCAATAAATCTAGCATACAATCTTTAGACTGTTCTGCGACACAACCGATATAATCAACTCTAGTGCCAAACCATCTCGCCGCTAAGCACTTTCGCACCAAGTTCTAAATCACCTTCCGTTACCTTAAATTTCGGGTAGGCTTTCTTCATATAATCACTGATCTCAACCGATGTTGGATTACTTTTGCTCGCCAATGCTTTTTCAATATCAGCCACATAATCCTGCGTGAACTGAACTGCATTTATCCCTGTTGGCATTTCACCTAAATAGTGACCCGGAATTACAACCTCTGGCTCAAGTGCTTTCATACGCTCTAACGATTGTGACCACTGGCTACGAATCTCTTTCGATGCGGCATCTGCCATCCATACATGCACACCGCTATACACCGACACGCCACCAAATACAGTCTTTTCAGACGGAACCCAAAGGTAAGCTTGGTGTGTATTTATCTCTTTCACTTCGATGGTTTCATCTTCGATGCTTAATGTTGAGCCGTTCATCACCGTTGGAACAATCACCTTAGAGGGCGCATTGTCTTCTAATATAGGCCCCCAGTATTCGAGCTTCGCATCTTTGGTGCGTTTGATATGTGCGACAACCGCTTCACTGGCTACGACCTTGACGTTAGGAAATGCCGAAACTATCGGTTCCAAACCAAAGTAGTAGTCTGGGTCGCCGCTACTGATGTAAATCATCGATAATTTTTTGCCTGTGGCTTTGATTTGCTCCACTAGCTTTTGCCCATCAGCCACACTGAATTGTGCGTCAAATAAGATCACTTCTTTCTCACCCGAGACCAATACCGAGCTGGCGGGGAATATCGCGTTCTCGCCGGGGTTATAGTGAGTGATATTCAGATCCGCAGATAAAGCAACACTTGATGCCAGCGCCGTTCCTAGGCTTATGGTTCCTAAAAGCATGCTTTTTGATAACAGGTTTTTCGATAACGTATTCATGGCTTTATTCCGATATTTGGAGTTGAACACCTGTCAACTCGCTGAATGTCCAAATATCTTATTTGATTGTTTTTAGATGAAATAGACATCAAATTGACTTTAACTGTTGCAGTTTTCGGACATATACTGAGGTCGGTTTAATTCTCTAGGCAATAAAATAATGGATAAACTCGAGGCAATGAATGTCTTTGTCACCATAGTGGAACGTGGCAGCTTGAGCGCAGCGGCAGAGCACCTTGATCTCTCACGAACCAAGGTCACTCGTTATTTGGGTGAGTTAGAAACATGGATGGATACACGCTTGCTTCACAGAACAACACGAAGCTTAAGTTTAACCAGCGCAGGTAAGGAAACACTTGAGGTCGCCAGAGAACTTTTGACACTGGAAGCATCCCTAGCTGGCATCAGAAACCAAAACCGAGAGCATTTAAAAGGTCAGCTGCGTATAACTGCGAGCTACTCGATTGTCGATAGCTTCTTGATGGAATCAATTAGTCGTTTCATCGCCAAATGGCCAGAGGTTTCTATCGACATTATCTCGACTGATCAGACCGTAAATCTGGTTGAGTCACACATTGATTTAGCCATTCGCATAACCAACGAACTGACGCCCAATATTGTCGCGAAACAGATCGGGGAATGCCGCTCCGTGATTTGCGCATCGCCTCAATATCTAAAAGAGAACGGCACACCCACAGAAGCCCAAGATCTAGCGCACCACAACTGTTTATCGTTCAGTTACTTTGGCAAAACCGCTTGGACGTTCAATGGCCCCAATGGATTGGAATCAGTGCCGATCAAAGGGAACATCAGTGCAAACACCTCAGAGGTTTTGCTTTCTGCCACACTCAAAGGCAACGGTATCTGCTTACTACCCTTTCCTTCGGTGGAAGGCTTAATTCAAAACGGATTTTTGGTTCCTCTGCTCTCCGAATGGAAACCTAAAACGCTCGGTGTTCATGCTATTTATGGAACGCGTAAGCAGATAACTCCGCTGTTAAGGGCCTTTATTGATCATCTATCAAGTGAGATGGAACAATCGACAAGTTGGTAGAAGTACGATGCCATCAATAAAGAGGAAAACTTGCCATTAGTAAAACTGATGCAAAATTAAAATCATTAATTTTACTTAACTGCCAGTTACTTCTATCGTGACTGCATACATCATCAATTAGCTTATTAACGCAGGGAAACTGACTATGACTGCCATTACCGACCTAGACCTCCTACTGAAATCCATGTCACCAGAATTAATCGACGGGAATTATGTTTTTTGCACTGTCGACGGAGCGTTAGCAGACTATGTTCAGCTCAACCCAATCTCGACTTTTCGTGAGAAAGAAGGTTTAACTCTAGTTCTTGAAGAAGACGTTGCAACCAAAGCTCAGCTAGACTTCGACGCTGTATTTAGCCTTATCACTTTATCGGTACATTCGAGCCTTGAAGCGGTTGGATTAACGGCGGCGTTTGCGACAAAACTTGGCTCATACGGCATTAGCGCTAACGTTGTTGCAGGCTACTATCACGACCACATCTTCGTTCAAAAAGACAAAGCAGAAGCTGCAATGAGTGCGCTGAAAGAGTTTTCAGAAACTGATTAATGAAGAGTTCGATGACTCACAAATACAAAAAAAGCGACGTAATCTACGTCGCTTTGGCTTATTGCTTACTGTTCATTCACTGATCAGGCATCAGAAAACGAGACCGTTAAGCAAGCTTAAAAGTGGCCACTTTGTCGCTTAAACCCGCGGCTTGGCTTTTAAGTTCATTTGACTCAGTTAAGCTGTCCTGAGCGCCCACAACCAAGTGGTCAGTAACATCTTTAATGGTCGTAATGTTTTGGGTAATTTCGCCCGTCACGTGTGTTTGCTCTTCAGCAGCCGTCGCGATTTGAGTCGCCATATCACTGATCAAAGCTACCGCCGAGTTGATCTCTTCAAGCGCATGCGAAGCTCTGTCGGCATCTTCTACGGAATGTATTGCCAGTTTAGAACTGCTTTCCATCAGCTCAACCGCTTGCGCTGTCGTGCGTTGCAGGATATCAATCGTTGATTTGATCTCTTCCGTTGAAGAATGAGTGCGCTGTGAAAGTACACGTACTTCATCAGCAACCACAGCAAAGCCACGACCTTGTTCACCAGCACGAGCCGCCTCAATTGCAGCGTTCAAAGCAAGTAAGTTGGTTTGCTCTGCAATGCCTTGAATCGTTGCCAATACCGTCGAGATCTCTTGAGCATGCTTGTTAAGTTCGCTAATCACACTACCCGCTTCGTTCACTTCATTAGCTAGGTTATTGATTGAACCTTTGGTGTCGACAACCAGTGCGTGACCGCTGTTAGTGCTTGTCGCTGAATCTTGCGCCGCTTTTGCTGTTTGCTCGGCATGCGATGCGATCTCTTGCGTTGCGCTCGCCATTTCAGTTACAGCCGTCGCAACCATAGTGATTTCTTGCTGCTGATGATTAAGCTCATCCACAGAACGGTTCGCACGCTGAGCACTTTGCTCTGACTGGCTGTTTAGCTGCTCTGACTGCCCACGGATATGGCCAATCAACTGCTGTAAGCTTCCAACAAAGGTATTGAAGTTATGAGCCAACTCGCCCACTTCATCTTGGTTATCAACATGAATGCGTTGAGTTAAATCACCGCTACCATTCGCGATTTGCGCCAGTGCTTGAGATACGTGGTTCAACGGACGGAATAGAATCGTACACAACAGGTTAAACAGTATGGTACATACGATCACCACAAGTAGCGTCACCAACACTTGACCAATCACTGCATCAAATAGTGGCGCAACCAATGAATCATGGTTAACAACACTCACAGTAATCAGGCTCGTTCCATCAATCGCACGTGCGTACAAAACATAGTCGCTGCCGTTCAACTCGATAGAAGTGTCTTTACCGCTAGTCAGCGCCTTTTGTACATCCGCAAAATCTAACCCAAGTGAGCTGATATTTTTGTTCAGTAACTTGGTGTCAGGGTGCGTATAAACCGTGCCTTTATTGGTCGCGATGAACATGTAACCTTCACCTGGAAGAATCACTTGCTCTAGGCTATTAAGAATGTCGGTAATTTCAACATCCGCACCTAACACAACCTGTTGACCATGTAATTGCATGGCAGTACCCAGCGACACAACATTCGCTCCAGTTGCAGCTGCAACCGTTGGGTTATCCATGAACACCTTACTTGGGTTCGCAACCGCATTGGTGTACCAACCCCACAAACGAGGATCATCATTGCCCGGCGGAAGAACAACTCCATTCGCGTTCTTTTGCGAACCGTCAGGAAACGCCAAGAAGACATTATCAAAAGAGGCTGAATCACGAACCTGTTTTAGGTGAGTCACCAAGCTTTCTTGTTTGGATTCTTTCGAAAGAGAAGTAAGCGCACGCTCTTTGGATAAGATCCAATCCGATACATATTGATTGTAAGAAGCCGATGCACCTTCTAAGCGCTGTTCAACTTCTGTATCCAACCGTTGCAGTGAAGCACGAAAAGACAATGCCTCGACCAAAATCCCCCCCAGGATAATGGCCATACTGGCTGAAATCGCCAGTTTATTTTTAAGCGAGAGTTTCTTGAACATAGGAAACCTATAATGTGGAAGTAAAAAACCGTGGCGAACAAATTGGTTGCCAAAGCGGTTTGCAAGCGGGATATATTTTACGCTTTAAAATAAATTAAGAAACCGATGAGGAACTGAAATATTGATATATGTGAGTAAGTGCACGCATCGTAACCCATTGATTTAGAGAATGGTAAACTCTAAATTTTGTATTAATGTGCTAAACAAGGTCAGCTGATGAGTTTCTCTGTTTGAGAGTAATAACGGCACAGATCGCGCCATGCCGTTTGCTCATTAGTAAGGTATTTAAATGTATTGAAGGTTTGAAAAAAGTAGGTCGCGGGCTAAATAGTCAAAAGTTAATCAACCAAAGTCCAACGTTAACAGCAAGCGTGTTTCGTCAGATGAAGTAACTGGAGAACGGTGCACAAGACCCGCATTTTCGTTGCCACTCCAGCGCTCCCCTTTTAGTAATGCCACTTCACCACTCGACAGTTGTTGGATATCTGACTCATGATTGTATAAGCCGGACTCTGAATCTGGCTGTCCGTTAGCCCCTCGCCCTAGCTTAGAACGGTCGACTAAGTCGTTTGGCAACCATTGAGTCGCAACGCCATGATAAGTTGTCACCAAGCGGCAAGGCACTTGATCAAAATGGAAACGTGGGCACATCGCTTTATTCAGAACGGCTAAACGCAACCCGACTTCTTCAAGCTCGAACAAACAACAAAACATATCCACCAGCTCTGCCATGTTTTCTAATAGCGCTTTAGAGGCGGTGCCATCGGTAGCAAATTCCAACTTATCGAAAGCATTATCAGGTGACACGCTAACAGACTTACTGAAGCTAGGATTCGAGGCGATGAATTCACTAATTGCCATAGTTAAATCTTCATTAAACTGTCGCTGCCATACCACTATATTAATATCACTTTGGTAGATATCCGCTAATACCGTTGGCTGCTCAGAAGCGCTAAGTCCAGGCTTATGATTCGCCTGATCCTTGATACTCACAACGGAACTAATGTTAAGTGGCTGATTGCTATTCGTTATCAAAGGCTTGGTTAACACGGCATTCATTACGTCATCTCCTTGATGCATGCTTATCGTTTCTCTTTTGATACTGCAAACGTCGTTCACAGTAATAGTGACTTTTAGTTATGTTATAACATAACTAAATTTGCACAAGTAACTTTGCCGATCATGGTTCCAATAATATGGCGATGCTCTACCTTCGTCAGGTAATTTGATGAGTGCTGAACTAAGCTTCTATCTATCTTTTTCTAATTTATCTTTAGTTCAAATAAAGATCTCCAAAAATGCACGACTCGAGAGCGTTAAACTTGTGAATTCATCAATGTGGTGACAACTTATGAAAAAACTAATCTCTACACTCGGCCTCCTATGCACCGTTATCTCCGCTCAATCTTTCGCGGAAACGGGCTACACGTTAGACCCCAATTTATCGAATATCACGTTCGCAACCATCAAGAAGCAGTTTGTTGTTGAGCCCGCATCCATCAAGCCTTTATCTGGAGGTCTTACCGAAGCGGGTCAATTTGCCATCTTGTTGGATTTGAAAAGTGTGAGTACTGGCGTAGCTATTCGCGACCAGAGGCTCAATGAGCTTTACTTTGAATCGATGACTTTCCCTGAAGTGAAGA
>NZ_JADDYK010000020.1:29446-49507 GCF_015163615.1 Vibrio sp. OPT18
TCTCTGGAAAGGTTGAACCGTCGATGCTATCCGGTGACCCAAAAAGAGCAACAATAGCAGCGGAAGTTACCTTACACGGCGTAACCAAAACGATCGATTTCCCAGTTGTGGTGGTTCCATCCTCAGGGTTTGTCATGGTTAGCTCAGCTTCGACAATCATCGTCAACGGCGCTGATTTTGGGATATCGACAGAGAATCTAAACAAACTTTCAGCGACCGTGGGTGGATTAGCGATTTCCGACAAAATCCCTTTAAGCTTTAACCTACTTTTCGACCAATAATGGACTTGTAACTCTTCGTTTCTCTTCTGCCTCATTTCACATTCATCAATCTTTTGAGAGCGGTGAATGTGAGTGAGAGTAACTGGGCATCAATCTTTTCTAAATAACCTAATCATTTAGATCCAACTTTAGTCTAACCATTGATCACTCAATTCTACGATGATTAAAACAATCGCTTATTGCCTTCCCCTTGGCATAGCAACAGATCTCCCTAAGTGTTTAAACATACTGGCAATTTTTCTACCTCGAAACCACCTTTAGATATGCAACTTATATGACTAACAGCCTAGTGATATTGATGGTGAATGATGTCAGTATGCAAAACTAAACAAAGATCTTGTCCTATTGCCAGAGCACCTAGTCAAACCGAAAAGAGACCCTTTTATGCTGAATACACACATCGTTAATCGAGACAGCTTGGCTGGAATGGGGGCGACTCTAATAGGCAACGGGATCGGTAGGTTTGCCTATATAGCATTAATGCCGGCTCTCATTCAAAGTGGCTGGTTTAGCGAAAGTGATGCATCTTACCTTGGTGTAGCAACCCTTCTTGGATACATATTGGGTGCACCAGCTGCCAATATACTATTGCGTTACTTTAGTGCTGGGCAGTTAATTCGATTCGCTATGTTGGTGAGCAGTTTTAGCTACTTGGGCTGTGCACTGCAGGATGCGCCCTTGGTGTGGTTCTATGTTTGGCGAACTTTGGCTGGAGTTTCGGGTGCTTTGCTCATGGTTGTCGCCCCTCCGGTAATTGTTCGCAAATTTAACCCAGATGTTAAGGCTCGTGTCAGCGGTGTTGTATTTTCAGGCATTGGGCTTGGTGCAATGTTATCTGGCACCCTAATTCCTGTGCTCATTTATTTTAGTGTAGTTTCGGCTTGGATTGGCATGGGAGTCATCGCGTTGGCCACCACTATACTCACCTGGAATGCATGGCAAAGCCAACCTAATACGTCAAAAGCACCTTATATAAAGTCTTCCTTCTCACAGCTATCAAGGCCTAAGTTAATCAGCGTAACGCTTATTCTTGTGGCTTATACCTTCGACGCTATCGGCTACCTACCACACACCTTATTTTGGGTTGATTACATCGTGCGTGAACTGGGCATGTCGTTCACTAGCGGTGGGTTATTCTGGGCAACCTTTGGTATTGGTGCCGCCATTGGCCCATTGATAACAGGTATATTGGGAGACAAGCTAGGGCTGAAGAAATCACTCTGTATTGCATTTAGCTTCAAGGCTCTAGGCGTCGCATTACCCCTTTTTAGCACTCACCCCATAGCGTTACTCATTTCTTCATTACTGGTCGGTATTTTCACTCCGGGGACGGTCACTCTGGTGTCGACTTACACATTGGAGATTGTCGGTTATGAACTGCACACCAAAGCGTGGGCTGGGATGACACTTTCCTTTGCAATATCACAAGGCGTAGTCGGGCTTGTGATGGCGTACTACTTAAATCACATGGCGTCATACAATCTATTGTTCAGCATGAGTGCTGCTGCTTTGATTTTGTCTGCGGTGTGCACCTTAATGACCGAGGCTCAACCTAAGCGTGAACACTCAATCTAAATCTAAACGCATTTTTTGGACTCAGTTATCGAATAAAATAAGGGGTTAACATGCAACTCTACCTAAATGAAACCTCTCCGTTTTCACGCGTAGTCGCAGCAACAGCACTTCTGTCTCGTTGTTCACCTTTGTCTTTTGTTTGGGTCGACCCTTGGAGTACGCCGACCAACCTGGTAAACGTCAATCCGTTTTGCTTAATTCCGACATTGGAACTGGAAGACGGAACTTCACTGACAGAAAGCTTGTGTATTTGCCAATACCTAATTGAAACCTATCAACCTCAAACGCTGCGCCAAGTGGCATTAAGTGATGCCCATCAAATGAAGCATCTAGGAACAGCAAAGACATTAATGGAGATAGCTTTTCGAACCGCAGCACTAACACGCTATACCTACAGTGATAATTCGCTAATCAAGAGAGGACAAGACGGTATCGCTGCCGCGCTAAAGCAACTTGACCAAGAAATAGACAAACAAGGGTTAGATTCCCTTCTTACCGACAACTTGGCCACGCTGTATCTCCAGGTCGCTTTAGATTACGTCCAATTCCGACATACTGCGTTGTTTGATGAAGTGAACAGCCGAAACATCACCGATTTTTTACACCGTTCTCCATTCGCAGACGTACTGGCACGTATAAGCATTGAGAGTTTGGCAAACAAGCCTGATTATGAAACGTTGCTTGATTCGTTCGGTCTGGATACCTAAAAGCGTCCAGAACTAGGATGCGTAAAGTCTTGAATTCAACGTGAGATAGGCTAAGAGATGTCGTTGATGTCACATGTCGTTACACAGCATGGTGTCTTAAGGCTTTACATCTTGGGCAAGGTAAACAACAATCCCTGAGAATAAATCCATAACATAATGTATTTAGAAATTATGAGTAGCACAGAAAACAAAAAATCGAGTCCTCTTTTCGAAGTCGTATTTAACGTCCTTCTTCCTTCATTCATTTTAATGAAGTTCAGTGGAGATGAGCATCTCGGAACAGGCTTAGCATTACTTGTCGCCCTAGCCTTCCCTATTGCTTACGGTGGCATGGAGTTGATCCGCAACAAGAAGTTCAACTTCATAGCAGCGCTTGGCTTTGTCAGTGTACTTTTAACAGGTGGCATTGGTTTCTTTGAGCTAGACACTCGTTGGTTAGCACTAAAAGAGGCATTAATCCCAGGTCTAATTGGTTTAGCAGTTCTTGGCTCAACCTTCACCCGCTACCCATTTATTCAGAAAGTTATCTTCACACCAGCTCTGTTAAATATCTCTCTTATCGAAGAGCGTTTAAGACAGTTCGGTAAGCAGGCGCAGTTCGACCGTTGCTTAATGACATCAAACTACCTATTCGCGAGTACTTTCGCATTTTCTTCTGCGATGAACTACTTCCTAGCGACTTGGATTGTGATAAGCCCTGCTGGCACCGCTGCCTTCAATGAAGAACTTGGCAAGCTGACACTTTACAGCTACCCAGCAATCGCCATCCCAAGCATGTTGATGATGTTGGGTATTTTCTACTACATTTGGCGTCAAGTTCGCTCTATGACTTCGCTAGAAACAGAACAAATTTTTATTACTAAATAGTTCTGAATTAACAAATCTCTCTGACAACACAACCAGAAGCCCAGCAATTAAGCTGGGCTTCTTTGTTTTTACTCTTTCATTTGTCAACATGACAGATGACAGTTTCGACTTGGATTATGAACCTCGCGGACAATCCGAATGACTTTTCTCAAGTCAATTTGGGCGACATGTCTATAAACCAATAATAATCAATGAATTGCATTGATTGAACCGACAGATGCTTTTATAGTCAATCCTGTTGGTTACTTTACAAAGCTCTACCCAACCACTGACAATATTTCAGTTGCCGTTGATAAGATCGCATAAGCTAGGTGCTAAAGGTAGACGCCAGCCGTACTCAATAAGGAATATAGATTATGAACAAATCTCAATTAGTTGAACACATCGCGACTTCTGCAGACATCTCAAAAGACCAAGCTGGCACAGCGCTCAATGCGCTAGTTGAAGGTATATCTTCTTCGCTTGCTAACGGTGATGACGTATCGATCCTTGGATTTGGTAGCTTTAAAGTTAACTCTCGTGCCGCTCGAACTGGTCGCAACCCGCGTACCGGAGAAGAGATTCAGATTGCAGCATCAAAGACGCCAGCATTTAAAGCAGGCAAAGCACTAAAAGAGACGTGCAACCTGTAACACTGAAAAACACAAGGAAGATTACGATGACGACTAAGGAAAAAGCGAAAGCGAGCCGAAGCAAAAAAGCAGATAAGTCGACTAAAGCGCAAGCTGAAACGCCTAAGACTCGTCAACGCATTGAAGAGCTTCTCGAAGAGCGTGAATTGGCAAAACTGTTAGAACTATAGTTTATGTAAGAACTAAAATTTAAGTTTGAGCAAAGTGATAGTTTGTTATCGTTCTAATGCCACTGCAGATTTGTAGTGGCATTTTTGGTTTTAGAAACAGATTCCTAAAGTAAATACCAATCGCTACCTGAAGTACCTGACGATCTAACAGTTTTTTACTTTGAATGAACCTGACACTAGGCTGCTAAAATACCCTTTAAAAATAAGCTCAGCCTCGCAATAGCGAGGCTTTTGAATTAGTAACCAAAGCTAGCTTGTTCGTAATGTAGACACTCGTCAGAACCCGCTAACTACTTGCTCTATTGTGATTTAAAATCGAGCCACTCCTTTTCTTAGCTCATTCAAGCTGAGTACACTTTGTTCATACTGTTTTTTACTGTCTTCCATGAGATCGTGAGAAGCTTCAGCTTTACTGTGTATAGAAAGAATATTCTGGTTAATCTCTTCAGAGACATTAACTTGTTCTTCAATAGCGACCGCGATTTGGTTATTCCTATCAACCACTCCTTGAACCTTTTCACTCAATAATGTGAGGCTTTCTAGAGTCGATTGAATCGTCGTTTGAGTGCGTTTCGCTTTTTCCGTCCCGTTGTTAACAGCCGTTACTGACTGACCACTGCCTGTGCATAGCTTTTCAATAACCGCTTGAATCTCTGTTGTTGCTTCTTGAGTTTTCTGAGCAAGCACTCTTACTTCATCTGCCACGACCGAGAAGCCTCTTCCTGAATCACCAGCTCGTGCGGCTTCTATCGCTGCATTCAGTGCTAATAGATTGGTTTGGTCAGCAATCGCGTTGATCATCTCGATGACGGAGCTTATTTGTTGCGTCTCCCTCTCTACAGACAGCGATATTGTCGATATGTTATCTAATTCATTGGTGAGCTCGACAAAGTTTTCTTCGACTTGGTTTAGCTCGTTTTGACAAGATAAGAGCTCTTGCTGGGTGCTAAACGTAGAATCGAGGGTTCCTTGCGCATTTTGAGAAATTTCACTTGAAGCCGCTTGCATCTCGTTGATTGCAGTCGCAGCCATATCAATTTCTGTTTTCTGATTTTCAAGGTTTTCAGACACCGTGGCGTTCGATTCAGCAGTTTTATTCGCCTGTTTCAGGGTCATTTCACATGAATCACTCACCGAAATTCGAATTCTGCCTAATAATGCTTTTGCATACTGTTTCCGAACCTTCATTCCCAGCGCAATTTCGGAGAGATCGTCCACCTTGCCAAAGTAAATATGTTCCATTAAAGGGTTGTTGAACTCTTCTTTTGCTATTTTACAAATATTCTCCAAGCGACGAGTCAAAATATAAATCGATACCGAACTACCCATAAAGAGTAATAAGAATATTTTCGGTACCGTTACGAATTGATTAAGGTGAAGCGCGTAGGCTAACCCGATTAGCAATATTGAAATGAATGTCTGACGTTGCCAAAGTCTCGTTTTCGGTAACATGAGCTTGAATGGTGTTTTTCCGTTATTTAAGGTTCCATACGCTTTTTCTGCACGTTCAACATATTCTCTTTTCGGCTTAAACCGTACAGATTGGTACTCAACAATCTCATTATCTTCTTTTAACGGAGAAGCAAAAGCATCAACCCAGTAATAGCCACCACCTTTCCGTTGGTTTTTCACCATACCCATCCAGTTACTACCTGACTGAATATGGCCCCATAGGTCCTTAAACGCGGCTTTAGGCATATCCCTGTGACGAACTACATTGTGATACTCACCTACTAGTTCTCCTTCTTGATAGCCTGCTACTTCATTAAAATGGGGGCTTGCATACTTGATTTTACTGGAAGGGTCTGTAACTGAAATTAGATTGTACGACTCCGGATAATCATACTCTTGCTCTGCCATAATATTTCCCTATTTAAACTAAATAACAATCAACTTGTTGTGTGGACCATCCATGCCACACCATGATGAAAACGAAGACACTTGATCCTTATCTCATTCCAAAATTAAACATTAGTCATTGATTCAAAAATATTTTCACTTAAGTAAAATGTACATCAGATCTACCATGTGGTTGACTAAACAAATCCAAGATCACGCCAAAACATAAATGCAGCAAATTTCATATAAACATTTAATAAGAATAGCTTATGAAAAGTAAAATGAGAGTAGTAGTCATTACAACAAACAGGGTTATAGCGCATTTATCCAAGAACACCTTCACGTTCAAAGTTTATAACCAAAAACTAATATACCTATATAATTAAGTCCTAATATTTTGTTAAAATAAGAATATTCCTTTGTAAGTAAGCTCTCAATTATCACATTCTCTAACCAATCACCTTTCAGATTCAGAGAAAAAAGTTCTTCATACCTTCACAATAATTGGTTCGTATTTTGCTAGTAATTGAAGGTTTCTAAGAGAGATAAAATATAAATTACAATATGGTATGTTCTCAGGTTTGATTATGATTAAGGGTTATAAAGATACGTGATTTATACGAGAAAATATTCTTTCGCTTTCCTTGATAATGATCGGAACCTGTCCTTTAATATGCATCTGCAACCATATTGTATTTAGGAAAACTTATGAATGTATTAGACAAGGATTGCTTATTACAGTTAGTCATTGATAACTTTCAAGAAGATGTCGCAAAATCCGTTGATTTCAACACGGGAGAAGTTGGTATTAAGTATACCTGCCTTGAACATAACCTTAATTTTTGCATGGACTTATCTGTGGTCGAAAAGATATATTCGACAAGATAAGACCCCAACAATCTGATCTCGTTAAGCAATATTATCTTTGAAGTTGATAATTCTAAATGAGTTGTAAATTTCAAAGATAATAACTTTACCGATATTCAACGTACTGCTTTGGCTACGTTATTAATAAACCAATACATTGACGTAAACATTTTAGATCCCTTAAAGCCCTCACCTACCCCGCCCTAGCTGTATCTGACAGAACAACCTCCTTCCAAAAACGAAATTTTAGCTTACTGGCTTAACGCCGATATCGCGTTGACGGTTACGTTTGAGAAGCGCATGCTTTTATTTCGAGCAGAATAGTGGTGTAGCGTGTTAACAGTGTATTCGCCCCATAACTCGTTCTGTGCAACGTACTCAATTCAATGGCAGGTCACATGAATAAGATTATTATGTTAGTAATGGGGCTGCTTTTTACCAGTCGATTATTTGCCAGTATTGTGCCGCATGTTGGTCAACTAGAGCATGATGCGCCTATTCTCCTTCGCTCGGCATTGATTGTGGGTGTTGCGGCTTACGCGGTTTGGAGTGCATTCAAATACTTCAAAAAGACCAAGGCCTCAGGTTCAGATCAACTGTAACGGCAAAAGTCCAAAAGCTTTTGAATATGCCTCTAATTTCGATTACTGATCTGCGAAATAATCGACCAAAATTTTACGCCACTTTCGCGATTCACGAATCTTCAACAGCGCGCGGTTAATCTCTTCTTCGTACACGTTATTTTCAGTGATGATAAAGCCATAATTCTGCTTTTCTAGCTGATACGGCAACACTTCCAGATCTTCAAACTGCCCGCTTATTCTGCCATTACCAATCATATATTTGAGAACCACATCATCAGCGACAATCGCTTCGACTTCACCATCCTCTAAAGCCGCCAGAAGCCTTGGCATATCGACATAACTCTTGTGTCGAATTCCGAAGCTTGTGAGCATCAAAGAAGACGTCGTGGCAACCTTTGTTCCTACCTCCACATTCGCAAGATCATTAACACCTTCAATATGGGAAGAGCCTTGGCTGAGAGTCAGCTTGCTGGCTAAAACAGCGGTAATACTGGCGATAAAAAGCATACTAAACACACCAATGAACACCGTGGCAATTCGCCCAGTTAAGCTCTTAAACTCAAAGTAATTGAATGGACCTCGCGTGATAAAAAGTAAGCCCATAATAAAGCTTTCCAACAAGCGTCCCGTTCTGCTTTTCATCGAATAAAGCTTTTCATTCTCGCCATGCTCCAATAAGTAGAAAAACGCGCCAATTACGCCAGAGATAAAGACGACGGCACCAATGATCAACCACAGCGCGGGATTGAAGAAAATGGCATGTAAGGTTTGAAGGTAGCCCTGTTTTTTAACTGCAATAGCGAGGTGAGTTTCGTAAAAAGAATGAGAAAAGTCAGCAAATAACTCTCGCTCTGGGGTGATTGAAATACAAGATACACCGACATCAATTTGCTCGGTTTCAATCGAATTGAGTAAATCATCTAAGCGGTGGGTTTCTAGCGTGTACTCAACGCTCATCTCTTTGGCGATCTGCTCCCAGAGCTCGACACTAAGGCCACTCCACTCGCGTTCCATAGAGCTGATGACAAAAGGAGGACATGAATAAACGCCGACTTTAAGCGGGGCGGAAGAAGCATAGCTACTGAAGAATGGAAAAAGTAAGACGATTGATAGAGCACAATATTGGAATGTCGATTTGAAGAATTTTGGCATCAGCAGCCCTCCGAGAAAAGGCAGTGATGAATTGAATCGAGTGCGGGGAAACTCGCTCTAATGAACGGATTCAAGCATGTTCAGGAGCTAAAAGATGGATAATGAATTCAATACTGCCCTACTAGTTTTATTCGTTATTACGTTAACTATAGAAAACCTCTATTTATTGTGCAAAACAGCGGAATCAACAAACGAGCACCATCCAAGCTATCGCTCAATAACTAGGGTGATGACATGAACTGACTTTGTGCCGACGAACATAACTTTCCGCACTGAGTAATTTGGCTTTCTAGGAAGTAGATATTACGTCTGCTTTTGACCCATTGAGCGCGAACTTCCAGCTCTTGACCAATCAAAATCGGGTGATGAAAACGAGACGTTAAACTCACCGTCATCGCCTTGATATCATTCTGAAATAGACAATGTAGCATCGCGCTGTCATGTAATGTCGTGACTATGCCGCCCTGCATGATGCCATCGTAGCCCTCAGCTTTATCTGTTGGTACAATCTTGGCCCTGGTTTTATATTTAGCTAAAGCCTCGTGCTTAGTTAAAGTCTCATGCTCACCAACAGCTTCAAAACAAATGGCGCTGTCGGTGAAAAAGCCTTGGCTACACACTTGGCAACGTCGATGATTGTGTGGAATGAAAACCTTCATACTTACCTTTTACCCTTAGATTGCTAGAGATTGATATGGCTCGACCAAAAAAACATCGCCAGTTGTGTACCCGTGCGGCTTACTCTTGTTTCAAGCCTAATGGTGTTCCTATGGACGAGCTTCATAAAGAAGAATTGCTATTAGAAGAGCTCGAAGCCCTCCGCTTGGCTGATCAAGAAGGCTTGAGCCAACTTGAAGCCGCTGAACAAATGCAGGTGTCTCGCCAAACGTTCGGCAACATCATCAAGCGTGCACGAGCTAAAGTCGCCAAGTGCATCGTCAATGGTCACGCGTTGGTGATTCAAAGCAGTTAATTCACGTGTTAGCCAGGAGTTATTTAACTCAGCGAGCGAGAACTCTAGATGCTTAGCTCGATACTTAGCTTGATGGCTCAGTAATCTGATACAGCTTTCTGCTTTGCCCTTCACACACATCCTTGCAATTGCACTCACGCTCAATATCTAACTGCGCCAATCCTCCACAACTGCCTTTGATTGGCTTGCGCGAAAAAATCACACCTAGCGCCATCAATGTAACGACTCCTACAAACCCCAATAGCGTCAACAAAAAAGTCATTTTCGGAATCCTCGAATAGCGCCTAACTGATTAGGCTGTGCCATTAGAATCGAAGCTTGTTTTTTGTGCCCTTTCTCGCAACACGTTTTATTGCTACACCCGCTATTTCTCGGCTCGCGACCATAATCGAGATCGGTCACTTCCCGTAGATTGTCGAAATCCAAAGTCCCGATTTCGGCCTTACCTGTCGATGCCAAGACTCGAATATCGTTATTGAACAAGTGCGCCAGCATCTTCTTACCTATATGACGAACCACCACAGATTTCACATCGTAAGAACGGAGAACAGAGATCCATTGCTTCTTTTTATTGCAAGAAGTGTCGGACTCAATCAGAGGAACAATCTGTTTTATCTGTCGTTGTTCATCGACAATCGCGATCTCAGGAGAGCGAGCAAAGTGGTTGCCGACATGAAGGTCGCGACAAGGTACTGCGTATAACATAGTAACTTCCTGTTATTGATGATCAGGAGTTCAGCATACGCTCAATTATTGGCATATGCCAATAACTATCCTATGAAAAATAAGATTTACTGGATCGAGAGATAAGATCAAAGGCACCCAAAGTTACCGTCATCTTCAGCCTATCTCGGCTATCTTTCAAACAACCAAATATACTAGGGGGTAGTATTTTATACTGGGGAGGGTTATAGTTTTTTGAACGCAATATTATGAGCTTCACCGACCCTATTACCAGATAAGAGAAGAGTTTCTGAATGAAAGACGTTAAGGGTGTATTCCGCAACCTAGAGAAAATGCTGCGCAAAGCGAACTGGTTTGAAGATGGTTGGGAAATTTATAACCGTGGCGAATACCTTCAGCTATACAAAGAGAATTGGTTTAACCAGAATCAAGGTGGCGTCCACTTTGAAACTTTTATTGAAGGGCCTCAGGTTAAACAAAAAGCCTTTCCTATCTGCATGCATGCGGAAGAGGACTGCCCTGCCCAATCTGAATTTATACGTCAGTTCAAAGAGTTGGAACAAAGCCGAATTGAAAGTTGGAAAGGATACAAAACCCAAGATAACAGCTACGGTATTTGTCAGCGAACACTGCCTTTGAATTTCAAAAACCTTGAACAGCGTTTGTTTGAAGAATTCAACCGACTACGAGCGCTTGAAGCGAGTGTCGATAAGGTTCTAGAGAGACTATAACTCAGACAAGCTATAACTAAGACAAGCTATAACTAAGACAGGCTTTAATAGGACAGATTCTAAAATGAAAAAGCAAAAAAGCCCGTGTATCGACATGTGTGACTTTTCAAACAGTAAAGGTTGGTGCTTGGGGTGTGGTCGAACTCGAGAAGAGTGTAAGGCTTGGAAAACGATGAAGCCTTACGCCGTTAATGCTTTAAAGAAAGAGCTAGTGAAAAGAAAATCACAAATGAAAGCTCAATAAATCAGACCTTTACTTAATGTAAGAGTCTAGAACTTTAAGTACCACTTCCATATCTTCTTCACGCTGATCCTTGTCATCTTCTAGTACAACATGTTCTAGGAGATGGCCTTTAATCACTTCTCTCATCAAGCCGTTGACCGCACCACGAATGGCCGCTATCTGCTGCAATACATCCTGACATTGCTGCTCTTCATCATCCAACATCTTCTTTAGGCCATTCACCTGACCTTGTATTTTGCTGACTCGAGCCTTTAGCTTTTTCTGATCTTTGGCTGTGTGCGACATAGCATTTTTACTCACGTGACTGAATGAAAAGAGATAAAGCGTAATGTAGCACCTTATTTATACTGGGGGGTAGTTTTTAGCGCCGTTAAAGCCTGTAATCACGGGCTAAGCTCAAGCCCCCAACAAAAAGGCCTCGTACAACCGAGAGTTTAATCGACTATTCAACGTCACACACTAGTCTAAATAATGTCCAATTGAGCATCAATCAAAGATGTTTATAGGAAAGATGGGGGTAATTAAAAATCAAGAATGACAGTCCGCTTTAAAGTGAACAAGCGGACAATTTGAAGTGAACAACGCAGCAAATTGTTATAATATAACATCACACTAAATAACCATCATTTCTCATGAAACAGCTATTTATTCTAATCGATGTCATCAATCACCTCTCCTCACGCTTTGTAAGCCGTTTCGCGACATACTTTCGCTCTCTCAAGGGCTTGACTGTTGCCCTAACATTATTGCTTTTTGCGCCAAATCTATACGCCCACCCTCACTCTTGGATAGAGATGAAAACTCATATTGAGGGAGAGAATGGCATGATCACTGGTCTCTCTATGGAGTGGTCTTTTGATGCAATGACATCCATGTATATGTTGGATGGAGAAGATGTCTCTGCCGATACAGAAGCTGAGACATTCAAAAAGCTCGCTGCTTCTGTAATCGAAAACATGATGTACGAGCACTACTTCACGTATTTTTATGATGGTGAAGAGCCCATCAAATATCAGGTGGTTGAGAACGCAAAGTTTGAGCGTGATAAAGCCAAGATGGTTCTAACATTTGACCTACCACTTTCTAAACCTAAGCCAGTGACACGAGACTCGCTTCGCGTATTGATTTTTGACCCTAGTTACTTTGTCGACATGTCGTGGCTATCCAATAGGGACGTGACATTGTCACCTGAACTAGCGAGACAATGCCAGTTAGAATTAATCGAGCCTAACCCGACGCCAGAACAGATGAGTTATGCGATGTCTTTACCTGTCGATGCAGATCCGGATAACACGCTAGGCCAACTGTTTACACAATCGGTTGAGCTTCATTGTGCTGCGGTTCCCGCTTCTTAGTCGCAGTGATTCGTTTCAACCATGAAGTCAGCGTCTAGCTGATTAAGCATGGCAACTAATTGACAGAAAGATCTCAGATATAGGTTCTTGTTAAATGAAGAAAAATCAATCCAAACTCAATCACTACCTCATTGGTGCTGGGGCGTTAGTGCTTATTGCTATTGGGGCGTATCAACTGTGGTCTATGTGGCCATCGTTAGTTATCTCTAGCATCCAATGGCAAAGAGAAGTCAATTCAGAGCTTGCAGACCTACTCTATGAAGCTAAGTCCAACCCTTGGGGTGCAGGCAGTTACCTTATCCGGTTCAGCTTTATCTATGGCATGCTTCATTCTCTGGGGCCTGGGCACGGCAAAGTTATCGTGTCTACTTACCTAGCGACTCACCCAACCAAAGCCAAAGCGAGTTTAGTGCTTACGGTCGTCTCCGCTTTTTTACAAGCATTGGTCGCAATCTTACTAGTAAGCGTGTTGCTGTGGGGCTTTAGTGCTTCCATGCGAGTCGTGAATGACAAAGCGAATATGTTTGTTTCATTAAGCTTTGCCTTAGTCGCGGTCGTCGGCGCGCTTATATGTTGGAAGGCTTTGAAAAACATCTACACCGCTATGCGTAAGCCTAAGCTAAAAGTGAAAGCCATCACCACACTCGCAACAGACACAGCTGCGCCAATTTCAGTGCGTTCGCCAATGGCGCTTCGTTCATCTGGTTCAATGGTTATGGGCGCTACCAATGCATTACAAGCCGCTGACCACACTCATACAGATCATTCTCATGCCGACTGTGGGTGCGGCCACCAGCATGTAGCCGATGCAAAGGCAATAAACAAAGCCTCAACACTCCGAGAATATGCGGGAATCATAGTGACGATTGGCGTAAGACCGTGCACCGGAGCCATCATGGTTTTGCTCTTCGCGAACATGGTTGGCCTATATTGGATGGGTGTATTGAGTGCCTTTGCGATGGCCATAGGCACAGCATTAACAACCTCATTAATTGCAATGATGACGCTAACAGGCAAACACTTAGTGAAGCGCTACTTGGCAGCAGGCAACAAAAACAGCAACGCCTCATTGAATGCCGCAGGTCACTACTTGCAACTCTTTGGCGGTATTTTGCTTGTGTTGATTGGCTTGTTATTAATGAACGGCCAAGACAGCGGCATGTCCCCTGTTTTCACTATGTAGAGTACAATCGTATAGCAATTAAGCTCTGGGTCTTTTCACTCGTTCCGCATACATCAAGGCCTCGCAAACGCGAGGCCTTAGCTTTATCTTATGAATGTAAATGGTCTTCTAGAATCACTTATCCACGTCACCAGTAACGCCTTCATGGGATAACTCTCCGGACAGCTCAGCTTGCACTTCAGCAAGGCTTTCTTCTTCGACCGCCACAATTTTTGCAGTTACCGCATCAACTTCAATCTCATAAGCTTTACCATCACGCATAACAAACACATCCCACTGAGTGTCAGGCTCGTCATGACGAATCCCAAGTACCTCGATATCCAAAGATAACAGCGCCGCTTTAATCGCTTGTTCTTTACTGATTATCTCTGTGCCTTGAGCCGCATAGGTTGAAACACTAAATGTACTAACAGCGACCAAAGCACCACATAAAATTAACTGTTTCATTGTTTTCTCCTTAGCTTTTATGGCTATTTTCACCACCTTGATAATGTGGCTTAGCGCGTGAAAAAAATGTTAGTCATTGTGTAGGTGCCTTCTATTTCCGTTATTCTCCACTTTCTCGCCTTACCCTCTTTTCCTGTTCTCAGCCCGTCTGTGCAGATTCCGCATAAGTCCTATTCCATTCCGCTGGTTTTTCAAATTTCATCACTCCCTATAATCCCCTTCATCCGTAGCGGCGAACCAAATTGATAAGTGAGAAAGTTGAATATGACTAAGAAATATCAGAATGCAGTGCTGGATGATCAAGCACTGATTGAAGGCCTCAAATCAATCAATCCAGTATGGGGCGATATGACCGTACGAGTTGCAGGTGAAGCATGGGGCATGCCGTTAATTGACCAGAAAACCAAAGCGCTCATTAGCATTGCGATTGACCAAATGGCACTCAACGTAACGGGTGAAGGTAATCCATTTGGCGCTCACGTTGATATGGCACTTAAACAAGGAGCGACCTATGCAGAGCTTGAAGAGTTAATCGTATTTGCATCGGCATACACTGGCTTTAACAAAGGGGCGACGACGATGGGCGCACTCAACAAAATTCGTCATGAACGAGGAGATTTCTAATGGCTATTCCAGGGCTAAAAAAACCAGACCATATCGGTTTCACTGTACCGAATTTAGATGAAGCTATCGCTTTCTTCCGAGAGCATTTTGACTTTGAACTGGCGTATGAGTTTGGCCCATTCGCGTCCGATGATGACTGGATGAAAGATCACTTAAACGTTAATCCACGTGCAGAGATCACCAAGATCGCGGTGATGAACGCGAACGGGATTAACTTAGAGATCTTTGAATACTCAGACTCAGTAGAGAGAAGCAAAACAGCACCAAATAACGCCGACATTGGTGGTCACCACCTTGCTTTCTATGTTGAAGATATGGACGCCGCGGTAGCGTATCTAAAAGACCAAAGCATCACAGTCCTTGGAAATGCAACCACCATGACTGAAGGCCCTACCGCTGGAGAGTCTTGGGTTTACTTCATGGCACCTTGGGGGATGCAATTAGAGCTTGTGTCTTATCCAAACGGCAAAGCTTATGCAAATAAAGCTCATGCAAATCGTGCTTCTGTTGCGTTGTTTGACCCACGATGAACATTATTTTTATCGTGATGATTGTGATCGCGGGTATGGGCTTGTCTTTCGAGGCAGGCTTACTTGGCCCTTTAGGTAAACAAGTCGGCCATTTATGGGCAACCTTGAGCATCTTTGGCGTTGGTACTGCGTTGCTTTGGATGATTCGTCACTTTACACCGAATGGACAATTCAAAGCTTGGAACACCATTCCAAAATGGCAGCTTATCGGTGGTTTACTGGGGCCTATATACGTGGTCGTTCTTACATTAGCGACACCAATTTTAGGGGTCGCAATGACGATGGTTTGCGTCCTGTTTGGTCAAATCACTAAGAGTTTTGCAATTGATTACTTCGGCTGGTTTGCAATGCCAAAGCAAGCGACTAACCCACTGCGTTTGCTTGGTTTGGGGTTCATATTCCTCGCTCTCTGTTTTGTCTATTTAGGAGGACAATCATGACGCTGATTATTTTACTCGCCATTGCATCAGGTATGGCATTGAGTGCTCAAGCGGCGATTAATGGTCAACTGGGGGCAAAAGTAGGTGTGATTGAAAGCTCCCTGCTGACCTTTAGCATGGGAACCGTTATCACGGGTTTACTGATTTTCTTCTTTGAACCAAGTTATGACGCAACTCTGTTATCGGTACCTAAATGGCAACTCGCAGGCGCACTATTTGGCATCTTTTACATGATAGTCATGGTGGCGGCAGTGCCAAAGGTTGGTGTCGCGATTGCCACTGTTGCCACCATTTTAGGCCAGATGATCATGAGCCTGATAATCGATACTCAAGGTTGGCTTGGGAATACGCCCATTGAACTGAATTATTGGCGTCTTGCTGCCATGGCCTGCATTGCGTGCGCCTTGGTCTGTATTTATATCGCCAATCGCCAAAACCAAACCGAATCAGAAGCACCGTTAGCAAAAGACAATATTACGACTCACCTTACCAAGGAAACATTGCATGTCAGCTAAAACCATCATCGTGTTCTTTAACCTAAAATCAACCACGGATGAAACTCAATATCTTCAATGGGCCAAAGAGTCAGATCTACCGACGGTAAACAAACTCAATAGTGTTTCATCGTTCGAGGTCTTCAAAGGCATCAGCATGTTTGGTCAAGATAAGCCGTTACCATGGGATTACTTTGAGATTATTCAAATTGATTCTGAAGAGGCATTTCTTAGCGATATTCAAACTCAAGAGATGCAGAAGATTGTCGAGCAGTTCCAATCTTTCAGCGAGGATGCACACTTTATAATTACTGAGAATATCCTCACCGCATAATAAATGAACCTTCAGGCAAGCTAACTATTAGCTTGCCTTTTTTAATGTTTAGAACGTAATCTTTAACTAGGGCGTGTTGATCTTTCGAGCTGATTTTTGCAGCGAGTTGCTGGGGATTTATACAAGGCAGAGGCGTCGATGTGTAGCTAGCCTACATGAGAAGCCGATAACGTAGTAGAAATGGCCAGCAAACGCTGCCCGAAGGGTTCGGCTAAAAGCGTTTTATTCTTTGTTGAGGGGGATTTGCTTAGAGTGACTAGGCTACTTCCCCCTCGCCGCGATTAAAACGCTTTTATCTCGAACAAAATTTAACCACGAAAGGTCAACACGCCCTAATGAAAGTAGGAGAAAGCTTGTGAATTACGATGTCTCTTTATTGGAAATAAAACTGTTCTTGATGACCACCCAATTTGGCAACTTTTCTGAGGTGGCACGTCGCCAAGACATGACGCCATCTTCGGTGTCTCGCAAAATGGCGCAGCTCGAGGAGAAAGTCGGAACCAAACTTTTACATCGTCATACACGCTCAATTTCTCTTACTGACGAAGGTGTGGCATTTAACAAGCATTGCACCGAAATCATCAATCAGTATGAATCGGTTGTCGAACGCATTGAACAGCGCACAGACACGCCTCGTGGCACTGTCAGAATAAGTGCACCGGTTGCCTTTGGTCGACTCCACATTGCGCCATATCTCGCGGAACTGTTAGAACGGTATCCACTTCTCAAGGTGGAAGTCCAGCAGACGGATGCATTTGTAAACCCCGCTGCTGAATCTATCGACTTATTGATCCGCATTGGTGTGCCGCAAGATTCTTCATTAAGGATGAAACGTTTTGCTAAGCAGCGCTACGTCATGGCTGCAAGTCCAAACTACCTAAAATCTTATGGCACTTTAACTACGCCTGAAGAACTCAAACAACATAACTGTTTAGTGTTTAAGGGACCAAATGGTCTTCAACGCTGGTTTATTGGTGAAGATAAATTAGAGCCGTATGAAGTTTCAGGATCACTCTACAGCAACAATGCGGAAACGCTGGTCGCGAGTGCGGTCGGTGGCAGTGGAATTGTCGTCTTCCCTACTTGGCTAATTGGCGAAAAATTGAAGAGTGGTCAACTTGTCCCTTTACTAGACGGTTACCAAGTTTCGACCAGTTTAGAGCAACAATCGATCAGTGCCCTTTATCTTGATACTGATAATCTAGCGGCAAAAGTCAGGGTCGTAATTGATTTTCTAGCAGACAAATTCAGCAGCACAAGCGACAAGAACTCATGCTACTGGGATGCTATTTAATCGAGTTTTATCCAATCAATAGCCACCAGCTGCTTGGGTTTTCTCTGCCAATCTGGGAGCATCAAGATATAGTACTAACAAGAACAAACCTTGACGGTATTATTGATTTACAAAAGAGAAATAAAACCGCTAAAGAAAAGTGCTGAGAAGCGATACAATGCTCGAGTTGCGAGATCGCAGCATGAAATACCAATTCAAAGAAAGCCCATTAACAAGAAGCATTAAAGTAGCCTCACATGTCTAAAGAACCCGGTTTCACTACAGAATACAAACTCGACAAGACGTTTTTCGCGGAGTGTTATGATCAAACTAGCCTTCCGACTCAATTTCCAAAAGCCTACTTAAAAGGAATACTGTTTCTTATTTTTGGTGTGGTTTTGCTGGAGTTTGAACTATTACCTAATGGCTATGTTGGCTGGTTCTTTATTGTTTTGAGTGTGATTGAAGCATTCAGTGTGTACTGCAAAAGAACCTGGTGGTTATGGCGACAAAAGATCAGCTCAGGCGCAGGCAGCAAAATCGTCTTTCAAGGTGATGCTAACGGAGTAAGTTACAAAAACCACAAAGCGACCAACGCTATCGCGTGGAGTGACATCGACCAACTTGAGCAGACCAATCTTGGTTTTATCCTGCATATCGGTAAACAGCGCCAATATGTGAGTAAATCTTGTTTAAGCGAAGAAGCCATTGCCTTCATGATTGAACACCACGCCGCATCAAAAGCGAAATAACACCAATAAATGCCTGCTGATTTAGCAGGCATTTTTCTATCACTTTTAATTCTACGTATCGAATTACCGGACAATAACAATGAATACCGTGTACCAAATCAGTGATTGCCACCTTTCCGATGAATCCAGCTATGAGAACCTGCGCAGAGCACTGGAATACGTCAACAAAGACACGGCATGCAAGACCATCTTTCTGACTGGTGATATTTGTTGTAACCCAAAGTCTGGCGACTACGTTCGATTAGAGGCATTCATTAGGCAACACATTAGCGACCAATCCATTTACGTGATTGCGGGTAATCATGATGACTCTCGCTTAATGCGCACAGAGCTAAAAGGCTCGACGATTTATGTCACCGACAAAGCCACCATCGGTGAACGAGAGTTTGTGTTCCTAGACTCAAGCTTCAAGCCGCTAGACAGCCGCCACCCACTTGGTTCAGGGCGTATTGATAACCGCGGCATGGCTCAGCTAAAACAACAATTGAGAAAGGCCAATGATCCTATCGTGGTTGTTCACCACCCTGTCATTCCAGTCGGTGCAGATTGGATGAAAGCGATCCGTCTAGAGAACGATGCTGATGTGATGAGTGTGCTTCGAAAATATCGCGTTCGTGACGTGATCTGCGGTCATGGCCATGATGGAATAACGGCGACACAACAAGGCATCACCCAATATATGGCCCCGTCGACAGCCTATGGCTTTGACCACTCGATCAATGAATACAATCGCAGCGAGAAGGTAGGGTTAAGTCGAATCTCATTCTCTACTGATTCAATCAACTACCAAGCTGTCTACCTTTGAGGATGCTAGCTTTAAGGTTGTTAGCTTTAACCTTGCTGCGCTGCTAATTCGATGTTCCGCTAGCTTGGTGCTCCGCTACAAATATTCTTTGACTTCTTTGAGCTTACCTTTCAACTTGTCTTTTTTGCTTAGCGCTTTGTCGAACTCGTCTTTTGATGTATTGAGATAACTCACACCATCTTTAATTTGAGCTAAATAAGCCACGTAGATCGTGTCCATCGTGACGAATTCCATACCCGACTTAGTGATGTATTTGCGGGCGAATTTTCTGGTTTTTTCGTAAGACTTGTAAATCTTACCTGCAAGTTCACTACCTGGAGCATAGGTCGCAAACTTATCGGGCTCCTTCTTAAACTTATATTTGAGCTTTCTCATGTGCTTTTTCATGAGTGAACGTTTCTTGTAAGCTGGCAGATCCAACGTAAGCGCGTCATAAACCCCGCATTCTAATCACCTAGAGCGAATAATAAGATCAGGTCTCCAACCATGAGGAGATTTGAAATGAGAAAACGTCGCAC
>NZ_JADDYK010000115.1:0-206 GCF_015163615.1 Vibrio sp. OPT18
AAAGATGGTATCCCGTAGGGGAGTCGAACCCCTGTTACCGCCGTGAAAGGGCGGTGTCCTAGGCCTCTAGACGAACGGGACATAGGTTACTCTTAACTGTTTAAACATATCAATCTGTGTGGGTACTCATCGTGCATATCTTCGTATAAGGAGGTGATCCAGCCCCAGGTTCCCCTAGGGCTACCTTGTTACGACTTCACCCCAGT
>NZ_JADDYK010000021.1:0-12927 GCF_015163615.1 Vibrio sp. OPT18
ATAAACAAAGTCATAGGACTAGGTATGCCCGTTAGAAGCTAACGGCTAGTCAAATATGGCATCGTTGATCTTCAAGCTGATTTGATCAACAACGCCCAATGCAACTGTAGATCGCTGGGAAAAGTATTATGATTCCATAATTCAATCTAAGAAACCTGAAAATTTAAAAATCGCATACTTGTCGGGTCCGAACCCAGAAAATGACCTTCGAGAAATGACTAAACTCGGTGTCTTGCCGGAGAATATTTGGGCATTTGAAAGCCATGCTCAGACTTATAATGATGCTGTTGTATCCGCTTTATCTTCGGAGTTTCCATTTATTAAGCTGATAAAGGCAGGAGTGAGTGACTTTTTCCAAGCTTCGCCTCAAAAATTTGACATCATTTATCTAGATTTTTGTGGTCCTTTGCCGAGTAAAAGTAAGAAGCATAAGACATTAAAAACTATTTCAAATATTCTGTCTTACCACACTCTTAATTCACCCGGTTCATTGATAACAAATGTATGTTTGCCCACAGAGGAACAGGACTCTGAATCAAGAAAGCTATTGGCTAAACTAGTTGGTTTGTATCTGTACCCTAAATCGTTTCTTGAATGTAGTGAACATTATAATAATGTAACGGAAGGGGCGTTAGCACATGGTTATGATTTAGAAGAATGGCTCGAAATAGTAGAAAGTGATCTAGATAATTATTATGGTGAGTACATTACTAGGTTATTGATTGATATGGTTTTAGAAATCACGCCTTATGATAGGCTATCGAGCAACCATGTTTTATTTAAAAACCTATTTGATATATCTGATAAGACAAAACTTAAACAAGATATCGAGTCTTTATTTAAATATGAACTATCTGAAGAAGAAAGGGCTCAGATTGAACAGGAAATGCACCAGTTTACTATAAGTGCTGAAAAATTTTTTGATTATATACAAGACCCAAGTATTGAGCTTGATGATGTTGTTTTGGAATCCTCAGTCGCTGATTCTTCACTAGAAGACGAAGAAGACGAAGAAGACGAAGAAGACGGTATTTACGCTGGAGTAGTGTTATGTGAGCCAAACTGCCACTCTTTGTTATGGACTTTAGGTAGTCTAAGCCAAACCTTAAATAAAAAGGACAGCTTTTTCCCTGATGAAATACATAAGGATTCTGATTTTAAGCAGTATGCTCAGCAGTTTATCCTCCAATTAAGCTCACAAAATGATGAAAAAACTTTTATTGATAATATATGCAAAGCAAGTTTTCTCCTCTCTGAAGGTAATGGAGAGGGCAAATTTCATAGTCATTCGATGAAAAAATTAGAAGGTGTAGACTGGATTAATCAATACTACCAGTTTTGCGATTATTTCTTGTTTCATCAAGTTAAGGAAGTGCTTTTTAGGCAATTAGCAGTGCCCTATCATGTTAACGTCGAGGCGACTAAACGCTGGAAATATACCGCTAAAGACACTCCAATGTATATGGATATGTTGATTCTTGATGAATGTCGTTATTTATATGATTGGATGCCAACGATTGATATGATGAAACATAGCCTTACTGATATAGAAAGGCAGCTTAGTTTTCGATTTGTATTGGATGCGATCAGTAAGCACAGAAGATACTTATCTACAGAAGTCTTCTACGGTACAGCTTGCGTTGGAGAGAAGAAAGGCTTCGAGGCTAAGATTCTGGAACCTAGGCGTGAAATATAGTTATAGCAAAGCATTTAAGAGTGATTCGCAACGCTTGGCAGTTTCGCTTCGCTCAAGTATAGCCAAGCGCCGCTCACACCTTAATGCGGCGTTAAGTGTTTAAGCAATTCCATCGTTACACAGACTACAGTAGAATACGCAACAGTATTAGTAATGAGCTGTAATTATGACCCCTCTAAAAAGTTGTGAACTAGAGTTATCCCGCTTCTTCAACAAGTATTTCAAGTACTGTGCTTCATCGGATGCCGACGATCTTAAAGAGTTACTGTCGGTGATGTGTAGTGCATGCGAGAAGCTAGAAAAAGTAAAATCGGTCAATTTTGGCAAGAATAAACGTTATCGTGCTCTAAAGGCGCTGAGAAATTTCGCTACTCATGAATCAGAGTTACTTAATTCTTCTAAGGCTATTTCTGTTGCATCTGTAAAGGTGGTTCATGCTGAAGTTCAACTAATTAGTTTGTTGCCTGTGGAAGTGGTCGACTATGCGATACGTAATCTAAAGTCAAAGCAGACCATAAAATATTTGAAAGAAGCGACCATCAACTATGGGAAATATGTAGATATATACCCTGCCTTATTCAACTTTACAGTAGACCTCTACTTCGAAGTGGTAAATCACAACCTTACTATCGATGGTTCGGGATTTAAAGAACTCGAAAACTCAATAAACTATGAAAAGTTAAATGGCTTTCCTCATTATATAGGTGGGAAAATCATCATGCTCGATGGTTCTGATGTAAACACTTTTATTGAAACTCAAGCTGTAAGTATTGAGAACAAAAACCGTGAAGTTGCTGAGGCTCCTGTAGGTGAGGATGGACTAAAAAGTTATGTCACAGCTTATGAAAAAATGCCGTTTGATGAAGCGAGTGTGATGAAGAAAGAGGATAAAGACTATATCTTAAATCTTCTAATCGACAGTGGTGTTGTTACATTAAATGGCAACAAAGTGAGCACTACACGTCCACTTAATCCAATTGAAGCTGTTATCGTCCACGAGTACCTAAATGAAAGTTCGACGAAATTAAACACTTAACAAACTGTTCAAGAGGGATTCGCAACGCGTGGCATTTTTACTATGCGCTGGTTTTAGTGTCTACGGTGGTATGCGGCGGCATTTGTATTGCTTTGCTCACACCTTAGCAGGGCGTTAGAATGCAGCGCACTCAAAAATTTATAGGCTTTGATTAATACTATGATTAAAAATCAGAATTGTGTTTATTGCGGCATCGCCGTTAAGAAATCCGTAAATTCGGATGCCGGACGTTCTGTAGAGCATTTGATACCACAAATTGCTGTTAGCAAAAAAAGAACAAATGCTAAAGGTGACTTTAACGTATGCAGAAAATGCAACACTGAAAAAAGTAAAATTGATGAGCTGTTCGGGTTGATATCTAGGATAAATACACCCGGTGAAGGTGGTTTGGAAGCCATATCAAAACTAGCGAAAATGTACGGTAAACGAAATAAGGCTATCACACGGATGATTGATAGCGCCCGTAACCATCCCGACGGTATGGAACTAAAGCTACCTTTTAAAGGTGAGGACATATACAAATATGGTGTTTTCCTTACTAAAGGGGAATATTTTAAAAAGCATTTTTCTCTACTCGATCTAAATGAAAAAGTTGTATTGGTTACATGGGGAAGCCCGAGTTTGGTCAAGGAGTTGCTTTCAAGGTACCAATCGACTCACGGAAGTAATCCCTATGATGATCTTGCTAAGAATAGTAGTGTGGAAAACATATATGAAGAATGCTTTATTGTCGCAAACTCCGAAGGGGATAGTTTCTCATTTTTCTTCAATCGAGAGTACTTACTCTTGACGAAAATTGTTGATAGAAATGAAGAGACAGTTCGAGAGAAGCGTATCAATAAGCTTGATTTAATCGCGGGTTTTTCTCATGGGAAAGCGAGCAAGTACTGTACGTAAGAATCATGCTAACAATCTGTTTAAGGATGATTCGCAATGCTTGGCATTTTTGCTATGCGTTGCGTTTAGTGTTTAAGGTGGTATGCGGCGGCTTCGGTATTGCGTTGCTCACCCCTTAACAGGCGTTAGGCTATCTATCTAAATTTATCGCATAAACTACGTAAACCAGTTAATATACAGACTTTTGTTCCATAAATATTTGAAAGGCAAATATATGCGTAAAGCCCTATTGGTCTTAGCTAGTTTTAGTATCTTATCTGGTTGTACATCGCTTAAGCATAATGGTGGTGGTGTTGAAGAAACATTAATCGACCATCCGCCTATCGGCGTTGAAACAGTTGCTTATGTAGGTGATGAAATGCTCGCCAAAGGAAAGCAAACTACAGTAAACGCAATCTCGCTAAAGCATAGTGCTTCTGTGGGTGTTTTAGGTGGTTATACTTTCGCACCTGGTATCTATACTCAAATAGGGCATAGCAAAAACAAAATCTTCTACACACCAACTCAGCACGGTATGGTACAGCCTAGCGCACTAGCTGATCCTTATGGTGGCATGTACGTTGATCAAAAAAATCGTGAAATTTGTGGTGTTTCAACTTTAGGTGGTACGGTTTGTACATCTGCCGAGTTTAATGAAATAAAGCATACTACGAATGACATGTTATCTTTTCAGCAGACATTACTTTATTCAGGAAAAGTCGGAAATAAAGTCAATATTAGCTATCGTGAATTTAGTAATGGTCAAGCACGAGCAGCTTTTACGAATGATGTTGAGTATGATCTAAATTCTTCAAGAGTTGTTGGCTATAAAGGCGCGCAGCTGGAGATTATCGAGGCGAATAATCACAGTGTTAAGTACAAAGTACTGCGAAACTTTCGATAACTCGCTTGCCTAACAAGCATTCAAAAAATCAAGAAAACCAAACAGGGCGCCATTAACGGCGCCCTTAGTGTTAGTTGGCAACACTGTAAGTGTCGTAGTCGCGAAGTAAGAAGATTGCGACACACGCTGCGAGCATTGGCCAAGAAGCGAAGAATAGAAGGTTGTTGAACGGGTCCATGTATTTTCCAAAAGAGGAAAAGGTTGAGCCTGCATGAAGAACTAAAATGGCTCCGTAGGTGTACTTTTTCCACATGCCTACAACGAATGCGCCAAAAAATCCGAGCTGCGCGACACCCAAAGCCATCATCGCATTGTTCGAGATGTCGATGCCGTAAAAGCCAGACAGTACTTTTGTCGCGTGCTCAGGGACAAGGATCTTATCTAAGCCCCAGAACAAGAAGACGATAAAAATGCCGATTCTCAGCAGTAGTAGGCTAGTCGCCAGTTTGGTTTGAAGTGTCTTTTCCATGATTTCCCTTGTGATGCATTCAATGATGCGATGATTTAAATGTTCATCAAAAGAGACCCATAGCCTTCGCGTTTTCTTTCGCAGTTTTTCAGTGGCTTATGTAACAGGAAATGTCTGGTTTGTTTGTTCCTCAACGTTATCGGACTCAAAATGCTGTTGCTTGAGTAAGCTGATAGTCAGGTTTATCGGCATTGGCTTATAAAAATAGAAGCCTTGGATATAGTCGACACCGAGCTTAGATAAGATTTTCACCTGTGACTCATACTCGACACCTTCGACGATGACTTGCATGCCTAAGGTTCGTGATAGTTGAAGCATCGACTCTAGCAAAGGGAGACCAAAGCTGGATTCGTCGGATATGTTTTTCACGAACACGCGATCAATCTTGAGAATGCTGAACGGGAACTGTCTTACGAAATCTAACCCTGCGTAGCCTGTACCAAAATCATCAATCGCAACTCTTACGCCCATGTTTGATAGCTTGGTTAGGTTGTCTCTAATTTTGACCATGTCGGCATCAGAACATTCACCATCTTCTGTTACTTCAAATACCACCTGCTTGAGGATTTCAGGGTGTCTTTTAAAGATGCTGATCACTTTGTTAGAGAAGTTACTGTTGGACACGACGTTGCGGCTGATGTTGACGCTGATGTACTTCGATTCGAACACGTCTTGATTGCTTTTCAACGTCATTAATACTTTGCGCAGCACGAAGTAGGTGAGCTCCTCAATCAAGCCTAAGCTTTCAGCAAGCGGGATGAAAATAGCAGGGGAGACGTTACCTTCAATTGGGTCGTTCCATCGTAATAGTGACTCACAGCCGACGATCTCGTTGGTGTTTTGATTAACGATAGGCTGCATGTGAACATGAAGGTGTTGGTTTTTTAGCGCACTTGAAAGCGAATACTCTAAGCTGCGTTGGCTCTGCTTTTTATGTTTGATGGAAAGGAGAATAATGGTGGTGATTCCGGCCATCAAAAAGCCAAACCACAAATAGCTCAACATGAAGTGAAGATAAAACTGATACCCAATGTATGAGGTGATGGTCAATGGGTAGGTGTTCGATTGTATCCGCACCTTGGCGATTGATGAGTCAATATCGGTAGGGTGGATATCTCTTTTGATCACCTCTACTTTGGCCTGTATTCCATGGCTGCTCAGGTTTGTTTCAACAAGGTCATAGATGAAGTGTGGCGGAATCATCAGGCTCACTCCGGCATCTTCTTTGTTCGAGAAAATGAGCATGATGGACTGAACTTGCGTGATGGCCGAGTTGGAATACGACAGGGTCGTTAAATTCGGGTCGTCATTGAGTCGCTGCCTAATGGTGCTGTATAGGCGAAATGAAACGTCACCATCGGTGGTTGAACAGTAAAATCGGTTCTCTTTATTGAATACCGCTGCTTCTTTTACCCAATCGGCTTCAAAAACGTTTTGTCGAAGCTGTCTAACGATCGCGTCGCAAGACTGTTCAGGTCTAACTTCAGATAAAAAACGGTCGAACCTTGATTGGAGCCCTTCTAACCTGGTTTCGACTAACCTTGATGTGTCTTCGGTTAATGTTTGGTAGTGATGCGGTGTAAAAGGAATGAGCATTGCCATGGAAAAAAAGAAAGAAATGGCAAAGTAAAATGAAGTCTTGGCAATGTTTTGGTACTTGATATCCATAGTTGGAGAAGCGTTACCGATTTATGTGAGCATTCGATTTAATTTATAAAGTTAACGATTACGTAGCAATATAAATAATTAATATTGTGAATGCAGGCACGAATTATTGGCATAAATAATATGTTTTCTGTTTTTACCAGCAAAATCTTGATGTTATCTCGTTTTTTCTTGGTGGGGTTGATATGATTTTGAGCAAGTTAGCTATTGTTGCCTTACTACAATATGCGTCGATGAAAAGGATTTCGAATTGTTATTCAAAGAAAAACTATTGCTCTCAAATTGTGATTCAGTGAGGCAGTTAGACCGTTGTGAGTTACGAAAGAGATTTTTAATGGGAATGACGTTTGGAGATGGTGTAGTGCTGTCCCCGAACACATTGATTGATAACCCATGTTTTGATGAAGTCTTGATGCGGGCAAACCTTGTAAAATACTTAAATGAAGAAGGAGCTGGCAAACTAGTTATTAGAGGGTTTAACTTAGAGAGTAACTTTGAATTGGAGGAATATTTTGAAAATTTACCTGACAATTTCATTTTCTCAAGCTTTGAAGGGAATCCTCTTAAAGGGAGTTTAAGCAATCATCAGTTAAATATTTTACGTAAGCGCTTGCGAGATACTCAGCTTGCCCTCGACAGCATAATCTATCGTTCAGAGAGAGTCGCTTTACAGCAAGATGCTTTACAAAATGAGGTATTTCGTCGTATCGACGATGACTCAGCATTGAACCATTATTTTGAGTCTGACGGTGATAGGATTCTATTTAAGAGCATGACCGACAAAGTGTATTCAAGATCAGACTGGTACAGTCAATCGGACATTTACTTCGGTAAAGTTAGTTCAATAGAGTCTTTGAGGTTTAAGAGTGAGGTAATTAACCCTGCATACAACTCACTGTTTGCGACTAAGGGAGAAGGCTTTTTGTTAGACGACATAAAAATACTAAATAATGTTCCCGAGAAAATACTTGATGCAGGTGTTGTATACAAATCACTAAAAAATGAAATTGAGTTGATCCAATATCCTTACAAAGCTTTTGAAATAATTTCCACATTGGGCAGTGTAGAGTTGATGCAGCTTATAACTGATGAAGCCATGGGGTACATAGAAGACAAGCTCAAAGACAGTGCAGAGAAGACCATGACAAGACAGAACTGGTTTGGCATGTATCCAAAAATGCAAAAATATATGGGACTTGAAATAAAATGATTGAACAGTATTCAAACCCTTGGTTCAGCGTAGTCAAAGACGGTGTATTCCACTATGTCATAGAGCCAGATTCTGAAAATGGTGCTGTGGTGCTAGTAGAAACTAATGACTCTTATATTTTTGTCTTGATACCTAGGATTGCTCACGGCAAAGAAAACCAAATTGAAGCCCCAAGAGGGTATGGGAAAGACCAACAGTCTAGCCTTGAAACTTCTATGAGGGAGCTGTTTGAAGAAACTGGTTATTTAGTTGAGCCATCACAGGTAGAAAAACTTGGCTCTGTTAAACCTAATTCTGCCATTTTAGCTTCTGAAGTCGATATTTATTTAGCACAAGTTAGGGAAGAACAGCGCGTTAAAGGATGTGACAGCGAAGTAAATGGGATTGTGAACGTTGCCAAGTCAGATATTCGAAGGTTGATTTCTCGTGGTGAGATTACGGATGGATTTACATTGAGTGCTTTTGCATTACTTTGGAGCAAGTATCCACTATCTATTGAATCTTGAAATGGTCATTGAGGCTTAATCTATTCCTATTACTTATGAACATCTCATAAAAAACATAATGAAAAAACTGATATCAGCACTCATAGCGGTGTGCTTCTCATTCTCTGCGTTGGCCGATGACGGTGTTGTTGATTGCGAGAATGCGATGAATACCATCGAGATCAATCAGTGTGCGGCAATTGAGTTGGAATCCGCACAAGCGGAACTGGATAAATACCTTGCAGCCAGCTTTGAGCACAATGCTTATGATGTTGCGCTGGTGGCATCAATTAAGAAGGCTCAGGAGAGCTGGCAGGTGTACATGACAGCGCATTGTGACTCGGTGTACACCCAATGGCGTGAAGGTTCTATTCGAGGGGTTATGGCGCTTTCCTGCAAGACGACGTTAACCAAGCAGCGCACGCATGAGGTGTGGGTGAATTTCTTAACCTATATGGACAGCACGCCTCCGGTTTTACCAGAGCCTAAATTAGCGCCGTAGGCAGGTTTAAAATACGTACAGCACTGTGCACCTGCTTCAACCTTTGGCGGGCGAATAAGAAAACGATAGGGGATTGCTTTACTCTTTCGTTCTTAGTCTCCAGCTTGAAGCATTATAGCTTGAAGTATTACCTAGCAAGGATTCGATTATTGAATAATGTCAGTATCACGCTTATTCAGCTTGAAGTTGAATACAAGAACAAACAAAAGAATATTGATTCGGTCTCTGATCTTTTGCAAGCGGAGCCGTCAGTCGGGGATATTACATTACTGCCTGAACTGTTCACGACTGGGTATATTTTTAATGACGCTGAAGAAATTCACGAATTGGCGGAAGACTTCGCCGACAGCAGTACTATTGATTCATTAACGCAGCTTGCAGCGAGGCATCACACCTTGATTGTTGCAGGCATTGCCGAGAAAGATAGCGACCAATATTACAATAGTGTGGTGGTTGTGGATGCTTCCGGTTTACGACACAAATACAGAAAAATCAGTCAAACTAAATTCGATAAGCAGTATTTCTCGAGAGGGGACGAGCGCCTCACGTTTGAGCACAAAGGCTTAAAGTTTGGTGTCGCGATTTGCTTTGATATTTGGTTCCCGGAGATCATGAGAACCTATCAGTCGGTCGATATTATTCTTCACCCTGCCAATTTCGGCGGGCAGCACAGTTTTGCTATTGCTCAAGCAAGGGCTTTAGAAGAGGGGTGTCATGTCGTGACGTGTAATCGGGTTGGACAGGATGTGGTTGATGCGTTTACCGCGACGTATTGTGGTAACAGCCGAGTCTACTCACCAAAAGGGGAGTTAATGACTCAGCTCAACGACAAGCAATCGGTAGAAACCGTAAGTATTCAAGATCTCTCGATTGCGCCGCAATACAATGGCGTTGATGTTGAAGATGAGATGCAGCAAATCACCACTCTCTTAAACCGTTAAACCGTTAAACCGTTAAACCGTTAAATCGCTAGAACAGAGACTAGCGCGGTATAAGATCGAAAAACGCAAGGTGATTAAGCCTTGCGTTTTAGTTTGAGAACGAAGCGTTCTTAAGCTTGATCGTTCATTTGGTTCAGATGCTCGACTGAATGGGCGTTTTTCATCCGCTGCGCTTGATGGATATTGACCATAAGACGATTGAGCAGCTTTTGCAGTCGTTCAATATCCGGCAGTTGTTGATTTTTGGCTTCGACTTCTAGCTCCAATGCCTGCTTAGAAAGCATGTTAAGGCCTAAGTTCAGCGACATACCTTTAATGGAGTGCAGAGTACGACAAAGTGGCTCCAATTCTTTCGCCAAATAGTATTCGATGACGCGGTCAACCGACTGTTCGAACTCAATAATGGTTGAGTCGATAAGTAAGCTGAACCCTTCCGTGTCATCTTTCAGTATTTGTATCACTTCTGAATGGCTGATCTCTTCTTCCGTTAACCTTAACGTTTCAATCGGCTTACGATGAAGCTCGACAATGTTTTCATTCTCACTCGAACCTTCGGCTGCGGTTTGTTTCGGTAATCGACTTGAGAACTGTTGTAGGGCGTCGAAGAAACTCTCTTGCTGCAGAGGCTTGGTCAGAATATGGTCGACACCCGCCTGAATAAAGTTGTCATGCGCCTCACGGAATACATCGGCCGTGTAAGCAAATATCAAGGTATCGAGTTTCAGTTTTTCGCGGATGTAATTTGTTGTCTCGACCCCGTTCATTTCAGGCATATGATTGTCCATCAAGATAAGGTCATATTGAGTGGTTTTGAGGCGTTCAATCGCCAATTTCCCGTTCTCCGCATGCTCAACATGATGGCCGAGTTTTTCACAGAAGCCTTGTGCAACAATGGCATTAATACGGTTATCTTCCACCAACAGGATACTTAACGAGTCAAAGCTGAGAGTTTCTGCATCGACTGTATGGGTCGCGATGTCTTTCGCTTTGCTTTCTTGCCATGTGATAGGCAGAGAGACTTGGAATTTTGTACCAAGCCCAACTGCACTGGTTAATGTGATTTCTCCATTCATGAGGTTGACTAGGTTCTTGACGATTGCGAGGCCAAGCCCTGTTCCGCCAAACTTCCTTGTTGTCGAAGTGTCGGCTTGTTCGAATGAATTGAATACCTGCTCGTGCTTATCTTTCGGGATACCAACCCCGGTGTCTGTCACGGTGAGAATCAGCTGGTTGTTGGGGCGATTGAGGTCAGCTTGTATGGACACATGACCTTCTTTGGTGAATTTGGTCGCATTGCCACCCAAGTTGAACATGATTTGGCGTAGCCTTGCACGGTCTCCGACGAGTTGGATGTTTTTCGGTATGTTATTTTCGATCAACAGGCGAATGCCTTTTTCATCGGCTAAGGGTTTTAGAGCGCTGCATACAGGCTGCATGACTTGAACAAAGTTAAAGGGAGCCACGTCTAGCTCAAGCTTGTTTTCTTCGACTTTTGAGAAGTCCAGAATGTCGTTGAGTATCGTCATCAAGTGGTGACCAGAATCGAGAATGATGTTGATGTTCTCTTTTGTTTCGGGTTCTTGGGTCTGGCTTGCAATGATTTGAGATATTCCAAGAACGCCGTTCATTGGTGTTCTGATCTCGTGGCTCATGGTAGACAGAAAATCGCCTTTGGCTTTAACAGCTGCTTCTGCTTTGGTTCGTTCTGCGATTAGCTCCTGATTTTTCGCTCGCATTTCATTGTCGTTTTTTACCAGGTTTGTTGCCATTGTTTGAAAGCTATGGCTGAGGTGAGCTACTTCGTCTTGAGCGTTAATGTTTGAGGAAAGTTTGAGGGTCGATGCCCCTTCTTTTAAATGGCCAGCAGCAACTTGGTTTGCGGCTGCGAGTAGTATGTCTATTCTTCGTTTAATGCGGTTTGATGACCACGCCGCCACAAGCAATGAGATAAATGCTGAAAACAGGGTACCGACAACCAGTACGTAAGTGGTTTGGTTGGCCGAGTTAACGGACTTATCGACTCTGACTCTGATAAGTTGCTGTTCAATATCGATAAATTGAGCGATCTCTTTACGGATTTTATCGATCAGTTGTTTTCCGGTCTGTTGTTGAGTGAGGTAGACGACACTTTGCATGTCCGCTTCGCCTTTATTGACGAGGTTGCGTTGCATGATCTCTTTTTCACCCGACTCCTTTAGCCATGTCTTGTGAATATCATCGATTCGTTTGAGGCGTTCAACCTGAGGGGGGTTGTCACTCACTTGAGTTGATAGGCTTTGCATTTTTTGACGCCAAACATCCAGTGCCAGATGATAGGGCTCTAAAAAAACGGGATCGCCAGTGATTAGGTAGCCGCGTTGTCCGGTTTCCATATCCACAATAAGGTTGAGCAGCTCTTGAGCTCGGGCTATGGCTTTGTGAGTATGAACAACCCAATGGTTATCTTTCACAATAGATTGGGTGTTTTCATACACAGAGAAAGATACGATGACCATCAAAGTGATAGGAATTAAAAAGCTGACTAATAGCTTTTTTTGTAGGGATATATTGTCAAACCAACCCGCGATCATACAACTACGCTCTCCATGCCGTTGTTATTTAATATTAGTGTAGATGAATTAGTCGTTAATTGCGTGAATAGTTGCTGAGTGCGCAAATGCATATTTTAGCGTGTAAGTTTTGAATATTAACGGCATTTTAGGGGCGAGTAAGTGGCGTTATTATGTTCCAAAGACAAAAAAGCTAGCTCAATAAGCTAGCTCAATAAGCTAGCTTTCAATGGTGTGGTGAGTACTAAATCGCTTTTACACTGCTTCGTTCAACAAGAGTAGGTTCAAGTTCAACGACTTGCGGATAAGCATCTGGAGTTTGTAATCTGCTTAGTAAGGTATCGACTGCGGCTTTACCTAAACGATGTTTTGGCTGGTGGACAGTGCTTAACGCGGGTGTCATGTACTTCGACAGGTGGATGTCATCGTAGCCAATGATAGACAGATCATTCGGAATCGATGTGCCATCTTGCGCCGCAGCGTGAATCACGCCCATCGCCATCATATCGTTACTGACGAACAAGGCAGACGGCATTTCGCCACGAGTTTTCAATGTCTGATAAGAGTCAAAACCACCGTCACATTCAAAGTTGG
>NZ_JADDYK010000021.1:12983-52949 GCF_015163615.1 Vibrio sp. OPT18
ATTCAACAATCCACTTAGGGTTGATCTCTAAATTGGCTTCTTCCATTGCTTGCTTGAAGCCTTGATAACGAGACGAAGCTTGATTGCGGTGCAGTGGTCCTGTGATACAACCAATTTGAGAATGACCGTTATCAATCAGGTGCTTAGTTGCCATGTAGCCACCTTGGTGCGAGTTGTCTTGGATCTTATCGCTCGCAAACAACATAGGGCCCCAGTCCATTACCACAACAGGCAGTTCTGGGTAGCGCTCGAATACATCGATATGTTCGCCTTCAAGGGTTGAGCACATTAGCATCAGGCCATCGACACGCTTTTGCAGCAAGGTATCGATAGAGGATTTCATGCGTTCGCTATCGCCTTCGGTGTTACACAAGATAAGGTTGTAGCCTTTTTCGTAGCAACGACGTTCGACACCTTTCACCACTTCGCCAAAGAATGGGTTGGTGGATGTGGTCACTAGCATTCCCAAGGTTTTGGTTTGCTTCATTTTCAAGCTGCGAGCCAATGCAGAAGGCGCATAGTTAAGTTCTTTAGCCGCACTGTTAACACGCTCAGCAATCTCTTCACTGACAAAGCGTGATTTGTTGATCACGTGGCTCACGGTAGAAGTCGAAACCTTTGCGAGCCGTGCGATGTCTTTCATTGTTGCCATAAAAAATCCTTGTGGGAATAACCTTCCACGTTGGGCGATATTCTGCCTGAAAACAGGGGCTTATGCTTGTTATTTGTTGTTACCGAATTTGAAGGCTAACATCCGTTAACCACGGTTTAGCTCAGGAGTTAGGCCTTCAAATAGCTATCAAGTTAAGCAGACAGTTGCTCTGCCAAAAACGCATCGGTTTCAGCACGGCTTGGAATCGACGTTTGAGCACCAAAGCGTGTCACAGAGATAGCAGCTGCAGCGTGGGCAAATTTAATCGCACGCTCTAGTGGCATATCTTCAAGCAAGCCTGTGACTAATGCGCCATTGAAAGTGTCACCAGCGGCAGTTGTGTCTGTTGCTTCAACACGGAAGCCTGCGACTAATTCACCTTCGCTGGCTTCATTATCTTGACCGCGATGACTCACCCAAACGCCTTTCGCGCCTAGCGTGATCATTACTGTTTCGATGCCTTTAGCATGCAGAGCCAACGCAGCTAGATGAGCAGACGCGTTGTCCGTCACGGTAATGCCTGTCAGCACTTCTGCTTCAGTTTCGTTCGGTGTAATCACGTCAACACAAGCAAGCAGTGAATCCGATAATGGACGAGCAGGAGCCGGGTTAAGAATCACTTGCGTGCCACTCTCTTTTGCTATTTTTGCTGCGTATTCAATACCTTCAATTGGTGTTTCAAGCTGAGTCAGCAGGTATTTAGCGCCGCGAATCTTTTCTAGGTGCGGTTCGATTTGATCGCAAGTCAGCTTGTCGTTGGCTTCCGCAGAAAGACAAATACTGTTTTCGCCTGTTGCTGATACCTGGATCATCGCGATGCCTGTCGGCGTGTTGTCTGCAACGATCACGCCGTCGATGTTGATACCATCTTTAGCAAAATCTTGACGAATGTTGATGCCAAATGGGTCGTCACCGACACAGGCGATGAAGCCAATGTCTGCGTTTAATCTTGCTGCTGCTACGGCTTGGTTTGCGCCTTTGCCGCCAGGAATGACCTGATAGTTACCGCCAATCAAGGTTTCACCCGGACGAGGGAACGAAGGAACTTGCAGTACGTGGTCAGCGTTAACGCTACCTAAAACAATCAGTTGAGTCATGATACGAGCCTTATGATATATCGTATTTGAAAATGCATGGGTCTTTCTCATTACGTTGATTGCTCGCTTGTTAGCGGCGGATGAGAAACAGCGATGCACTGTCGGGTTTATGCTTTTATGCTAAGTCAGTGAGTAAATGAGCTAATGAGTTAAGCAAAGCAGGGGATAGGGGACCCCTGCTTTATATCGCGTTACTTAGTAACGATTACTTAGCGATGATTTTTAGAGGTACTGGTACGTACTCGTCTACTGTTTCGCCTTTCAGTACTTTGTCTGCCATTTCGATGCCTAGAGAACCGATTAGGTCAGGCTGTTGTGCAACCGTTGCGCCAAGTAGGCCACGGTTAACAGCAGCGATGCCGTCTTCAGTGCCGTCAAAGCCAACGATCATCACTTCTTTACCTGAAGCTTGAACTGCACGAAGAGCACCTAAAGCCATTTCATCGTTCTGAGCGAATACTGCTTGTACGTCTGGGTTAGCTGCAAGCAAGTTTTCCATTACGTTCAGACCTTTAGTACGGTCGAAATCAGCTGGTTGGCTTGCTAGAAGCTCAAGGTCGCTGCCGTTTACTGCGTTCATGAAGCCTTCACCACGTTCACGAGCAGCAGAAGTACCAGCGATACCTTCAAGTTGGATTACTTTCGCTTTTTCGCCCACTTTTTCCATGATGAAGTGGCCTGCCATTTCGCCACCGATTACGTTATCAGAAGCGATGTGACTTACTACGTCACCACGGCTTGCACCACGGTCTAGCGTCAGTACAGGGATGTCTGAGCGGTTGGCAATACGAATCGCGTTAGACACAGCGTCTGAATCCGTTGGGTTAATCAGGATTGCTTTAACACCACGAATGGTTAGATCTTCAATGTTCGAAAGCTCTTTGCTTGGGTCGTTTTGAGAATCAAGAACGATAAGCTTGTAGCCTAGCTCTTCCGCTTTCGCTTCTGCGCCATCTTTCATGGTTACGAAGAATGGGTTGTTCAATGTAGACAGAACGATTGCCATTGTATCTTGCGCCTGTGCAGACACAGATACCGTTGTAGAAAGAAGAGCAGCAGAAATAAGAGTCGCTAATTTTTTCATGGTGTAAGTCCTTTGTGTAGGGTGAGCTAGGAGGTGAGTCCTAGCTCGTAGTTACATTATTTATAGATTCTAATATTTTAAGGTAAAACAGGGTGTTACTTGTATTAACCTAGGATGTGAATAGGTTTTATTTGTTTTTGTTGTCGACCAATACCGCCAGAAGAATAACCACTGCTTTTGCAATCATCTGGTAGTAAGAAGATACGTCTAATAGGTTTAGGGCGTTGTTTAGGAAACCGATAATCAGAGCACCAATCAATGTGCCCATGATGCGACCACGGCCGCCGGCTAAGCTTGTTCCGCCAAGAACTACGGCTGCAATGGCGTCTAATTCATAACCCATACCTGCGGTAGGTTGAGCTGAGGACAAACGAGATGCCACGATGATGCCTGCCACTGCTGCTAGCAGACCACAGATTGCGTAAACGCCGATTTTTACTTTGTCTACGTCGATGCCTGATAGGCGAGTTGCTGATTCGTTACCACCAAGAGCGTAAACGTAGCGACCAAAGCGTGTGTGGTTCAGTAGGTACCATACCGCTGCGAATACCACGACCATGATCCATACTGGAACTGGGATGCCCATTGCGTAGCCTGTACCGAACCAAGCGAATGCGTCTGCTGTGTCTGTAAAGCCAGTTGAGATAGGACGACCGTCGGTGTAAACCATGGTCACGCCGCGCAATAGAGTCATAGTCACAAGTGTTGCGATGAAGGCTTGAACCTTACCCTTGGCGATAATCACGCCACTGATTGCACCTAATGCTGCACCTGCTACAAGAGCGGTTGGCACTGCGATCATCACTGGGATTTCCATGCCAATCATGCTGGCTGCGAATGCACCACAAAGTGCCAGTACAGAGCCCACACTCAAGTCGATACCCGCGGTTAAGATAACCAGCGTCATACCTACAGCGATAATTGCGTTAACCGAGGTTTGGCGCAGAATGTTTAGGATGTTGTCGACAGTAAAGAAGTTCGGGTTTAAGAAAGAAACGACAACAATCAGGAAGATCAAAGCAATCAATGACTTTTGATCAATCAGCCACTCTTTGCTGATTAACGGTTTTTTCTTTGGAGCTTCAGTTGTTTTGCTCATGGTTTTAGTACTCATGCTGCGTCCTCGTTGATCTTTTTACCGACCGCACACGCCAGTAATAATTCTTGGTTTGCTTCTTTAGCATCAAATTCACCGCTTACACGGCCTTCATGCATCACCATGATGCGGTCACTCATTCCTAATACTTCTGGCATTTCAGATGAGACTAAGATGATGCTCATGCCGTCGGCTTTAAATTTATTAATGAGTTGGTAAATCTCTTTCTTAGCACCGACATCGACACCACGCGTTGGCTCGTCGAGAATCAGTACTTTTGGTTTGGTCATCAAGCCCTTAGCGATAGCCACTTTCTGTTGGTTACCACCAGAAAGGTTGCCAATAATCTGTTCGCGAGTCGGGGTTTTGATGTTGAATAGCTTGATGAAGTCATCTACTGCAATCACTTCGTCTTTATGTTGGATTTGACCGCTCTTTGTTAGTAGGTCAAGTGAACATAACGACATGTTTTCTTTAACAGAAAGCCCTAGAACTAAGCCATCGCCTTTACGGTCTTCAGAGATGTAAGCAATGCCATTGGCTAAGCCGTCTTTCGGGCTTACAGGGTTGATGGTTTTGTTTTCTAGGTTGATGACGCCGCGTTCACTTGGAAGGGCACCGTAAATCACTTTCATCAGCTCGGTACGACCTGCGCCCATTAGGCCAGATACACCCAGGATTTCACCGCGTTTTAGCGTAAAGCTCACATCGTGAACACCAGAACCCGTCAGGCCAATCACTTCAAGACAAGTTTCACCGTGGCTCTGGCCGATACGTGGATATTGTTCGTCTAGCTTACGGCCAACCATCATTTCGATTAGGCCATCTTCGTCGGTGTCTTTTACTTCACACTGACCAATGAACTTACCGTCACGCAGTACTGTGATGTCGTCACAAATCTCGAAGATCTCTTTCAAACGGTGAGAGATGTAAACAATGCCACAGCCTTCATCGCGCAGTTCGTTAATCACCTTAAACAGAGATTCAGTTTCGGTGTCGGTTAGCGCATCGGTTGGTTCATCCATGATGATGACTTTAGATTCAAACGATAGGGCTTTCGCGATCTCTACCATTTGCTGCTCACCAAGGCTCAACTGGCCTAAAGGTGTTTTCGAGCTGTGTTTCACGTTAAGGCGTTTAAGTAGCTTGTCTGCTTCTTGGTACATCTCGTTCCACAAGATGCGACCCATGGTGCCCGTGATTTCACGACCTAAGAAGATGTTCTCGGCGATGGTCAACTCAGGAATTAGATTTAGTTCTTGGTGAATGATGCTAATACCTGCTTGTTGAGAATCACGTGGCCCTTTAAATGCGGCAGGTTTTCCTTGGTAAGCGATAGTGCCGCCGTCCAAGTGATAGATACCCGTAAGCACTTTCATGAGGGTTGATTTACCCGCACCGTTTTCACCCATTAACGCCATTACGCGTCCTGGGTAAACGTTGAGGCTTGCCTTATCCAGTGCTTTAACACCAGGGAAGGCTTTCTCAATTGAGCTAAGTTCTAAAATGGCTTGAGTCATGTCGGTTCCTTTACTCGGGGCCAGTTGTATTTGATTGTTCTGTCTATGCATTGTTTTGGTTCAGTGATAACACTGAGCTGTCGTTGCGTTTTGCTTGAGCTAAAAGGTTACGCCAGCTTGGAAAATAACATTCGCGTATGGTGTGCATTCACCTGTGCGAATCACTGCACGGCTTTCATGCGTTCGCTGCTTGAATTCTTCATGAGTGATGTAAGTAATCGAAAGCGATTTGCCACAACGTGCTTCTTCTGTCTTGATTAAATCAATCAGCGCTGCGTGGTGTTCTGGACTTACTTTCGCAAACTCTTCTGCAATCACAACGCCTTCGATTTGAGATTCATCCAGCATGGTTTTTACCGTTTGCTGAAAGCTTGGGACACCGTGAGTCAAAGCAAGATCAATACGAGTTACGTGGTCTGGAATTGGTAAGCCCGCGTCACAAATCGTGATTTCATCTGTGTGGCCAAGAGTCGCCACTAGGTAAGAGAGTTCAGAGTTTATTAGAGTACTTTTTTTCATATCACGACCTATCGAAAAATAACGCTTGATGGGTTGAGGACAACTCAAGAAAAGCCATCGAAACGTTTCGATAGTGATAATAGTGTCTGATTTATCATTTGCACGTTTGATTGTTTTAGAGTGTGATAATGATCATCGAAACGTTTCGATGGGGCGTTTTTTGGTGATCTTAGTCACCGCCATTGATTGCATAAATCCTTTATATAGATTCAATCGATAGCGCATATCCGAACTTACTGATGGTAATGATCTGGACGTTGGGTGCTCTTAATCGCGCGAAGACATTGCGTAGGTTATAGACGACGTTAGCAAGAACATGCGGTGACGAGAGTTGCCCGTCCCAACACACATCAACAATATGCTCTCTTGAAATCGGTCTTCCCACATTTTCCAATAACAAGCAGAGCACTGCTAATAGGTGAGGGCGCAAAGTGATTTTGTTTCCTTGCTGATTGGTAATCGTTCGAGCGTCGATATCAATGATTAAGCCGTTGAAGTCTATTGTGTGGTTCATCGTGTTTTCTGTTCGTCTTATTCTGAATTGTGGAGATTGAGCAAAACTGGCCTGCTGTTGGAGCGGGTAACTATTTAAGTGTGTTAATGGTCGAAGTGGGCGGATTATGCAAAATCACATCACGCTTGAAAGTAAGCCTGCGTAAGCTCATGAGAATAAAATCTAAAAATGGGACGGTTTGAAAAATAGAGGGAAGGTTATTCTGAATAAATGACAGGGTTTTATTTCTATCTTATTCAATGAGTTATTTGGTTTTTACTGGTTATGTTGGCTGAAGTTACAAAGTGATTATATTTTTATTTATTTTTTTGTTTTCTGTGAGATTAACCTGCTTGCCAATTCGACGGGGTGTCGGATAACTCTAACAAGATTGTGCAGCACAGGAAGGCGGAACAATCTTGATTTGCATTAAGTAAGGTTAAGCAGTAATGAACAACAAATTTATTCTAAGCATCGCGATGATGTCAGCATTTGCAGCAAACAATGTAATGGCAGCAGACAGTGGATTTTATCTAGGTGGTGCAATTGGTACGTCTGGTATTGATGATGGTGGGCTCTATAAAAACACTCAAGCACCAATTACTGTTGATGCTGAAGATGAGACATATAAGATAATTGCTGGATACCAATTTAATCGCATCGTCGCGCTAGAGGCGCAATATACGAATTATGGCGACGTTGTTGCGAAAAATGCATTAAACCAATCTACTTACACTTGGTCTCCGACTGCATTTTCGATCAGTGCTAATCTAGGTTACACGTTTGATAATGGAATTCGCCCTTTTGGCATCATCGGTTTGTCGACGATTGATTTAGACCAGTCGCTGCCGGTGCTTGATGACGATAGTGGTGAGGGTATTCGCTATGGTTTCGGAGTGGAGTACACCCCTAAACAGGCTAATAACGTCAGCTTTAGGTTAGGCTATGAAGCGGATGCATTTGTTATTGAGAGCGATTCAGCTTTTGAAAATGATAAAGATCTCGTGATCGATTCATTCTACCTTGGCGCAACTTACAACTTTTAAGTTTCACACTTTGTTGAACGGTAAATCGGTTTCTAAATGGGGCGTCGGTTGGCTCAACCCGTTTAGCTAAAGTGGAAGGCCGCAGTTTTTGACTGCGGCTTTTTTATGTTTAACTCTAGGCTTCACGAATATGAGCGGTGACAGACACGATGGCATGGTCGGTACTGAATTGGTCGTGTTCAAAACTAGGATTAATCAGGTGATGGTCTAACACTGTGTAGCTAGAGATCTCCATCAAGCTTGAAGAGTTCTGACAATCAAACTCGTTCGACATCAAAATGTAGTCCAGTACAGACCCAGAAGCGCCGTAATAATGGGTTGGCTTACGCTGTTCAAGCAAGTCTTCTTCATGTAGTTGATGATAAAGATCCCAGCTGTCTTTCAATCGAAAGTGGGATAGCCAATGCTTGCTGTTTTCGTCTCGGTTGATTGAGTAACTCAACAGCCCTTTAAACTCATCATTAAACAGAGGTTTGTTAAAGTCGCCCATCAACACAACAGGTTGCTCGGTTTGGTAACGTTGGTTGGTGATGTATTGATGCAGCATCTGAGCTTCTAGACCGCGTTGGACACTCGATAGCCAAGAACCAAGCTGTTCTTGATGGAAGCGGGTGAGTGTGTCGCTTTGTGGTTTTTCGCTTTGCAGAGCGTTGTTCGCATCACCAGACTCTACCTTTGGTTCTGTCGGACGTTGTGATTTGAAGTGCACCACATAACAGTCGGTTGAACCTAAATGGGGTAACGTAATCGTCGCGTGAACAGGCGTTCTGTTGAATGAGAATTTGTCGTCAAGGTTGAATGCTGTCAGTAACTTCGAATCTGGCGTAACAGGCTGTACGTTTTCAATCGGGTAACGGGAAGCGATCCCAACGACAGGTGAGGTGTAGAGGTAATCATCTTCAACGTGGGCGCTATCGATCACTGCAAAGTATGGATAACCTAGCTCGTTCATCAATTGCTCTAAAGACTGCGGGCTAAATATCTCTTGGAAGCCAATCACATCGCAATCTAATGAACGAATCGCTTCAGCCATCCAATGTTGCTTCTTCTGCCATTCTTCGAAGCTGTAGATGTTCTCAAAATCATAATAAGCATTCGGTGGCTCGATATAGTTCAGAAGGTTGAACGTTGCGAATGTTATTTGGTTTGGTTTGTTCAAAGTGTCATTCCATTTAGACCTAGGCAGCAAGGATACTCCAGTAAAAGTATAGTTTGTTGATTATTTAGAGCTTAAATTTCACTTTAGAAGCGAATCAAAGGAAATCTAAGTCGTGGAGGCTTGTGTCATTCAGGCTAGCGCAATCTTAGTGCTTCTGCCTTCCCCCGTGCTTTCCAACGCCACCAAGCTAATCAACTCAATCAAAGGAACCAAAGGAACCAAAGGAATCAAAGGAATCAAAGCTCACTGCATCCAATAACTTCGAGCGGTGACGAGTAATTTGTAAATAAACCGTCAGAGATAGAGTGCTGATGGTTTTATTAGTTATTACATGATGTTAGATTTGAACCTATACTTGATTTAACGGCATGCATTCAAAGCCGATAAATCAACTTGAATATAGAATTCATGACATTTGAAGGGAGAGTCAAATGGGAACAGTTTTTCGACGCAAAGCCTCGCAACGCACTCAGTTTTTCAGGTTTAATTTGAAGTCATGTGCAATCATGTTGCCGCTTATTGCTTTACAACCCTCCGTTATTTACGCTTCTGAAACCCAATCAACTCCTGCTGTCACCGTTATTGAAACCACACAACTGGTTGGTTTTGGTGAAGCAAAATATCCAGCCAATTTTACTCACTTCGATTACGTTAATCCTGATGCGCCAAAGCAGGGCAAAGTGACCTATGGCAGCATAGGTACGTACGATAGCTTTAATCGATTCGGTTCCCGTGGCGTTGCTGCAAGTTATACCGGAGAGATTTACGATACCTTGATGTTTTCTCCGAGCGACGAGATTGATGCGTACTATCCATTGATTGCTTCAAAGGTTCGCTACGCCAGTGATTTCACTTGGATGGAAATCGACATCAACCCAAATGCTAAATTCCAAGATGGTGAGCCTATCACCGCGCATGATGTTGCCTTCACCTTTGACAAGTTCTCAACCGAGGGCGTGCCTCAGTATCGTGTGTATTACAAAGAAATTAAGTCAGTAAAAGCGGTCTCTGATTTGGTTGTTCGTATTGAAATGAACAGTCCAAACCGCGAAAAACTGTTCAGCTTCGCGCAAAGCACTCGTGTATTGCCGAAACATTTCTGGAAAGACAGAAAGCTGTCTGAGCCTCTAAGTGAGCCACCAGTCGGTAGTGGTCCTTATAAGATCATCAGCTACAAATCAGGCCAAAGTGTTACCTATGGTCTAGATGAAAACTACTGGGCAGCAGACCTACCCGTTAACGTTGGCCGTAATAACTTCAAGCAGGTGCAATACGATTACTACCGTGACGACACGGTAATGTTGGAAGCCTTCAAAGCAGGGGAGTTCGATCTTCGAACCGAGAACTCGGCTAAGTTCTGGGCCAACTCTTATACGGGCGCGAACTTCGATAAAGGCTACATCATTAAAGAAGAGATTAACCACGAGAAACCTGAAACGACTCAAGGTTTCGTCTTCAACATTCAGTCTCCTGTGTTCTCTGACCCTAAAGTGCGTGAAGCGTTAACTTACGCGATGGACTTTGAGTGGATGAACAAGAACATGTTCTATGGTCAGTACAAGCGTACTCGTAGCTACTTCCAAAATACCGACTATGAAGCGAAAGGCTTACCAAGCGAAGCGGAAGTCGAGTTGCTGTCTCAGTACAAAGATCAAATTCCACCGCGAGTTTTCACTGAAGAATTCCAACCTCCCGTCACCGATGGCAGCGGCCGTATTCGTAGCCAGATGCGTACCGCTTTCAAACTATTGAAAGAAGCGGGTTGGGTGCTGAAAGACAAAGTCATGACCAACGAAAAGACTGGCAAGCCGATGTCATTTGAGTTGCTGATTTACAGCCCAACCACGGAGCGTATCGCAACGCCGGTTCAAAAGAACCTTAAGCGCATGGGTATCGAGATGAAGATCCGTACCATCGATACCACTCAATACATCAAGCGCTTGCGTGATCGTGATTTCGACATGGTTTCGTCGTCATTTTCCGCAAACCCTTATCCTAGCCCGAACTTAATGATCGTTTGGAACTCTAACTACATTGATTCTACTTACAATACTGCAGGTGTTATCGATCCAGTGGTTGACGCGTTAACAGAAGAAATTGCGCGTAACCAACAGCATCCTGAAAAGCTTCTTACACTAGGTCGTTCACTTGACCGCGTATTGCAGTGGAATTTCTACAACATCCCGCAATGGCACGTCGGTGAATATCGCGTAGCTATGTGGGACAAGTTTGAGCGTCCAGATGTATTGCCTAAATACGATTTAGGTATCGATACATGGTGGATTTCAGAAGAGAAGGCGGCATTGCTTCCTGAAAAACGTCGCTAGGAGTTAGTTAGCATGGCCGCGTATATATTTCGACGTTTATTGTTGGTGATCCCCACGCTGTGGGCGATCATCACCATCAACTTTTTCATCATCCAGATTGCGCCGGGAGGTCCGGTAGAACAAGCTGTTGCTCAATTAGAAGGGCATAACTCTGGCATTATGGAGCGCTTTTCTGGTGGTGGACAAGAAGTTGATTTAAGCGAAAGTGACCAAGCGTCTGCGAGTGGCTATAAAGGCTCACGCGGGCTTGATCCTGAAGTGGTTGAAGAGATCAAAAAGCAGTTTGGTTTTGATAAGCCGATTCATGTTCGCTACTTCGACATGTTGAAAAACTACGCGACCTTTAACTTCGGTGAAAGCCTGTTTAAGGGCGGCAACGTTATTGATCTCATCATCGAGCGGCTGCCCGTCTCCATCTCCTTGGGATTGTGGAGTACCTTAATCATCTACGTGATCTCGATACCTCTAGGCATTATGAAGGCGATACATCACGGTTCTCGGTTTGATATTTGGTCGAGTGCGGTGGTAATTGTCGGCTATGCCGTTCCGGGCTTCTTGTTTGCGATTATCCTGATTATTTTGTTCGCGAGTGGTAACTACTTCAGTTGGTTCCCATTGCGTGGACTCGTGTCGAGTAACTTCGACCAGCTCAATTGGTATCAGCAAATTGGCGACTATTTCTGGCACTTAGCTTTGCCTATTTTTGCCATGGTCATCGGTGGCTTTGCCACACTGAGCATGCTGACCAAAAACTCCTTCCTTGATGAAATTAATAAGCAATATGTAGTGACCGCGCGAGCGAAAGGTTTGGACGAGAGCAGCATTCTCTACAAGCACGTTTTCCGTAACGCGATGTTGATCATTATTGCGGGTTTCCCGAGTGCATTTATTAGTATTTTCTTCACGGGTTCTATGTTGATTGAAGTGATGTTTTCACTCGAAGGCATCGGTCTACTTGGTTTTGAGTCGACCATTCAGCGAGATTACCCAGTGGTGTTCAGCTCTCTCTATATCATGACCTTGCTTGGCTTGGTGCTGAGCATTATCTCCGACCTGACGTATACCTGGGTTGATCCTCGAATTGATTTTGAAGCGCGTTAATGGCGAATGAATAAAAAGGTATTGATAATAAATGTTTAACAACCCTTTAGCTGAAGCTCGTTGGTTACGTTTTAAAGCAAACAAGCGTGGTTTTATCTCCCTTTGGATATTTACCATTTTGTTTGGATTGAGCCTGTTCGCTGAGATCATCGCCAACGATAAGCCACTCTTGGTTTCTTATGATAATCAGTGGTTTGTACCCGTCATTAATGAGTATGCTGAGACCGAATTTGGCGGCGAGTTTGAAACCGAAGCCGACTACAAAGACCCGTATGTTATCGAACTCATTGAAGACAGCGGCTACATCGTGTGGCCAATCATTCCGTTTAGCTACGACACGATAAACTTCGATATTTCGGGCGCGGTGCCGTCGGAGCCTGACTCGGTGAACTGGTTAGGAACCGATGATAAAGGGCGAGATGTATTAGCTCGTATCATTTATGGGTTCCGTATTTCTGTCTTATTTGGCTTTATTCTGACGATTGTATCGAGCGTAATCGGTGTCGTGGTTGGGGCGACACAAGGTTACTACGGTGGTTGGGTGGATCTGTTTGGTCAGCGCTTCATTGAAGTCTGGTCGGGCATGCCGACCCTGTTCTTGCTGATCATTCTGTCGAGTTTTATCGAGCCGAACTTCTGGTGGTTACTCGGAATAATGGTGCTGTTCAGTTGGATGAGTTTAGTGGGGATTGTGCGAGCTGAATTCTTACGCTGTCGAAACTTTGATTACGTGAGAGCCGCGCAAGCGATGGGCGTTGATGACAAACGCATTATGCTTCGTCACATGTTACCCAACGCGATGGTGGCTTCGTTAACCATGATGCCGTTTATCCTTTCAGGCTCGGTCACCACATTAACGTCGTTAGATTTCTTAGGTTTTGGTCTGCCTGCGGGTTCACCTTCATTGGGTGAGCTGTTGGCGCAAGGTAAAGCTAACTTACAAGCGCCTTGGCTTGGCATTTCTGCTTTCGTCGTGCTTTCACTGATGCTTACGTTACTGGTCTTCGTTGGTGAAGCGGTACGTGATGCTTTCGACCCACATCAACAGAAGTAAGGATAGGTTATGACTTCAAATACAACGCCTGCTTCTCCAGTTTTGACCATCGACAAATTGTCGGTCGGTTTCGGGCGAAAAGATTCGATAGAACAAGTGACTCATGATGTCTCGTTGGAGATATACAAAGGCGAGACACTGGCGCTGGTAGGAGAGAGTGGTTCAGGCAAATCGGTTACCGCCAATTCAGTATTGAAATTGCTGCCTAAAGGCTCGTCGCATTACTTGAACGGTAAGATTAACTTCTCTGGTACCGACATTCTGAGTTGTTCTGAAAGACAACTGCGCGGGATTCGTGGTGGTCGTATTGGCATGATCTTCCAAGAACCCATGGTATCGTTGAACCCGCTTCATCGCGTAGGTAAACAGCTTGTTGAAACCCTCGCGATTCACCGTGGTATGCGAACCAACAAAGCGCAAGCCTTGGCGATAGAATGGCTTTCTAAAGTAGGTATCCGCTACCCAGAGCAAAAAATTTCAGCCTATCCGCACGAGCTATCTGGTGGAGAACGCCAACGCGTGATGATCGCAATGGCACTCATCAATGAACCAGAGTTACTGATCGCTGATGAGCCGACAACCGCATTGGATGTATCGGTGCAAGCGCAGATCCTCGACCTTCTAAAAGACCTGCAGCAAGAATTGGGTATGGCGATGCTTTTCATTACTCATGACTTGAGTATCGTTCGCAAGATTGCCGACAGAGTTGCAGTAATGAAAGATGGTCGCTTGGTTGAAAGCAACGACTGTCATACCCTGTTTAATGCGCCTGCTCACCCTTATACGCAAAAGCTTATCAACTCTGACCCTAAAGGCTTGCCTGTCCCTGTATCGCCCGACAGCAAACCGCTACTCGATGTAAATCAACTTCGTGTTTGGTTCCCGATCACGGGCGGTTTATTCAAGCGAACCATTTCTCATGTTAAAGCCGTCACCGACATGGAGTTCACTTTGAAGAAAGGGCACTCAATCGGTTTAGTTGGCGAAAGTGGTTCTGGTAAATCGACGACCGGTATGGCGATACTCAAGCTGGTGGATAGTGAAGGATCAATTACCTACTCGAGTGAACAGCTTCAAGGTTTAGACCGAAAACAGATGCTTCCGTTTAGAAGCCGTATGCAAGTGGTCTTCCAAGACCCGTTTTCTGCATTGAATCCAAGAATGTCGGTCGCTCAGGTGATTGGCGAAGGCTTGTTAGTGCACCAACAATTGGATGAGCACGAGCTCGACCAACGCATCTGTGATGTAATGAAAGAGGTCGATCTCGATCCTGAAACTCGTCACCGTTATCCAAATGAGTTTTCTGGCGGACAAAGGCAGCGTATTGCGATTGCTCGTGCTTTGATTTTAAAGCCAGAGTTTATCTTGCTTGATGAGCCAACATCTTCACTCGACAGAACCGTTCAAGCTCAAGTACTGGATTTACTGAAGTCACTTCAAGAAAAGTATGGCCTGACCTATTTGTTTATCAGTCATGATTTGAATGTCGTGAAATCCCTATGTCATTACACCATAGTCATGAAAGCTGGCGAGGTAATAGAGAAGGGTGACACTGAGACTTTGTTTGGTAATCCGCAGCATGAATATACTAAACAGTTGGTGTCTTTATCTGAGGTTGGAACGCCTTAAGCGATGAATTTCGATTCAATGTGAAAATCCAAAAAAGAGCCTGATCACTGATGATCAGGCTCTTTTTATTTAGAGCGTCTTAGCTTAAGACGTAGCGTTAGAAAACGATATTCGTTCTTAGGCCAAACAGCGCGACTTTGCTTTGAGTGCTGACTGCGGGTGTGACGTATTGCGCATCCGCGGTAAAGGTTAACCATGGCGTTGCTTGGAAAGCGTAGTAGATCTCAAAACCTTGCTCGTCTTTTAATTCAGCTCCGAGTGGCAAATCGCTAATGCTGTTTTGTAACGCATTAGACAAGTTGTAGTAATAGTAGCCCGCGCCCCATTGATCTTGAGATCTGTCGAAGAAGAAAGCGTTGCCTCCAAGGCCGCCAACAAACGTTCCATCTATGATATTTGGATTACCGTCTGCCGCTGCTGCTCTTAGATAGACTGCGATAGTATCGTCATTGTTCTCGTAGATATTGTGTGTCGCTTGAGCACGAATGTTGTACTTATATTTTGCGGTCTCACCCAAAGACGAGTAATCGACCCCTTCTTCAGTGCTGTATGTACCAGACATACCAAACGTAGAACTTCTATCGAACAATTTGAATGAGTGAGTTGCACCTAATGAAAAGTTCACGCCATCATCAAACCAATCATTGAACCCTAAGTTGTCATCGTATCGATCTCTTGGATCATAAATCATCGCTGTGATTCGAGTATCGCCGATGGTGTGGTTCAGAATACCGCCAATAAATGATGGTGGTGTCACGCCACTTGGTGGAGCAGAGAAGGCAATGTTCATGAATCCATGACGAGTTGCACCACCGTAGAATGGCGCATTTCGTAGTAGCTCAAACGCGTCGATCTTGCCAAAAAGTAGGTTGGTGTTGTCATCAAATTTATGTGTGTAATACAAGGATGAAAAGAAAGGGCTGCTGCTGTCTGAGTAATGGGCTGAATTCGGTACTGACAAACTGGAGAAGCCAAAGTCGTTCGCATCTCCGTTTAGATAGATCAACTGGGTGCGAAAGGTGCCGTTATTCCATAGGCCAGCATTTTCGGTATCAAGCGCTGCAAACAGATCAAAACGGTGTGTGAACTCATTTGAATTTGATGGTGAGCCAGAAACCGCCGATTGGTAAACGTTGGTGTATTCAGCATCTAGCGAGAGTCCGTTGTCTTTAATGTGACTACGATTTCCTCCCCAATCACCGGTTAATGTATCAGAGTATGGTTGGCTTGCATTAGCTAAAGACGATAAAAAAAGTGGAGCTAAACAAAAGGGTAATGATAAAAATTTCATAATTAAATCTTATTGTTAGAACGTAATCTGGCTAAGCGCATTGAGATAGATAAGCAGGGCTGTTTAGCGTGCTGGCCAGTTGTGAATGGCGTTGATGTTTAAACAGTGCACTCAATGCATCAAACGCTTCTGAAATGGACAGATACCCTTGCTGATAAGCGAAGGAAACCGAACTTGCTTTACCGTCGTTGAGGTCGTGTCTTGAGATCGCAATGCCATGGTTTTGCGCGAGTAAAAACAATGCATCCGCGTTAAGAGGTTGCGAGTCCGCATTTTGCTGGTGACGCAACTTGTTGACGAGTGAGTGAATACGCTCAATACATTGGCTAAGTCGGTGATAGCGAGAGGTGTTCACTGTTGTCGCAATATGCTGGCAAACTTTTACCAATGCCTCCATTTGATCTGTTTTCGCTGAAGACGAAACCATCTTTTCAATAACTGCATTTAGCTCGGCAAGATATTGCGTTCTAAGCTGGGGTAATACCGTCACTTCATCATCCTTAATGTATCCGCGTAGCTCCTTGCCAAGTGACTCTAGATAACCCATATCTAATTCCCAAATGGTAGACATAGTATTGACCTGAGTTGTAATTGACCGGGTCATGTTATCGATTTTGGTGATGATAAAACTAATTTTGAAGTTTTTATGTTTTAATTAAGCTATTGTATTTATTGATTTTTCATTGCATTTCATCTGTTTGATAGACGTTTCAATACCGGTGTCATCAAAGGAGAACAAAAGAGAAGATTGGCTGATGAAGAATGGCGCAGTTATGGTGGTAAACAGCGTAATTAAATCAGATTTGTGTGGCTTTGATAAGGCGAGGTGAGATGACACGAAAGAGGTTAGCCAGTTAAAATGAGAAGGTGTGTACTCGACCGGACATAGAGGGAAGGTGACTAATGAGCTACGTATCTTGCGAATTATCTGTGATGCAAAAGTCTTTGGTTCTGTAAGGATTTAATAAGGTGTCACTGTTGATGAGGAGTTGCGGGGTCTTTATCTCTCTCTGCCAAGTGCCAAGTTTCAGGAACGACGAATACATCTGTTCACGGTATGGGCTCAATTCGCTAGAGCCAGTATTTAGAAAGCTGCACTTGTTGAGCTATGTTGTGGCTAATAGATTGCACCACCAAACAGCAAACGTTCTCGATGATCTGTGAAGTGTCGGGATATTTGACCGTGATGTGGAAAGCAGTGAGATAGGGGATTGAAGGTGTGAGAGCGTGTCGGATTGAGTTTGAGATCTTTGTATAGAGATAATTGAATATAGGGGGTCTGTATCGCGGAATCGGTAAACATGTACCATAAAAAGAAAAAGTGATAGCGGACGCTGAGGTCACACTATCACTTTTTGAGAACAATGAAGCTTAAGCTATTGAGATGCTTTCGCTCAGCTTAGAGTGATGTTCATCGTTATTGTACCTACGTTATTTCTGTTGAATCGCCGTAAGAGCATGTTGGAAGTACAAGCTTGTCGCACACACATCGTGGTCATGATCATGATGGTGGTGATGACCGTGAGCGTTGTGGTATCTGTTGATTACATTCACAACTTTCATATTTTGCTCAGTCATGGCTAAACCAGAGTTACTGTTTTTTACAGGAGCAGGGATACCTTGGTAAATCGTTGCTTCAACTTTTATCTTGTTGATGTCTTCAGGTTTTACCGTGTATGGGTTGTCGTCGAGTACCGTAAAGTTAGCGGTTTTACCGATATCAATGGTACCAACTTCATTATCTAGACGTGCTGTGTATGCTGCATCAATCGTGATTGCGCGCATTGCTTCATCAACTGTGATGCGCTCTTGAGGTCCCATTACCGTTTTGCCAGACAGACCGATTCTGTTTACAGCAGCCCAAACTAACCCTAGTGGTTGCGCTGGTGCCATTGGTGAATCTGAGTGCAATGATAAAATACCACCTGCATCGATGAATGAACGTCCACGCGCCATCACTTCTGCACGCTCTTGACCGATACCTTGTTCAGAGTAAAGCTCAGCCAGAATATGTGTGTAGTAAGGGTTTACACTAAAGTTTGCGCCAAGTTCAACGGCTTTAGGGATGTCGTCTTTATCGGTAATACCTAGGTGATGGAAGCTGGTTCTGTGATCGTCTCTGCTTTTTTCTTTGTTGAGCTTGTCGACAATGTTCAGTGCAGTCTCAAAGCCTAGATCACCATTGGCATGGATAACAATTGTGTAGTCGTCTTCCCAGTAAGGACGCATACTTGCTTCAAGATCTTTAGGCTCTTGCAACCATTCACCTGAGTGACCATCGGTGTAACCATCTTTAAGTTGCATTAACTGGCTGTACATTGCGCCGTCTGAAAACAACTTAACGAATTTAGGTAGCCATTTGATCTGTTCGCCTTGATAAGACGGGTGCTGAGTCAAACCTTCGGCAATCGCTTTACCTTTGGCTGGGTCGTTTTCTGCCATCATGTAGGTAAAGTTACCGGCTGGCATTAACCAGTAATCCATTGGGAAGTTACCGTCTTCAAGAATGTCGACTACTTGTTCGAACATCTCTGGTGTTGCAACAACACCTGGGTCAATCGCGGTAGTGATACCACCAGAGTGGATGTAATCTTTGGTTCGCTCCATCCCCGTTGCAAAAATGCCGCTATTTACCCAGAAGCTCATTACATCATTGAGAAGTATTTTAGCTCCAGCTTCATAAGCATGGCCTCGTTCCCAGTCTAGCTGATCGTAGTTATAGCCTTCGCCAGTCCAGTCTTCTTCAGACCAACCTAGCATTTCCATCGCTGCATCGTTGAAGAACAATTCGTGGAAGCTACGATGCCAAATGATAATTGGTCGGTCTTCAGAAATGTTATTCAGCAACTCGCGGCTCATTTCATTGCCGTGGAAGTAGTGATGGTAGCCCCAGCTTACCAATGGTTCGCCTTCAGCCAGTTCACTTTCTAACTCTGTTAAACGGGCTAAGTAGTTATCATGGCCTATTACGCCTTCAACGTTACCCCAAGGTAAATCCCAATCAGCAGGAGTAATAAAGTCTGTGCCGATCAATAACGCCATCAGCCAAAGGTGAACGTGAGGTTCAACGAAGCCTGGTGTAAGAACACGATCTTCAAATGATTTATCAATCGTAAAACCATCTTTAGATTGGTACTTAGTGGTGAGTGTTTTTTGATCGCCAAGGTCGAGGATTTTACCGTCTTGGACTGCGATAGCGTCTACGTTGCTATGATCATGATCTGAAAGAGTAATGATGTCGTTCGATACATAGAGCGTGATAGGGCTAGTAGAGGTTTCGGCGAAAGCAGGTGTGGCGACTAGGCCAGCAATAACCGTTGAGAGAAGTAGCTTTTTCATAATGGATCCTATTGCTCTCAACTAACGACCTTGTTTTATGAGAGGATTCAGTCGACCATCGCGCTTTGGAAAATCAATCTTCCTGTGAGCGCTTAGAAAGTCAGTTCTTTGTATTCACGGATAAGTGATAAGAAAAGAGAGGCGGTAAACCCATAATTAGCAATGCGTAACTCTGTTCAAATAAGTGTGTATAGCTAACTTCTGGGCTTACTGCCAATACATAGAGAAGCGAATTTTATCGTTCAAATACAGAGTGAAAACTCTCTTCGCCTCACATTTGTTGCTAATTTAGCAGTGTTATTACGTTTCTAATAACGCATAATGATGGGTAAAACCAAACATTAATTATCTAAGGCGGTGGGGATGTTTTCTTATGAACACTTAAACTCATTCTGTGCGACGTATGACGAACAGAGCTATAGCAAGGCTGCGAGAGTCCTTGGTAAAGATAGAACAACCATTCGAGAACAAGTGAAAGCGTTAGAAGACAGCTATCGAACCATTTTATTTACGATTGAAGGAAAAAAGGCGGTACCAACCAGCTTTGCACGTTCTATTTATAAGCAGTCAAAATTGTTGGTGCAAAACAGTGAGCGATTGCATCTAAGAATGATGAATGCTTACCAACAAGAACTGACCCGTTTAGATTTCTATCACGATACTCTGATGCCCAACGATTTAGTGGTGGAGATAGAACAGCATGTTTTGAAGGCTCACCCAGACATGGTGCTCAATTGGCTGCATCGAAATCGAGATGAGATCTTGGTTGATGTGACACAAGCGCACAACAAAGTTGCGATCATGCAGCACCGAATGGAAAACATGTCGGAATACCCAATCAGCGCCATCAAACTTGGTGACGGTGATATTGCTGCCTACGCACGGATTGATAGTCCTTTGTTCAAAATCGGTGAGATTCGACTTGAAGATTTGCAATTAGAAACGCAGTACATCAGTGAAAACCAAAGCAAAACCATGCCTGAGTGGTTGGGTATATCACCGTATTTTCGCACCGTTAGTAACAACGATATGTTACTGGAGTTAGTGAAGGTGAATGGCTGGGCGTTACTTCCAAAAAGCTTAGCGACCGAAGCGGTGAATACGAAGCAGCTACGCCGAATAGAGTTCAATGAGTTGCTTTCACACAGCGCGAAGTTCGGGCTCTCATTCTTCTATCCAACGAGTTTTGAAAATACCAATGTGTATAAAGGTTTGGTTGAAGTACTGAAGGGTTACGCAACTAAGAATTTGTAGACCCACCTTTAGTATCGCTTTGAAAGGTACTTAATATAAGTTGAGAGTGAGAGCGCGGTAGATGCACTCTGGTTGAATCGGAGTGTTGATTATGAATAGGACAAAGGCCAAGTGGCCTTTGTCTCAGGTTTACGCGTGCTTAGTTTGATTAGTTTGCAGATTTAATGATCGTTTCAGTCACATCTCCAATCAAACCCGGCTGGATTAACTGGAAGTTGATCGCTTTTCCAGATTCTTGGATATCTCGCATGTTGTATTGAAGCTGAGTGAAGTCATCTCCCCACTGGTAGCGAAGTAATGTTTCACCTGATTGTAGGTGATAGTTAACCGCGTATTCTGTCGCATAACCAGCCATCACACCATCAATGGGCGCGTTTGGCGCATCATGTGGGATCTTGTAAGTAATCGAATCTAGTTTGACCATGCCATTGATCACGCTGCTCGGCTCGGTAAGGTGTCCCATGTAGTAGCTTGAATGTACAAATCTGTCTTCTGGGTTGGCGTTGCCACCTGTGCCTAAGTTGGTTTGTGAGTATTGGGCTTCTTGTGGGCCCCAACCGCGTTTAGAGCGCTCTACGTTTGCCAAGTGCTGGTCGTAGTCCGGTTGGTTGGTCATCACTGTGTATTTCGCGCCATGCCAGATTCGCGGTCCTTCCGCTCTAAACTCTATAATCGCTGAATCACCCGATGTGTCTTGAAGACTAATGTGCAGTGCGATTCTAACGGGAACGCCGGGCACGAATTCAGTTGCAGGCTGCGTTTTTTCAACGAATTGAACGGCTTCTTCAACGGTACTGAACTGAGATAAAACATGCTTAAGGTAGGTCAGCGTGCCTAAGTCGTCAGCTTGAGTTGACTCTTTTGTATTCATACCTCGGTCGTACAAAACATTGCCACTAAGCCCTGCGTTGTTCATACCATCAGTGATTTGGCCATAGGTCGTTAATCCAGTGACATCGTATTTAGAGGTCACTTGGTTAGTGTTATCTAAGTGGGTAACGTAAGTGCTGTCTTTTGGAATGTTAACGAGGTGCACATCCGTTTGTTCTGACCAATCCAGAGTACGCGAAACGAATGTGCCTTGATCTTGTGTATCCCAAAGTAAGCGGGTGCAAGCTTCGGCGGCAGTAACAACGCCCATAGAGAAGGTAGCAATAATAGCGGTAGATAGAATCTTCTTATTCATGATGAATACCTTTGTAATTTGGGGACACAATCATCATGGCATTGAATTTAGAAACGAAAAACTCAAGTATGCGGGTTAAAATCCATCAAATTATGGGGCGAAGTGTGCTTGAGTGATCGCTTTAATGGTCGGTAGTGGTTCTTTGTTACCCATTGATACTGGGTAATATAAGGTTAATCCAAAGTGAAATTGGTTTGCGATCTGCTGTATATGGAGCGTCTCTAACTCGCCGCGCTGCACTAAAGGCTCTGCTAGGTCGGTACTCATGATCGCCCAACCATCATGTTTTACTAACTCTAATAACAGGTCGTTATTGCTGACTAGGTGGTATTGAGGGGAAATGAGATAGAGCTCTGGTAGCGTGTTGAAATGGTTTTCGCTCACATATTGCTTGTCTAACTTTAAGTCTTCAATAGAGAGCGCATTAAGATGAGGGAGTTTACTTCTTCTTCCTGCATACATACCTAACTCGCCATAGCCCAAAGAGAAGAACTCAATATTTTTACTAAAGCGCTGCATGTTTTTGTGCTGCATCAGTGCGATGCTGTTTGTTTCAGATTCAATGCTATCAAAGGCTTCCTCTCGATTACGATGCAGCCAATGCACACGAAGTTCTGGGCATTTTTGTTGTAAAGCGTGCTCGATTTTGACGGCCAAATTGAGTGGCAAGGAAATGTCGTGATAGATATTGAGCGTCAGCATCTCATCCATATAGATGTTTTCTAATGAGGTACTGAGCTTCTCAGTGTTATTCAACACAACCTTGGAGCGTTGATAAATATGATCAGCCGCTTGAGTCGGTGTTGCCTTCTTTCCGATGATTTCAAATAGCGTAACGCCATATAAGTCTTCGACGGCCTTTACTTGGTCTCGTATTGTGGTGCGGTCTTTGCCTAACTTTTTGGCAGCAGCGCTGTATGAGGATGCTTCGTACGTGGTGCAAAATGCCAATAGATGCTCATAGGAAAACATGCTCAAACCTCAATAGAAAGTGAACTCAGACTTTATGATGGAAATTATCCTGCATTAATGCTGAATTCGCTAAATTTTATCTTCGGTAATAAGATGAAAGTGTGATCAATACTAGGTGTTTATTTTTCGAGTTCGATTAACGCGCTTCAAGTAAATGCGGCGTTTCGATTTTAAGCTGTCTCACCAATCCTATATACGGCAATTCAGTGATAATCTCGTGTGACGATACAGAGATGATTTTTCTCGGTGTTGAAAACATACGAAGGATCATATCTCTCGAGAACGACTTGAATTTAACCTCGTCAATTTTCTCTGAGACTTCTTCCAAACGAATTGAATCGGCAATGACATCAAACTGTATGTGATTGTTTTCAAAGCGTTGCCACTCAGTGTCGAATTTCACTTTCACATGAGCCACGGTTCCTGTTTGGTCAAAAAAATTGAAGTGCATGGCGTGATAAGACTTATCTTTGGTCATGAGAACCTCAGATTCCGTCTCGACGACACGTATGTCCCATAACTGAGCCAAGTAGCCAAATCGACTTGGGTATCCTCTGTGTTTATAAGACCAATATTGATTCAAAAACACCGATTCTGGACTGTAATGAGTAACGTAGAGGTCTTTGATGACGTAAGACATCAGCGCCACAATAATGAAACTGCTTGTGATTACTTTAGTGGTGAAAGATGACATACAAGCACCTCCTTATTGTGATCTCGCCAGAACAATCTCGGCAGTGTTGGTGCAGAGCTTTCACGATGTAACGGTAAAGTATCGAAGAGTGCGCTCTGCTGCGCTTCAATCAGTAGTGATTGGCAGATTTGAATGTCATGATCACTTGGCGTCTCAGCGTTTTGATGGATTAACATCGGGATAGGTGGCGCGATGGTGGGCTCGGTGACTAGACGACTGAATGCGCCATTGTGGTATAAGCCGACTAAGTTCCAGCCGATAAACAGAACACATGCGAACCTGATAAGGTTATGAATGAAAAAGGTTTTGTTATGTTGAACCCAGCTTGCTGTTTTTGACCATAACGAAGCGTGGCGAGTAATCAATGATTGATATTCTGCTTCAGTGAGCGCTTGAGTTTCTCCGATATAGGCGTAGCCCTTCATCACTTGAGTTTGGATGAACTTTGGTTGTTCGCTCGAATCTCCCAGCTGTGCACGCAAGTTTTTTACTGCGGTGGCGACACTCGATTTTGCACGCGTACTTTCCCAAATGGCCTCAAGAATAAACGCTGATGTAAGGTCAGAACCTGAATGTTCAATGAAAAGTGACAGCAACTTCCACTCATTGGAACGCAGTTGCGTCTCTTGCAAAGACGTCAGGTTTAACAGCTTTCCACTTTGACTGTTAAAAAGCAGATTTTGATTTAATAGGTAGAAACTCATCGTAGCTCACTCAAGGTTAAGTCTAAATCTTACTTAAGGTGGATCGTATCGTCAGTAACTTTTGATCCCACTTGCGACGCCGAGCAAGCTCAAGTGGACTCTCTTGTATCGCCAATATGCGGTCAGCGTGCGCTATTTTATTGGTCAGCCAAAGGCTTTGATACTGCAAAATATTTCTCTCTATCGTATCAGTGTCTGCTGGCTTAGTTTTTGATTTCAACTGTTCAATGGCTTGATTTATGTTGTGGAGTTTGGCTTTTAATCGAGTTATTTGGTCTTGAGGTGAGAGTATTGGGCGTCCTCTCTTAACGGGTTTATCTATTGCCGAGCCACTTTCAACGTCGCTACTTTGGTTAGATTTCAATTTTGAATAATCAATGGTGCGCTCTTTAAGTTGGTGCTCTTGGCACAGTATCTGGTCTTCTAATACTAGGCTCTGATTGACGAGCTTTTGCAGTTCGCTCATCGGTTTTCTACCGGCTTTTGTTTGGGTTGTTGCTTTGCTGTTTTTTTCGAGCGCCTTGGCGGCCAGTGTTTCGATACCTAGTGCTGGTTGATTGTGTGCATGACACGCGTGTCTGTATTCGAGGTACGTATCTTGGAGCGCTTGCTCTTGTCGCATTAATTGTACAGGCAAGGGGAGTGCAGGCCTGCCCGCGCTGCTTTGTGCTTGCCTTGGCAGCAGTGAATCTATTTTGTTGTCAATAATATGCAGCATCAGTAAGCGAATGACTTTTCGGTGATGCTTGATGCGCTCAAGCACAAACGAAGTGTTGTCACTCCAGAAATGATTGAAACTCTCTGAACCATTCAATAAAGCTCCGTTGAGCTCTCTGATGCTTGATTTGAAGTTTTCAGTGACGGTATAGAACCAATCATCTTGTTGAAAGCCAGTCGCCTCAACTAATGTACTTTTGAGCCAAGGGTTCACTGTTTGCGAAATTAACGTTTGCGAGATTACTGTTTGAGAGGTTCCCTTTTGCGAGATTTCTTTTTGTGAGAAAGCTTGCTCATGGACCCAAAGTTGATCCGCGAAATCACACACAAGTATTGACCTTGGCTGTGACGGAAGCGACCTAATCCGAAGTTGGTACAGGCTAATAAGCTGCTGCACATTGTCTAATACTTTCTCTTGAATGCTTTGCCATTGCTGGGTCGGATTAGAATGACGTTGCGCAGATAGCATCAGGTTATCAATGCTGCTCCAAATCTTATATTCCTCGGAGGCGCTGATGATGTCGGCGTTAATGACAGCTACCTGTTCTGCATTGTGTTCTGGGTAGTGTTGACGAAGCTGGGCTTGGTAACGAAGGTTAAGGCTCACGTAATCTTGATAGTCTTTCACAATGTGTTTAGCAAGCTTCACAACTGGCGACAGCGTAGGGCGACCTCGTTGATGAGTATTCATCATACTGACTCTAATGCAGAGAATGGTTTTGCCAGAGGTAGCACTTTGACAGCATTCCAGTGAGGCTTACCTTTTACTTCCTCAAGCTCCATATAAACTCTCTGACCTTCCTCTAAGTTAATTTCACCATCAAATTCAATGACACTGATGTGAATGAGTACATCAATATCACCGTGATCAGGTTTAGCAAAACCAAACCCGTTTTCTAGGTGAAACCAAGTGATGTAGCCTCGAGTACAAAGCAAATCGGACATTTACGAGATTAACTCAGTGAATAGGTAATGAGGTGATTCTATCAGTGGGTGCTATGACTAATTTTGATTTAAATCTATTTAATAAGTAATTAATTAAATCTGAATTCTCTGTGGAACCCGACACAAAACCCTCGGTATTTGCCCGTAAATCATGACTTAGAACAAGTTTGATTCCGACGGCGCTACAGCTCAACTCCCTAAATCGCAAAACTTGACTCAAAAGGGCGCAAGTCCGTTCATCCATTTGATGTGTTGGTGGGTCATTCCATGAAAAAACAAACTTCAATGCTTCCAAGTACGGTTGCCGTTAATCGCAGAACGCCGAGATCTTCTATGAAGATTTCGGCGTTAGCTGTGCTGGTGGCCGGAGCATTAACGAGCTACGGAGCCTTGGCTGAAAGTGTCAGCTTAAGTGAGCTGTATCAGCAATCTCTCGACAATAACCCTGCGTTAAAAAGTGCAGCACTAGCCATTGATAGTGCGACTTATGGTGCAGACAAAGTAGGTGCCGCGTATTTACCTCAGGTTGATGCAAACCTTGCGTATGGTGTGCTTCGTAACAGCTACACCACACTCAACGAGATAGACACCAACGCGGCACAGGCGTCGATTTCTGTTGGGCAAAATCTTTATAACGCGAAACTGAACGCGGCAAATGAGCTAAGTAATCAACAGGTTGAGCTCAGCCAAGTCTCACACCAAGTCGCGTTAGAGAGCCTCGCTTTGCAAGTCGTGGTGGGTTATTTCAATGCCCTTAAAGCGCAAGAGTCGTTAAAGCAAACCAAAGCGACACAAGAAGCGATCGAAGAGCAGCTTAAGCAAACCGAACGTCAATTTTCATTGGGGATGATTCCGGAAAATGACGTGATTGATGCGCGCGCTCAGTTCGATTTGGTTTCTGCATCGGTGATTGTGGCTGAAAACGAAGTTGAGAAATCATTGGACGCGCTTTACGAGCTGTCTGGCAGTGAGTTTACGTCGGTGTATCCACTGAATACTGACCGTTACGACGCCAATATCCCAACGCCAGAAAATGCACTGACATGGCAGGAAAAAGCGCAGCAATTTAACCCTGAGATGCAAATTCAGAAACAGCTGGTTGAGCTAAGCAAGCAGCAGATTGAATTAGCGCAAGCTGGGCATCAACCGTCGTTAGGCTTGGTTGCTGAGTACCGTTATACGTTTGCGAGCGAGATTCGTAGAACCGAGATGGGTCAGTCAAAGCAGCAGTTTAATAGCATTGATGATAACTCAACCGTGTTTGCAGGTGTAGCAATGACCTTGCCTGTCTACCGTGGCGGGGCAACCAGCAACGAAGTACAACAAGCCAAGGTTCAATACCAACAAGCCCTTCAGCTTCAAGAGCAATCTTGGAGAAGCGTAACGCGTCAAATCCGCGGTGCAGAAAAAGACCTCAATGCCCTTATTAGTGCTCAGCAAGCCTATGCCAACTCTGTTCATTCTGCTGAACGCTCACTTGTTGCGACTCAACAAGGTTTTGAAATTGGTAGCAGAACGATTGTCGATGTGCTGAACGGAACTCGTCAGCTTTATGCGGCGAAGCAAGACCTGACTGAAGCGCAAATTGATTTCATTTTGGTGTCACTGCAGCTCAAGTTCTTGGGTGGCGAGCTTTTACCTGAAGACATCAGTGCGATTAACGCTGGTTTGAAACGCTAGTCGAAAAGCGGGTTAAAGCGCTCGCTCGAAATCATGGCGCAAGCGCCGAATAGAAAATAGATCAAATGTGATGGCACCTGAGATTGAACCCTCAGATTGAATCAAGGATGCGGTCACTCAATGTATCGACGTATTTGTAGAGAACACACGATGAAAAAAACAATAACGTTATTAACCGCAAGTATCTTACTTGCAGGCTGTGGTGGTAATTCACAACCTACGGAGCAAACTGCTGCTCCAGTACCTAGTACACCGGTAACTGTGGTGCTTGCCGAGGAAATGGCACATTCGCCAATCCAATACCATATAGGAAGAATGGAGGCGGTTGAGTCTGCTCAATTGACACCAAGAACCAGTGGTTTCTTGTTAAACAAACTCTTTGATGACGGTGCCTTTGTTGAAGCGGGCGCTGTGCTTTTTGAAATTGACCCTACGTCATACCAAGCGGCATTTGACGCGGCAAAAGCAACCTTATCTGAAGCGCAATCGGCACTGAGCTTGACTCAGCTAAACCATGAAAGAACCACTCAGATGTTGAAGTCGGGCGGTATTTCACAGTCGCAGCTCGATTTGAGTATTGCGGAGCTAGAGATGGCGAGATCTGGAGTGGTGTCTGCGCGAGCAAACGTAAGAGTTCAGCAAGATAACTTAGACCAAACCCAAGTTAAAGCACCGTATTCAGGTCAGTTAGGGAAAAGTAACTTCTCTATCGGTGACATGGTAGGACCTAACTTTGGTCCATTGATTGACCTGATCAAGATGGATCCGATCGATGCCACTTTCTCGATTAAAGAAAGCGAACTGAGTCAATATCAGCTTCAAGGTAAGCAAGCAACATCAGTATTGCTTGAGCGTGATGGTCAATTGACGGACTACCAAGGCAACATCGCTTTTGTTGATAACAAAGTGAATGCAGCCAGTGGTACGGTGACGATTTCTGCCTCTTTTGATAACAGCGAAGCGGGTCTGCTGCCAAATCAATTTGTTCGTGTTGGGCTGACGAGTGCAGAACCATTAAGCGGCGTGCAAATTCCTCATAAAGCGATCCATCAAGATCAGCTCGCTCAATATGTACTTACCATCGAAGAAGGCAACGCGGTACGTCGTGATGTCGTTGTAGGTGATCGAATTGGACAAGATGTTTTCGTCGCAAATGGCTTGGACGCCGGTGAGCCAGTGATTGTTGGTGGACTGCAACGTATTCGTCCTGGTGCTCCTGTTTCAGTTACGGAGTAATAGATTATGATCAGTAAATTTTTTATCGACCGACCGAAATTTGCGTTTGTTATCTCGATCTTCCTGACCTTGATAGGTTTGATTGCGATTAAAACCATGCCGATTTCAGAGTACCCAAGCGTGACGCCTCCACAAGTGCGTGTCGTCGCGTTCATGCCGGGTGCCAGTGCTGAAACCGTAAAAGAGGTGATTGGCAATCCAATCGAAGAGGAAGTGAACGGTGTTGATGGCATGGTTTACATGCAGTCACGTTCAACCAACGATGGCCGTTACTTCTTAAACATTACCTTTGATAACAGCGTTGACGCCGATATGGCGATGGTTAACGTATCTAACCGCGTTGCTGTTGCTGAAAACATGCTGCCGTTTGAAGTTCGTGCTCGTGGTGTACGTATTCGTAAAGCCGCGCCGGATGACTTGCTCGCGATTGCTTTCTACTCTGAAGATCAATCGATGTCAGAGCTAGAGCTTAACAGCTGGGTTGAATCAAACTTCATGGAGCGGATCGCTCGTATCTCTGGCTTAGCAAGCAGCGATTTGATTGGTGCGACCTATGGCATGCGCGTGTGGCTCGATATGGACCGCATGGCGTCATTAGGTGTGACAACGTTTGATGTGAAGAACGCCATTCGTGAACAAAATGCAGTAGTGCCTGCAGGGCGAATTGGCCAAGGTCCAAGTCGTGAAAATGCCGCATTGCAGTTTAACTTGATCACTCAAGGTCGACTGTCGAGTGCAGAAGAGTTTGAACAAATCATTGTAAAAACCTTAGCAGACGGCAATCAAATCTATCTGAAAGATGTATCTAACGTAGAGATTGGCAGCCAATTCTATGATGCCTACGCAACCTACAATGGCGGAGATGCTGCTCTAGTCGCAATGCAGGCTAACCCCGATGCAAATGCTTTGGAAACAGGCGCTGCGGTTAAATCGGTACTGAAAGACATCGAAAGCATCATGCCTGCCGGTATGACTTACGCGATCCCATACGACACCACATTATCGGTTGAAGCGTCTATTCGCAGTATCGTCGAAACCTTAATTGTTGCTGTCGGGCTTGTGATTGCGGTGACTTACCTGTTCTTAGGTAATGTCAGAACAACACTTGCACCTGTGATCGCGATTCCTGTGTCTTTGATTGGTACTTTTGCTTTCATGCAATTGGGTGGCTTTAGTATCAATACCGTTACCTTATTTGGCTTGATTCTGGCGATTGGTATCGTGGTGGACAATGCCATTTTGGTGGTTGAGAACGTAGAACGCATTCTCAATGAAAACCAAACCATTGATGCCAAAGAAGCCACCAATCGAGCGATGAAAGAAGTCACCGGCCCGATTGTCGCGTCGACATTAGTCATGCTTGCGGTGTTTATTCCAGTGGCATTGCTGCCAGGCATTACGGGGCTGATGTTTGCTCAGTTCTCTATCACCATCTGTATTGCTTTGGTGCTATCCGCTATCAATGCACTCACTTTGTCACCTGCACTATGTGCAATGGTTATGAAGCGTAACCCTAAGCCTGCTAAGTGGTTTGTGGCATTCAATGCAATGTTCGACAAAGTAACAAACGCGTATGGCAAAGCAGTCTCTTTATTGGTGCGCAAATCAGCAGTGCTTTTAGTTTCGTTCGCAGTGGCTATTACTGCGATGGTGACGATGAATGACAAGCTACCGACGGCATTTGTTCCAGCTGAAGACAAAGGCGTGTTGGCGCTCGCGATGTTCTTGCCTGATAACGCATCGAAAGAGCGTACTCATGACTTGATCCGTCAAGCTGAAGCGGTATTAAACCAAGACCCAGCAATTGAAGACTTCGCAGGTGCGATTGGCTTCAATGCTCTGACCGGTGGTGTTGCCGCTAACTCAGCGACCATGTTCGTCAATTTGAAAGACTGGGATGAGCGTCTTGCAATGGATGGCGACCATACACAAGCTGCGGTTGCCCAGCGCATCAACATGCAATTGTATGGCATTGATAAGTCGATGAGCATCGCTATGGGTCTACCACCTATTCCAGGTATTGGTATCGGTGATGCACTTGAGTTCATGGTGCAAGACACGTCTGGACGCACTGCTCAAGAACTCGCGCAAGTGACTTACGCGATGATGGCAGCGGCCAATCAAGCGTCAGAAATCACTAATGCGATGACGACTTATCGTGCAAATGTTCCACATTACAACGTCGAAATTGATCGCGAGAAAGCGCGTCAGTTAGGCGTACCACTCAGTGCAATTAACGATGCGATGGCGACACATCTGGCGTCTTCATACGTTAATGACTTTGCACTAAACGGAAGAAGCTACCGAGTTTTTGTTCAAGCTAAAGGGGAACAACGAAATGATCTATCTGATGTGCTACGCATACATGTCCCGTCGGCGCTTGGCGAACAAGTTCCGCTGTCTGCTGTCGCAACGATCGAACCGACATTAGAACCTGACCTAGTTACAAGCTACAACATGTTACCTGCGGCACGTTTGCAGCTAAATCCAGCTCCAGGTTACTCATCTGGTGAAGCGATTGATGCAATGGAGCGTATCGCCGAGGAAGTTCTCACTCAGGGTTACACCTATGAGTGGACCAACATGGCTTATCAAGAGAAGTTGGCGGGGAACACGGCTCAAATCGCTCTGGTTTTAGCACTGGTATTCATCTACTTGTTCCTTGTTGCTCAGTACGAATCGTGGGCTCTGCCTGCTGCGATCATCATTGTGGCTCCAACCGCTGCTGTGGGTACCTTCGCGGCGCTATTAGCGGGCGGGCAAGCCTTGTCTATCTACGGTCAAATTGGCTTGATTCTATTGATTTCCCTTGCAGCTAAGAACGCGATTCTGATGGTCGAGTTCTCAAAGCTGAAGCGTGAAACTCAAGGTTTAAGCATCGAAGAGGCAGCAATCCAAGGCGGCAAGATGCGTTTTAGAGCCGTAAACATGACGTCATGGTCATTCATCCTTGGCATCTTGCCTTTGGTGTTTGCAAATGGTGCAGGGGCTATCTCTCAGAACACCACTGGATTGGCACTACTGGGTGGCATGTTGATGGTGCTGGTGGTCGGTTCGATGATGACTCCGGGCTTCTATGCCATTTTCCAAACACTCCGTGAAAAGCTGAAAACGAAACAACAGTAACCCATAGTCTCAATAAAGTGACGGCAAAGGTGTGTTGTTGCTTTATTGATGGTTTTTACCCCTCGTTATGAATTTTAAAGATTGTTTTTATCGTCTGATAATGGAGGGGGGCAGGGAGTATTTCTCTGACCAAGTTATTAAACATGAGCCATGTGAGTACGGAAGCGGCTATGGCTCCAATGAGAATAAGGTTTACACATGAAAAAACTATTACTGACCGCTTCAATGTTAGCTGCAATGTCTGGTACTGCTTTGGCGAATGAAGAAGAAAGCCAAGTGATTGATCCATCGGATCTAACTCGTGTTTATACACAAGCGGCTTTTTTTGTTACTTCTGACGCTGATATCCGTTTGTCTTCAATGCTAACTGGAGCATGGTCTGAAACGACTCAGTTCGGTGGCTTTATCGAAGGCAACTTTGGCGACTCAGATGCTAAGCCTGGCAAAGATTCAATGGGTGTTGACTACCTTGGTAGCCGAGCTCAATACTTCCAAGTATCAGCTATTGATAGTTCATTGATTCCGCGTGTTGGCTTCATGGCGGACTTCATCCACACTAAGAACTCAGCACTGGGCTTGGATGACAATACGTTGGTGTCTGTCGGTGCAATTGGCTTGATTAACCCTGCTTATACCGGCGGTGCAATGCTGTTTCCAAACGTAAACTACACCATAGGTGAAGTGTTTGGTGAAACGGCAGACGGCTACATGCTAAACCTGTTTGCTACTATCCCAATGGGAGATTCTGGCGCGTTCGTTCAAGCATGGCCTGAATACATGAATGTTTCTGGCGACACAGTGGAACTTGAATCGACGTCTTTCAACATCATGATGAACGCTCCTATTAAGGAAGACCGAACTCAGTGGCTAATGACGAAACTGCAATACGCATCTGCAGATGTCACTCTACCAACAGGCGTTACGCTAGAAGGTGACTACGAGCTAAAAGCAGAAGTCGGCGTGAAGTGGTTCTTTTAAGTTCTAAAATTGAACGATCCTATTTATTGACTTAGCTGTCTTTTTACTAAGAACAGCGTTAACGAAGAGAGCTAGTTACATTAGCTCTCTTTTTTATTGCCTACAGTTTAACTTTGTACACGATATGTAAGTTAAGAGTTAGGGAGTTGGTTGTTTACTATTTAAATTACTGATTTTGCGTGTTTTGTTCTCATTCCTGTACAGACTAATTGTAAGCTAATGTAGGTAAATGTAACCATTTGACTACTTTATTTTATTGATTAAATTGATGAAATATTGCTTTAAATGGAATTTGGCTAGTTAGGATGATTGCTTATTTACTGAAACGTTTTGCTTTAGTTGTACCTACGTTTCTTGGTATTACGATTTTGATATTCGCGATTACGCGTTTTGTCCCTGGGGGCCCTGTCGAGAGGATGCTTGCAAATATGCAGCCTCAAGGGGACGGTGGTGGCGCGTCTAGTCTCGTTGGCCAAAACTCAGCTTTGTCTGAAGATCAGCTTGCTGATCTAAATAAATTTTATGGATTAGATAAACCGGTAACGGAAGCGTATCTCGAATGGTTAGTTCGACTTGTTCATTTTGATCTAGGCGAGTCGACACGCTACTACGAACCTGTCAGTGACATGATTTTTGAGCGCCTGCCAGTCTCTGTTATGTATGGTGGTGTTACCTTTTTCATTAGTTATTTTATCTCTATTCCTCTTGGTTATTTTAAGGCGATGAAGCACGGCAGCATTTTTGATTCTGTTTCATCAATCATGATTTTTGTCGGCTATGCCTTACCGGGATATGTGGTCGGCGTGCTTCTAATTACGTTTTTCAGTTATCACCTAGAGTGGTTCCCAATGGGGGGCTTTGTTGATGATGACTTCGACGACTTCAATACTTTCTCAGAGCAAATTACTGATATTTTGTGGCATGCGGTCTTACCTTTGCTTTGTTACCTGATAGGTGACTTTGCGACGCTAACCATGACGATGAAAAACAATTTGATGGAAAATTTGTCATCGGATTATATCCGTACCGCCATAGCTAAAGGTTTGCCTTTCAGAGAGGCGATTCGTAAACACGCATTACGCAACAGTTTAATTCCAATCGCTAGCCACTTTGGCAACTCTCTTCTTTTCTTCATGACAGGCTCTTTCTTAATTGAGGTCATTTTCGATATCAACGGTATAGGGTTGCTTGGTTACGAGTCAATTGTTGAAAGAGACTACCCAGTAGTGATGGGCATTGTTGCAATTAATGCCTGCATCTTGCTGCTAGGAAATATTTTGTCAGACGTTTGTGTGGCACTGGTCGATCCTAGAGTGAAGTTTGGAGCTTGATGATGATTAAATTAAATCCGTTAACGCTAAAACAGATCAAGCGATTCAAACAAATAAAGCGCGGATACTGGTCGCTGATCATTCTATCAGTGATGTTGTTACTGTCTCTTTTTGCTGAAGTGTTGATCAATAGTAAGGCTTTAATGGTGCGTTATCAGGGGGAATATTACTTTCCAATTGTATCTGATGTTTACCCAGGTAAGACATTTGGTTTGGAGTCTTCGGGAGAGGCAAACTATCGACTACTTCAACTAACGCTTAAAGACAAAAACAATGGTGATTTTGCAATTTTACCTTTGGTGCCTTGGAATCCGTATGAACAAGACTTCTCTGGTGAATATCCGCCACATGCTCCAAGTACCTACTCAAAGCACTATTTGGGTACAGACGTAATCGGGCGGGATATTTTAGCTCGATTGGTTTACGGGTTTAGAACAGCAATGGGATTCGCTCTGATAACAATGGTCATCGCATACAGCATTGGTGTAACAGTGGGCTGTGCTATGGGTTTCTTTGGTGGCAAGTTTGATCTGATTGTTCAAAGAATCATTGAGACTTGGTCGATGGTTCCATTCCTTTACGTGATCATGATTTTGGTTTCAATAGCTCAACCAACGTTCACGCTGTTCGTTTTGATCAATGTGACTTTTGGGTGGATGGGTATTACTTGGTATATGCGGACGATGACCTACAAAGAATCGGCCCGAGAGTATGTGTTAGCTGCCAAAGCTTTAGGAGCGTCAACAGCAAGGATCATCTTTCACCATGTATTACCCAATACAATGGTCATGATCGTTACTTTGGCACCTTTCACTATTGCCGCCAATATTACAGCACTTACTGCACTGGACTATTTAGGTTTAGGCCTTATTCCGCCTACCCCTAGTTGGGGAGAGCTGCTTCAGCAAGGCAAGTCGAACCTCGATTCACCATGGATTGTTGGCTCTGTTGTGACGGCAATTGTCGGTGTTTTAGTCATGGTTACCTTCATCGGTGAAGCGATAAGAATGGCCTTTGATCCCAAAAAATACACAGTTTATAGATAAGCACTAGGAAGTGATGATGCACAGATACGGACTATTCGCTTTGTTGTTGAGTTTCTTAGTTCAAGCACAACAAACACCAAATAATTTGGAATGGCAAAGTAACTGGGATGATCCCGTTTTTGCTTCTGAAGAGGCTAAGCGTGGCGGTACTTTACGTAGCTTTATGCCTAGTTTCCCACAAACACTGCGTTCAGTAGGCCCCGACGCCAACTCTGGCATTCGTTTCTATTTAATGGATGGAACGCCTAAATTGGTACAACGACATCCAAACACCGATAATTGGATCCCGCAGCTGGCGAACGAATGGGCATTTGGGGAAGATCACAAGACAGTTTATTTCAAACTGAATCCTGATGCGAAATGGTCTGACGGAGAGAGCGTAACGGCTGACGATTACCTGTTCATGCTCACTTATTATCGATCAAGAGACATTATTGACCCTTGGTACAACGACTTCTTTCGCAACAGTATCAAAGCCGTTGAAAAATTCGATGACTATACGATCAGTATTATGATGGCAGAGCCCAAAAGTAATGATGAGCTCATGGCTCTGATTAATATGCCGAGTCATGGGGTTCAGCCTCGTCCTAAACATCATTTTGTTAATATTAATGACGGGAATAAGGATGGCATGGATGACAACTTTGTACGCAAATACAATTTTAAGTCAGAGCCAACAACGTCACCTTATTACATCTCGAAAGTGAACAAGGGCCGTAGTATCACGTTTTCTCATGTTGGCGCGAATTGGTGGGGTTACGGGAATAAATATTATAAGAATCGTTTTAACGTCGAGAAGCTTCGTATCAAGGTGATTCGTGATAGTGATATTGCACGTAAGCACTTTGAAAAAGGAAAGTTAGACACGTTTGCGATGGTACAGCCTCAACTGTGGCATGAGAAAACCAACTCAGAACCTTTTAGTCATGGCTTTATACAGAAATTCTGGGGCTTTAATCAAAGGCCACAAGGCGCTGGCGGTTTATGGTTCAATACATCCATGCCACTGCTGAACGACATTAATGTTCGAAAAGGCATCACGTACGCGACTGATTTCGACGGCATGATAAAAAACGTGTTACGGGGCGATTACTCTAGAAAACCTCATGCTATGGGGTTTGGACACGGTAAATATGATTTGGAAGGTGTAGAGCCGCCACCGTTTAGACCTGAACTTGCCATTGGTTATTTTGAATCTGCAGGATTCGATCGTATCGGCTCTGATGGTATCCGAATGAATGCTAATGGGGTTCGTTTGAGTTTCAAGATTACGTATGGCTATAACATTTGGACACCAAGAATTGCCTATCTAAAAGAGCAAGCGAAGTTAGCTGGTTTAGAGCTCGACTTAAACCTTGTCGATGGTTCTGCTGCATTCAAATTTATTCTCGAGAAAAAGCACCAGCTTGCATTTCTTAATATGGGCGGAGGAGAGATACCAGCTTACAAAGAGTATTTTCATTCGACAAATGCCAACCGTCCTCAAACTAATAACCATACAAATTTTAGTTCACCAGAGCTAGATCAAAAAATTGAGGCGTTTATTTCTGAGTTTGATATGGAAAGAAAACAGCAGCTATCTCAGAACATCCAAAGAAAAATAAAGGATGCGTATGTGATTGTGCCTGGCTATATGGTGCCTTATACGCGAGATGCATACTGGCGTTGGATTAAGTTCCCAAAGAACCCAATGACGAAGAAGACTGGCGCCATGTTTAATATTTTAGACACCAGTAATTTCTGGATTGATACAGACCTAAAAGAAGAAACTCAGTTGGCTTCTAAAGAAGGTAAGGCGTATCCACCTATCACCATCATTGATGACAGATATAAGCTCTAAGGGTGAACGTAGAATGAACCAAGATATTGTATTAAAAGTTCGCGACTTAGAAGCAGAGTTCAGTACTGATGAAGGCATCGTCAAGATACTGAAAGGTGTGTCCTTTGACGTGAAATCTGGCCAAACCTTAGGTTTAGTCGGAGAGTCTGGAAGTGGGAAGAGCGTAACTTCCATGTCTATTATGGGACTGCTTCCTAAGCCTTATGGAAAGGTCACGGCTGGAAAAATAATCTATCGTGATACAGACCTTACAGAGGTGCCTGAACACGAGATGCACAAGATGCGCGGCAATCGTATTTCAATTATTTTCCAAGACCCTATGACGGCTTTGAATCCTGTTCAGACAATTGGCAAGCAGATTGTCGAGGTTCTGGATTTGCACCATAACCAGATGTCTAGGTCTGAAAAGGTAGAGTACGCAATTGGTTTGCTTGAGAAAGTTGAAATTCCAATGCCGAAACTACGTTTCAAAGAATACCCTCATAGCCTGTCAGGGGGGATGCGACAAAGGGTAATGATTGCGATAGCGCTTGCATGTAAGCCTGACATCTTGATATGCGATGAGCCGACGACTGCATTAGATGTAACGGTTCAAGCATCCATTTTGGAATTGATAAGAGAGCTTCAAGAAGAGACTGGGATGGCAGTGATCTTCATCACTCATGATCTAGGCGTAGTTGCAGAAAATTGCGATGAGGTCGCTGTGATGTATGACGGTCGTATTGTTGAGCATGCAGAAATTTTCGAACTTTTTGATCACCCACAACATCCGTATACAAAAAGACTTTTGAGTTTAATGCCAGACCTCAATGTCGAGCCGAAACAAACCATTCAAATCAATCCAATTGATTTGAATGAATTCCCAGAATACAAGGGGAATTGAATATGTCAGAAGTGATTAAAATTGAAGGGCTAAAGCAGCACTTTTTATCAGGTAAAAATCTATTTAAGAAAGGTTATGTCATTAAAGCTGTCGATGGTGTTTCGTTTTCAGTGAAGCAAGGTGAAACATTGGGCTTGGTCGGGGAGTCTGGTTGTGGAAAAAGTACGCTTGGTAGAACATTACTCAAATTGTATGAACCATCAGCTGGAAAGATCTTTTTTGAAGGGGAAGACATCACCCATTACAGCACAAAAAGAATGCGTCCACTTCGTAGAGAGATGCAGATTGTATTTCAGGATCCTTTAGAGTCGTTGAATCAGAGGCATACAGTAGGAGGAATACTCGAAGAACCTTTTATTATTCATGGAATTGGTTCGAAGAAAGAACGAAAGAAGTGGGTTTTAGAACTGCTCGATAAGATCGGATTACCTCACTCTGCTGTAACCCGCTATCCGCATGAGTTTTCAGGAGGGCAAAGGCAGCGTATAGGCATAGCAAGAGCAATAGCATTAAAGCCAAAGTTATTAGTTTGCGATGAGTCAGTATCGGCATTAGATGTTTCGGTACAAGCTCAGATACTAAATCTATTGTTGAAAATACAAAAAGAGATGAACCTTTCCATTATTTTTATTTCACATGATCTCTCTGTCGTTAAGCACATTTCAGATAATGTGGTTGTAATGAAAAAGGGTAAAATAATTGAGTCTGGAAGTGTGGAAGATGTTTATAAAAACCCAAAAGAAGATTATACAAAAACTTTATTGGCGTCGATTCCAATCACGCATCCATCTCAAAGGAATAAAATAAAAACAACGAAGTTAGCTAAACAGGCTTAAAACTGGAAAAATAAGATGTATATATAATACGGAAGTGTAATACAAGAAGGAAAATATGAATAAACTAATTATATTGCCAGCGTTAATGCTGGTGACGCCTTCGCTCGCCCTAGCAAATAATTTACAAGATGAGTGGGAGTCCAAAAACGACGAAAACCCTTGGTCTGGATACATTAGTCTTGACTATTCTCGAAACGGATATGAAGACAGTGCGTCCTTAGCAAATCGTTCAGCTTCCGCAACGGGAGTTGTCCGATATTCCTTTTCTGACAAATCTCGACTTCAAGTAGTGGCGTCAGGTTACCACTTATCCGACGGTGATGAATATGGGGTTAGGGGACAGTTTTGGAATGATACGTCCATCTCATGGGGGCGCAATGGACTATTCAAACCAACTGATGGTTCATCATTGAGTGGTGAGGTGAGAGTCATATTACCGACGTCTAAATGGTCAAGGAGGAACGATTTAACGTTAGGAACTAGGTTGAAGGTCAGGTGGAGTGCTCCATTAGATAATTTGATGGAAGGGCTTTCATTGAGTAATACGTTATTACTTAGAAAGAATTTTCACGAATATAAAACCGCCGGTGGTAATCAGCTTATTGAATACCAATTGAGTAGCCAATTTTCTCTTGATTATGTTTTTGCAGTAGACTTCTATTTCAACATTTTCGTCATGCCTAGACAGTCATGGGATTATAGCGGGAACACGTTTGATCCAACTCTATTACATGGTGAAGAGGTGGGCTATCAAATAACTAAGAGTATTTCTATTTCTGCTGGGCTAACTAATGGCATTAGTTATTACAATCCAGAAAGAGGTTCAAACCCTCTTAATGATTTAGTTGATTTAAAGAAAACAACTTATTACGCAGTGGTTAACTATCAATTCTAATATTGCTCCGTTCGCATTGAATTTAGATAGTTAGAAATAAAAATGTAATATAATTATAAATATAGGTAAATTATGTTTAAACACGCAATTATCGCAGCAAGTATTGCCACAATCCTCAGCGGGTGTGGGGCCGAAGATCGTGCCTATGACACCTATGATAAACCAACCGAAGAGATTTCTGTTCAATCTTTAGATACGGAATCACTTTGGATGTACATGCCGTCTACCGGTGAAGC
>NZ_JADDYK010000021.1:53001-166419 GCF_015163615.1 Vibrio sp. OPT18
TCCACGTTACGCAATGACTCAGCGTGGCTTTTTCCAAGGCGATCCAAAGCTTGTCAAACTACGCTTTGATAAAACTAACGGTATCTATGTTGAAGCATTGGATCGCGATAAAGTAGATTCTCTGGAGCCTAGTCGTTGGGAGCATGAAATCAATCGCGTACCGGTACTGAAAATTCCAGGTGAATTCAGACAGTATCGCTGCGCTGAAAACGGTTACGGCGAATGTACCAATAAAGAAGAGATAAATCAGGATGAGAATGTCGACTGGACAACAGCGACACACTTTGTTCCTGAATACGAAAATATCAAATCGTTATCGGAAGATACGCTCAGCACTTGGTATACAGCGAGTAACGTAACTGAGAGTGCTGACCCACGTGTTATCTCATATGAGTACAACCCGGAAGAAGGTGTAATTAACGTCGAAATTGAGCGTACATATACAGCCGATCCGGATGACCAATATGAGTTTGGTGGCCTAGAAAACTTGTCATTTAAGACGCGTTTTTTCTACTCGCTAGTTAGATTAGACAAACTAGCGAGCTCAAACTACGAGCCAGTTTATTATCAGGGCCAAGACAGTGCTTACTATGGCTTCTTTAACGACAGCAAAGCCGTAAAAACACACACAGGTGAGAGCGATGTACAAGGTTCACGCTTTGCTTACATCAACCGTTTCAACCCGAACCTAGAGTCGATTGATTACTATTTAAGTGATAGTTACTTTGACGAAGGTAATGAGGCGTATCTCCAATTGACGATTGATACAATGAAAGAGGTGAATGAGTCACTTGAAGGTACTGGTGTGCCTCCAATTAAAATTGTTAATACTGATGCGAGAGCAGGTATTCAACCCGGTGACCTTCGTTACAACGTGTTTAATCTTATTGCAGACCCTGTAGACAATGGTTTGTTGGGTTACGGGCCTTCCGCAACTAACCCACTCACGGGTGAGATCATTCATGCACACGTCAATCAATACCTTGGTGTGATTCGTACCACGACTCGTCGCTATTGGAATGATTTAGCGTTGCGCTATAACCGTCAGGAAATTGAGAAGCTAGAACCTGTTGCTGAAGAAATACAGAATGTTGATGCTGGAGGTGGTGACGAAGCACCCGTTGCTGAGCCACGAACTGACATTGATGCCTTTACAGACATGGTCGCAAGCGATCGTGGGCCAGATCAATTTGTTCCTGCTGTAACAGAAGACGAAATGGCGTTTGTAGGACAAGGTAAATTTGTCAATCAAACCCCAAAGGCTGACTTTGGTCATAGGTTTGATGTGAACAATAAGGACTTGGCACTTCAAACTTTCTACAAGCGCCAAGATATGCTTAAGCGTTTTTCTGAACAGAATGTTTACAGCGAAGATGCAATGTGGCTGAGTACTAAAGCGAAAGGTTTGATCACAGGAATTGACTATACCAATGGTGGATTCTTTGCTGACGACGAGCAGAACACCATGAAAACGTGGAATGACCTCGACCTTGACCAGCAGAAACTTGCAAGCGAAGCGATATCTGAGCATATGTTTAAGTCGACTTTGATTCATGAATTAGGCCACAACTTAGGTTTACGCCATAACTTCATGGGTTCGACAGACAAAGCTCATTTTTACACAGAAGAAGAGTTAGCGCGCAGTACATTAGGCCACCAAGCAAAACCAGCCGCGTACAGCTCTATTATGGACTATGGCGCTTCAATTTTCGATGAACTACTTGTGTTCGGTAAATATGATAAAGCTGCACTAAAGTTTGCTTATGCTCGTGAAATTGAAACCAATGAATTTATTGGTGATTCTGTTCATGACAAAACGGGTGCACAACTTCGTAAAACTTACTCTCTAGCTGAGTACGATCGTGAGATGACAGAGGATTACAATGCGTATCCTACTGGCGTAATTGCACACTTGCGCGCGAATGCGGGTACTGACGATATTCCAGAGCTGGCGAGTTACCGTTTCTGTACCGACGAACACACCTACACAAGCTTAAACTGTGATCGCTTTGATGAAGGTACGTCACTCACTGAAATTACAGAGTTCCGTATCCAACGTTACTACGATAGCTACGAAACGGCCAACCGCAGAAACGGTCGAGATTGGTTTACTCAATACAATCAGTATGAGTACTTCTGGATGCGTATGAATGAGTTTCAGAAGATCCGTGACATTGTTGAAAACGTCGGTGAAATTGATTTTGTATTTGCGCGTTACATCGGCGCAGACACAACCAATAACAAAGGACAGGTATTTGAAGAAATTGCCGAGAATAACTGTTTAGATTGGCGTGGTAATCCAGTACCACTTGATAATATGTCGGCAGGCCTTCGTCCAATTTGTGACACTTACAATGCTGCAAATATGGCAGCAGAATTCTTCCTTGACGTGTTAACGGCACCCGACAAAGTATGTGAATTGGAAGAGCTAAGTGGTATCGATGGGGTCCCTAACCGTTATCGTTTTGCAACCTTGTCAGACTTATGGTTAACCTACCAAACGGGTATGTCGCCAAACCGTGATGTCCCAACAAGTTGTTTTGACGAAGAACTTGTTCAAACGTTGAAAAATCAAAGTAACGAAGTCGTCATGCGTTCAGAGACTCGTGATGGTCATATTTGGGCGAGTTTGAAAGCGAATAACCCATATCAAACCGCGTCTAACTCTATGGATTTGCTTGGCGTATGGCCTGACAAATTGCTTGCAGCACAAATGCTGGTTCGTCGTGATTCACCATACATCTCCACAGAGAACTCTAGTTTGGCTCTGGTGGACCTATCAGATAAGATCACAAAACTATATACGCACTTGTCTGATTTAGCGGGACGACCAGAAGCGCGTCAAGCGATCTTCGTCGATGGTAACGGAGACTACGTTGAAACGGTTTTGCGTTACCAACCAAGCCTGGCGAAAACAATCGAAGCTGTGCCGTCATACTTATGGCCGATGAAACGTTACTTTGTAATGGGCGGACAAGAGGCGTTTGAATACTGGACGGAAGGTTCACCACAAGATACAACAGTCCCTTACTTTGGCACGCTTCTAGCCAACCTGAACAAATACAACCGTGCAAATGAGTATGGTTTAAGTGACTCGGTGAGAGGTTTAAGCGACTCAATCCATATTAACTTGGCAAACAGCAGTTCTGCTGACCCTGATGGCGTCAAGTTTACATGGAAAGGCGTGAACTACTCTTTGAACTCGCGTAATACGCTCGCCAATGCTGTGGCGTCACGTGCTCTGTACCAAGAGGATCAAAAGGCTCGAGTCGAGAAGCTAAATGGCCTGCCTTACCGTGTTCGTAATGCTCTTTCAGTGTTTAGAAATACACGTGATCGCAATGAAGCTCGTATTATTGCAATCGGTGATAAGGATGCGTTGGTTGCACTTCGAGAGACAACTGGGTTTGCGCGTTGGACTATGTTTGACCGTATGTTTGAAGAGTATGAAGAAGAGGGCAACAAGTGTCTGCGTTTTAAAGTGGATGGTGAGTCAGATGAAGATCATATGAAGCGTAAGTGTAACTCTTTAGCTCGACTACAAACGGCGCAAAACAGTGCGATTGGCAAGTTTGAAGACGATGAATTAGACAATATGTTTAACGTGGCACAGATCTTTGGTGACCAAATTACTGAGAATAATACAAGCTCTCTCAATGCATCTCACAAGGAAGTGTATGACTACGACCCAGAGGAGCTTCGTCTGTGGAGTTCAAATGAGTATGTATCATTCCGCCGCGCATTTGAGCAGCTCCCTGTTTATGATGATTAAATAACAAATGTTCAAATAAACTCATAAATCGAACCGGTTTCCTTGTTAAGGTGGCCGGTTTTTTTGAGTGTAAAATTAAGAGCTTTTGGTCTATTTTTAGCTGCATTGCCCTTTATTTATATGTTATATAGATGTTTTTGTTAATTTTATAAATTGAAGTTATGTAATAAGAATGTGCTGAATTTCGAAATAAAGAGGCGGTTCGCAAGGTAGCAAAGGAATGGTGAGAAGGATTTATGACCAACCCGAAACTCGTGATCGTAGAAGACGATCCCATCTTAAGAGAGATGTTACAGGAGTACTTTGAAAGTCAATCTTTTGAAGTTGTCACTATTTCTGATGGAGCATTAGCGTGTGAGAAAATTTTAACTATTCAGCCCGACATTGTTCTACTTGATCTCATGTTGCCGGAAGTTGATGGACTGACTATTTGTCGACAAGTGCGAAGTCAGTTTAATGGGAAGATATTGATTCTTACCGCGAGTGATGATGATTTCGATCATGTAGCCGCTTTAGAAACCGGTGCCGATGACTTTATTAGTAAACCCATTCGTCAAAGAGTGTTACTGGCGAGAGTTAGGATGCTTTTACGTCGTAGCTCTGAAAGTTCTGTAAGTGCTGATGTGAGTAAGAATGAGTTGGTTTTTGGTAAATTAAGTCTAAATCGTGCTACTAAAGCTTGTACGCATATTGGACAAGAGATATCGATAGCGGATAGTGAATTTGAATTACTTTGGTTGTTAGCTTCTTCTCCGGAGCAAGTTTTATCACGAAATTTTCTGACTCAACAGCTGAGAGGCATCGAGTACGATGGCTTCGATCGTTTTATCGATAACAAAATCGTAATCTTACGTAAAAAGCTCAATGACGTAACTGTCCCACCGAAAAAGATCATTACTGTAAGAGGCAAAGGCTACTTGTTCGTACCTGAACGTTGGTAACGGGTAGTGGAATAAATAACATGCGACGCATCTATTTTGAATACCTAGCGGGACTGACTGCCATCTTCTTAGTGAGTATATATTCCTATGCCTTTATTGTTTACAAGTTAAGCACTGACTATGAATACATATTACGAGACCATCAAGCTGAAGCTTATCAAGAATTAATTGATGTGGTTTACCGTGAAAAAGGTTTGCTTGAAACACAGAAACTTTTAAAACGTTACGCGGCTAAGACTAGACAGAATCTCCGAATCATCCCTTTTGATAGTGCCCCCGAATTAGTGAGAAGAGCATTTCAGCAACAAGGTCGAGATGTTTACTATCATGACGAATACTTTCTTTGGTTTAGGTTGGTTGGAAGCGACGATTTATATGAGTTGTCCAAGAACAAAGATTCTTACTTGAGGAAGCAAATTAAATTTGAAAACCGTCTTATTTGGGTGTTTGCCATAACAGGTTTTGCGTTTAGCGGCTTGTTTTTGGTTTGGAGAATCAAGCGCCGATTAAACAACCTTGAAATGGCGACGGTTGCTTTTTCTCATGGTGATCTATTAGAGCGAGCATCTGAGAAGAACAGCATAAAGTTGGGGACGTTGAACCGCAGCTTTAATGTCATGGCAGACAAGATAAGAGATTTAATCAATAGTAATAAGTCTTTGACTAACGCGGTAGCACATGAGCTAAGAACCCCTATATTCCGGATTCAATGGCAAGCTGAGTTGTTGAGTGATTTAGCGCCGACCGAGCAGCAATCTAAGGCAATAGCTCGCATTCTGGCGGATACTGAAGAAATGGAAGACATGGTTGATGAGCTACTATATTACGCTCGCTTAGAAAGGGGAGGTTTTGAGTTACTTAAGCAGCCTATTGATGCCAATGAATGGCTAAACGAGCGTTTTAGCATCTGGGAGAAAGAGACAACACTCGACCTTATTAAGGTGCCATTAAAAGTTCCTGCCTCTTTTTATGTTGATCTAAAGTTATTCAATAGGGCGGTGGATAATATTGTACGGAATGCATTTAAGTTCGCTGATACCAAGATAGTGGTTGAGTTGTGGTATACCGACAATGAATTTGTTATTGAGATTCATGATGATGGCAAAGGCGTTGAGGCTGAACATTGGCCATATTTGTTTGACCCTTTTTATAGCGCTAATGCCGCAAGGAACAAGGGAAAAACTGGTCATGGCTTAGGGTTAGCTATTGTCAAACAAGTATGCGACCGACACCAAGCACATGTGACAGTTGGTGAGAGTTACTTAGATGGTGCGTGTTTTGCGTTATCGTTTCCTAGGCTGGAACCATAATTCAACATGGTCATTTCGTTGTTTTAAGATTACACTGCGCCCAATATTTCAGAAGTACATATTTAGGTAGAGGTCACCATGGACCAAGAACATTACGAAGACGCTGATTACGAAGGCCAAGAGCTGGGCGAAGAAGGCGAAGAGATTGAAATTGAAGCAATTGGTATTGATGTTTCATCACAGCCAATCGAGCTCTACAAAGTGTTTAAAATTGCTAACCTAGTGAGTGGTGGCGGTGAAGCTAAGCACATCATCTCTGAAGGCTACGTAGCGGTAAATGGTGAGCTAGAAACGCGTAAGCGTCGTAAAATGTACGATGGCGACTTCTTTGAATTCAATCAAGAATACTATGTAGTGGTGTGTGATCAGCCAGTACAAGAAGAATCAGAAAAGCCGAAAAAGAAAGAAGCGCCTAAAAAAGAGAACAAGGCGAAGAAAGGTCAGTCTAAAAAGGATTCTAAGAAGAAGGAATCTAAGAAAAGCAAAGCAGAAATGCTAAGCGCAAAGGCTGAACCAAAGAAAGAGAAAAAAGAGAAGAAACCAAAAAAGAAAGCGGATACGCCAAAGCCAACACGTGATGACAAAAGCGGCCGTAATTCGATTGAGTTCTTCTAAGTTATAGTTCTAAACTACAGCTCTAACCTGCTGATCTAAAGCTATTCTTTCAAAAAGCAAGCAACGTTAGACTTAGGTTTACGTTAAGCAAATATCAAAAGGCTCACTATTTAGTGAGCCTTTTTTGAATGAGCTAGGTTGAATTTAAATAGAACCCTAACTGACTTGTTCTACTTTGTTTGATTGCTTAGAGCGCTTGAACGCGTAAATCATATAACCGATGACGCTTGTAGCAACAATAACAGAGCAAATTCGGATAAAGTTAATCAACATCGGTGCGTTCTCAATAAACTCGTTAATTCCCCAAAGTAAAACGAGAGAGAATACAAACATGATGAGTAGCCCCCAACAAGGTGCATCGACTTTACCCGGCACAACATACCAACCATCTTCTTTGATCGGTTTGTTCAAACGAGCATATTCTGCTTGTTGACCTTTGACGGTGTAGAGGTGCATTTCTGTCTGTTTACCGGTTAGAAATAAGCTTGCAGCGTACGCGACAGTAGCATTGACTAACACACCGATTACACAGTACCAAGGCCAAGCAATATCAGTCGCAACAGCAACATACCAAATCGCCAAGAAGCTTGCAGCAACACCGATTAATAGTCCCTTCTCTGTTATATGTTTAGAATAAAAACCAAGCACGAACATACAGAAGTTTGCACCTACAAAATAGGAACCTGCTTTACTTAATATTTCTAAAACTGAGCCGGTGCTGGTTGCAAACATGAAGGCTGGAATGATGATACATAACGCCCACATAACCGTGAAGAAACGCGATACTTTGAGGTAATGTTCCTCTGACTCGTTTTTCTTGTAAAAGCGTTTGTAGAAGTCAGAAACTGAGACGGTAGCCATCGAGTTAAAAGCGGAATCTAGACTAGACATGCTTGCTGCAAGAATAGCGGCCGCGATGATTCCCATCAAGCCTTGCATACCATATTCGCTGGCATAGTGCAGGATAATGGTGTTTCCATTTTCGAACTCTTTACCATCGTAATAAGCGTTAAATAACACGCCTAATAGGATAAATACGAAGTAGATGAAGAAAGCAACGTAACCCATCATTAGCATCGCTTTTTTCGCATCACCCATGTTTTTAGCCGCCATACAGCGTTGAACCATCATTTGGTTACCGCCATAAACAGTGGTGTGGAACATTGTCATTGCGATAACGCCAGCCCATACGGTGGTAACTTGGCTTAAATCTAAATTCGTTTGTAACGCATTCGTCATGCCTTGTGACTTGAGATCTTGCATCACTTCGGTCATGGGTTGTGGCATGCCATTCCAGACGGCTTCGATGATGATAAATGCGCCAAGAAACAGAATGACCGCTTGGATTACATCTGTCCAAATAACGGCGGCAATTCCCCCCATTACGGTATAAATCAGTGCGATAACAGTGACAATGACGATGCAGTAAGTAACGTCGATGCCTGTAATGAATTCGAGGATTAACGAGGTCGCATATAAGACCGCAGCTGAGCTTATCGCCTGTTTAATTAAGAAGATCAAAGACAGAGTGATACGTGAGGCTTTACCAAAGCGTCGTTCTTGATATTCATAAATCGAAGTGAGGCCGTTGTTGTAGAAAAACGGCATAAACACAGCAACGATAAAGAAAATCACTAACGGGTAGTTAAGGTGGATGGCGATCACTGACAAGCCTTCTTTGTAAGACCAAGCCGGCCCACCCAAGAAAGACATAGCACTGACATAGGTACACACAACGGAAATACCGATGGCCCACCATGGAATATTTTTATCGCCTAATGCAAATTGGTTAGCGGAAGTCACACGTCTACCAACGAGTGCACCCATAACTAAAGTAAGGACGATATAAGTACCGAGAATTGTCCAGTTTAAAGCTCCAAACTCATACATGCTCACGTCCTTTTAATTGTTCATCCATTTGCTCAAACAGATCGTAACCAAGCTGTTTTAATATGTGTGCTATATCAATAGCGACCCAGTTTTCCTTGAGTAATTCTCCTTCGCGTCGCCAGATATCCATAACACGAAGTTCGATGTGCTTGCCTGTAGGCGCTAACCCTAACCAGCCACTGCTACCAGTATGTGTACCGTGCATGTGTGGCCAACCCCCAGTGGATACGTAGTCATTTTTGGACAAAATGTTGAGCTCTATATCGACACTTCGATCAGGGAAGGCAAATACAAATGGTCCTTGATGGTGGTCTCTGAAACCTTGAATTCCACGTGTCGTACCAATCCCAGCAGGCCCGTACCACATAAAGTCGTCATGCCAGTAGTTTTCCAAATCCATTGAATCAAGGCGCTTACCGTCAAATCGACCCAAGCAAGCCAGCATGTCTAGGACTAGCTTTTGGCTTTTCTCACTCTCTTCAGCTGCGATGCAACCTGTATGTATACCGTCTTGAGTCGCTGGGGCAGGGACCAATCCAGCATGACCTAGGCTTTTGCGTAACGGATTAACGCCAGCTTGGTTCATTGCATCAATAAAATCAGGGATTAGATAGGATTCAACAATTTGACCTTCTTGGATACAAACCATTTCGGTGTAGCGTAAGTAGAGTGTTTTTCCTGTTGCTGGAATACCAAATAACGTTTGTGTAAATGTGCCGACGAAATAACCCGTAGAGTTTATCCAAGTGCGGCCTTCGTATTCACCTTGCATAACGATTGATGGACGTCGTTCAACATCAGGCAGCGAGCTTACTAGCGGCAATAGGAATGCTTGCTCGGTTGCCTTGACACCAGAGACGTCATTAATCGGATGAGCGACACACCATTTAACATCAGCATTTAGCATCTCGTGGACTACTTGAGTACGTTCTGATGAGTGAGCGTTAAAATACGTTTTGTAGAAATTCTCAATCAAGCTGTTCAAAATAATACTTCCTTATATAGTTAACCGATTTGGATTAAAATCTGTTTCCAGACCGCACTTTCATCAAGTAGCGTAAACTCTCTGCGTAGACCCCAAGGTCCAAACTCTGCATGGCTGATTCCCATGATGTAAACGTCTTTTCCTGTAGGCTTCCCAAACATACCGTAGCCTTCATGCTTGCCTTGCAACGACCAACGAATAGCAGCACGTGGTGACATCATTTCGTCGTTGCGACCAATACGGTGGTGAATTTTGAACTCAGCGTTTGGAAACGAAGAGCGAAGTGACATCCAAAACTGGTCTATTTCATTATGAGAGAGTGCTGTTTGCCCACCCGTGTACTCGCCGATACATGCGCGGTCATATTCTGTTGGTATTACAGAGAACTCAGCATTCATTACACGTCGCAGTATGTCTTCATAGCGCTGGCCGTATTCATTGTCGTTACCTACGCCAAGGTAAGGGCCTTGTATGTCGACCTGAGGAGTGAAAGGGTATGAGCATTGTTCAACGCCACCCTCTATTTCAATTTGTTGACGGGCGTACTCTTCTGACGTCATACCCAGTTGGTTTGCAATCGCAGCGATGTCTCGGATCATCCACTCATCATTGATTTGATTATTGATGGCATGGCAGTCTGCGATAATTCGAAACTTAAGTGTTTTATTCGTGGCTTTACCAAACACGCCATCATTAGTATGAGTTGCTGTTGAAATGATTCGATGGGATGAAAGCATGCCTTGTTCAGGAGTCCCTGACCAAATAACGTCTTCACCCAATAAGGTACGGTTTGGGAACTCGGCTAGCGTGCCCATGGTCGCGCTAATGACCTTTTCGTTTCCCTTCGTGATGGAGAGTGGTGTACGGACGATAATGTCAGGTGAGTAATAGTTATGCAGGGTACTCAGACCTCGATCTTCCCAAATTTCTTTAGTGATACCTAATATGTAGTCTGGAAAATCTTGCCATTTAGAATCAAAGCCAACCATAGCCATTTATCGCCTCCTGATGCGTCAAAAGTTTCGTTATTGAATTAGTTTTGGTTACGTATCCAATATTGCCTTTTGTTGCTATTGTGTCAATGAGGTGTATTGCATATGTTTCTTTATTGTGGGTTGGATCTGTTTTTTAACAATTCACTAAATACGACTCTCTTAAGATAAATTGAATGAAGATTAATTATTAATCGAGTGTATATGAACAACATAATTGGGTTTAAAGGCAATGCTTTGTTGTTTAACTTATGTATTTAATTGATATTTAGTTTTCGTGAAGAAGTGGGTATCAAATCAGATAATGCTCTGTGACGATTTATCATATCGAAGTGATGACGAGAGAAAATTTAGAGTAATGATTCTAGTTCGATGAGGTTTAACTTTAATTGTTAATTATTTGTTTAAGATTGTTTAACTGCGAATGAATTCGCATGCAACAATAAGTTTGAGAATAATTGGATTGAAAAAGCCACTCAAAGGTGAATTTCAAGTGGCTTTGTTCGAGGGAACACTTAAGACAATAATTCCGGAAGAAACAGTGATATGGCTGGAATAAAGGTAATGATCATCACGACCTTTTTATAATCCAACTCTTTGTAGACAAACATGCCGAAAAACAATCCGTATAGCACACCAATCGCAGCGGATTTAATTGGTGTAACGAGAAAGGATTTATTGGCTAAGTACAGTACTACCGCGTTCTATGATGGTGCCGGGTTCAAGTAGGTACTCGCCCTTCGCATCTTCATTGTCGTTAATTCGTTGCATCAAGTCTTCGACGGCACTTTTCACGATTTTATCGATAGGCTGGGCAATGGTAGTGAGGTCATAGCTTGGCCAAGCTGCCATAGGGATATCATCGACGCCCATAATTGCGAAGTCTTGTGGGATGTTACATCCAAGCTTTCTCAAGCCATCCATAACGCCCATTGCGAGAATGTCGTTGGCACAGAACACGGCGTCAGGTTTTGAAGTGTGTTCCATCAGCTCTTTGGCTGCTTCTAATCCTGCTTCAAAACTGTATTTTGCGTTGATGAATATAGGGGAGGCCGCTTCACGTGTTTTTGCGGTTTCAGAGAAGCCTAACCAACGCTTGTCGCTGGTCATTGAGCCTGCATCACCACTGACATAAGCCAGTTGTTTGTAGCCTTTATCAAGTAAATAATCAGCCGCTTGCGTGCCAGCTCGCTGGTTGTCTAAGCCAGCGCTGTTCGCATTAATGCTTTCTGTATAACGGTTGATGAGGCTTAAGTGAACGCCAAACTTTTCACATTGTGCAAACGCTCGGGAGGTGAGGCGGCTGGTGGCGATGATTAAGCCATCAACTTGATATTCAATTGCACGTGAGATAGCGAGATCGAGGTCATCTTTGTCGATAGGGCAGAGTACAACTTGGCCGCCACGCTTTTGAATTTCCATCGCGAGCGCACGAGATTGCAAGTCGTACATTGGGTTCGACTCACTATCGAGTGCTATAGCTACAAGTCCTGAGCGATTAGAAATCAAGCTACGAGCAATAGCATTGGGTGTATAGCCAAGCTTGGTAGCGGCATCCATCACCATTTTTCGCTTCTTCTCACTGATACTTGCAGTCGGGCTAAATGCCCGAGAAACGGTAGATTGAGATACGCCAAGCATCTTGGCGACATCAATAGAAGTAACTTTCGCTTTTATGGTGAATCTCCTTATAACGCGATAAATCCAAGCGCAACGTCATAGTCAATGAGTCTGGTTTGATAATTACAATACGTGTAACCGTTGAAATCACAAAGAAAAATTATGAATTCATGACGGCTTGCTCATTTCGAAAGCCATCAATGATCATTTTGTGTTCAGAACCCACACAAAAGAAGGACACGCCAAGCTCTTTCCAGTCACGCGCAACCTGAGCATTCGCGACGAACATACCTACAGGTTTGTTTGCTTTTTTAGCAGCCTCAATGATCTTGATGCTTGCTTCACGCACGCATTCTTCGTTAACGCTCGCTGCTCCGTAAGATACGGCTAAATCAACTTGCCCGATGAACAGTGCATCAATGCCTTCAACTTTTGCTATAGATTCAGCATTTATCACCCCCTCAGGGTCTTCTATTTGTGCAATTACGACGGTGTTATTTTTGCTGTCTTCTAAGTGGTTTGCCATCGGTTTGGTTGCGTACTTTGCTGCTCGGCTTGAACCGGCATAACCTCGGCCGCCTTCACCGTAATGAGACATTTTCACCAGTTTCTCTGCTTGTTCTGCACTGCATACGTGTGGGATCTGAATACCAGTCGCCCCGCAATCTAGCGCATTCAATATGGTCGATGGGTGGCTATCTTGGACTCGAACAACGCAAGGCAGTTGGTTGGCACGCGCAGCAAGTAGACAAGCATCCAGAGTCGAACGATCAAAAGGTGCATGTTCAGCATCCAATACAACGAAAGGCAGCCCTGCTAGCACAAGCACTTCAATGATATGTGGGTGGGGCGTTTTGACAAATGTGCCGAGCAGTTCTGCGTGGTTTAGTGTGTTTTTAAAGTTATCCATTTCTTTTATCTCTCCATTGCAAAGGTATGCAAAACTTAACATGTGTGGTTGTAAAAAAAGAGTAAAAACTATGTGATCAATGCAACATTATATGATTGTTTTTTGCTATTAATGAATGCCATGTTGATGGTGATTATGGTTAAAATTATTATTTAACAGTGGTTTATGTGATTTTTGTTTGGTTTTGTCTTCGATTTGCCAAGTGTTAGAAAAATGTTTATGTTTATTTTGCATTCGTATCCAAAAGTATACAAAACAAAGAATAAACTCTGTTAAAACCAATAATCAGTAAACACTAGGCATACGCCACAAGGAGAATTACGCATGGCTCGCATTCTAAAACACGGCATCACTGAAGAAGCATCAGCATCAAACAACGCGCAAGTGCGCCAAACGGTAGAGAACATTCTTTCTGACATTGAAAAGAAAGGTGACAGTGCAGTACGTGAGCTTTCAGAAAAATTTGATAACTGGTCTCCGGAGCAGTTTCGCTTAACAGATGAGCAAATTCAGGCATGTGTGGACGCATTGGACGAATCAACCAAGCACGACATTGAATTTGCACAAACACAAGTTCGCAACTTCGCTCAGATCCAACGTGACTCAATGCACGATGTTGAAGTAGAAACCATGCCAGGTGTCGTACTGGGCCACAAAAATGTGCCAGTAAACAGTGTTGGTTGTTACATCCCAGGTGGTAAATACCCATTGGTTGCTTCAGCGCACATGAGTGTTCTTACTGCAAAGGTTGCTGGTGTAAAACGCGTTATTGCTTGTGCTCCTCCTTTTAACGGCCAACCAAATGTGGCGATTGTTGCGGCAATGGCAATGGCGGGTGCGGATGAGATTTATTGCTTTGGTGGCGTACAAGCCGTTGGCGCGATGGCGCTTGGTACTGAAACGATTGCACCGGTAGACATGATCGTTGGCCCAGGAAACGCGTTCGTAGCAGAAGCAAAACGTCAATTGTTTGGTCGTGTTGGTATCGACTTGTTCGCTGGTCCAACAGAAACATTGGTTATTGCTGACGAAGAGGGCTGTGACCCAGAATTAGCGGCAGCGGACTTACTTGGTCAAGCTGAGCACGGTTACAACTCTCCAGCGGTACTGCTAACCAATAGCGAAACTTTTGCAAAAGAGACAGTAAAAGAGATTGAACGTCAGCTAACGATTCTTCCTACTGCGGAAGTGGCAGGCAAAGCTTGGGAAAACTACGGTCAGGTTATTGTATGTGATAGCTACGAAGAGATGGTTGAAGTGGCAGATGATATTGCTTCTGAACACGTACAAGTCATGACAAAAGATCCTAAGTACTTCCTAGATAACATGACTAACTACGGTGCGTTGTTCTTAGGTCGTGAAACCAACGTTTCTTACGGTGACAAGTGCATCGGTACTAACCATACATTGCCAACGAATAAAGCTGCACGCTACACCGGTGGTCTTTGGGTCGGTAAATTCATTAAAACATGTACTTACCAACGCGTAACGGAATCAGCTTCGCTAAAAGTAGGTGAGTACTGTTCACGCCTATGTGCACTAGAAGGTTTCGCTGGCCACAAAGAGCAAGCAGACATTCGTGTACGTCGTTACAAAGAAAAATCGGTAGAGGCATAACATGACAAAACTCGCCTTAGTTACAGGCGGCAGTGGCGGCATTGGTGCCGCCATATGTCACAAGCTCGCGCAATCTGGTTACCGCGTTGTGTTTACCTACAACAGTAATGAAAGCGCAGCTCAAACAATCTTAGATACCTTACAAGGCTCAGGTCATGCCATGTATCAACTGAATGTTGAAGACAGCTCTGCGATTGGCGCATTAGCGGACCAAGTTAAAGAGTCGTCTGCTTCATTAGATTTGCTAGTGAACTGTGCAGGCATGACAAAGTTTGTCGCACACAATGACTTAGCATCCTTGAATGATGAGTTGATAGACAAGATCTTCCGCGTCAATGTTCGTGCGCCATTCGCCATGGTTCGTGCTTTTGAACCCTTACTTCGTAGCGCTAAAGGTTGCGTGGTCAACATCACCTCAATTGCAGCGCAAACCGCAATGGGCAGTAACGTGGCTTACTGTGCGAGTAAGTCTGCAGTCGAAAATATGACACGATCATTAGGTCGAGCATTGTCTCCTGACATTCGAGTGCTCGCTGTCGCTCCAGGCTTAGTGGATACCGAATTTGTCAAAGGGCTAGATGATGAATGGCGTAATGCACAAGAGCAATCGACACCACTAAAGCGATTAGCCAGTGATGAAGAGGTTGCCAACGCTGTTTATGCCGCTGCGGAACTACTGACATTTTCAACGGGTAATACCATCGCAGTGGATGGTGGCAGGCCGCTAGGTTAGGTAAGAAGGAATTTAGAATGACTCTACAAAATAGAATAAATAATAATCTCGTTCGTTACATGGAGCTGATCCCAGGCACAAGTGCTTTCATTGATGCACGTACTCCGGGAAGCGATCTAAAAGATAACTTCTGCATCATTGGTGCTGGTGTGGCTGAAAGCAGCCGTCAGCATGTTCATATTCGTGAAACCGCAGGTTTTAACATAGGTGCTGCTGGTCAGCCTCCTGGCATTAAGAACTCTCTGCACTCTCATCACACTGCTGAGCTATTCGTGGTCTTCAAAGGTCAGTTTAGATTCTATTGGGGTAACGAAGGTGAACACGAAGCGGTGCTTTCACACGGTGATGTCATCTCTATTCCGACCAATCTTTTTAGAGGCTTTGAGGTAGTAGGGCGTGATTACGGCTTTATGTACTCTGTTTTAGGTGGCGATAACTCCGGTGGTGGTGTGGTTTGGCACCCAAGCGTGATTACTGATAGCCAAGGTTACGGTTTATACCTAAAAGCGGACGGTACATTGGTTGATACCATTGACGGCGATGCTATTCCAAATGAGTCTGAGCTGATGCCTCTGCTAACGAGCGAAGAGTTGAGCAAATTTGATACTTACACGGCTGAACAGATGATGCCTTTTGTTGCGCTGAAAAAGGATTATCGAGAGGTTTCTGGTGATTTTGATAAGCCGGGCGTTAAACAATTTGCGTTAACAGGACACCCATCATCTGACTACGACTTCCAAGTTAAAAGCGTTGATGACGTCAGCATCATGGCTTATGAATTGACTGAAGGTGCGAGCATCCCAGTACACAAACGTAGTGAGAAGCAGGTACTGATTAACTTTGAAGGTGACACGTTGTTAAACATCGTCCAAGAGGGCGAGCAGGCGCAAGTCGTGCTGACCACTGGTGATGTGTTCAGTGTTCCAGACGGCGCGTCATACAGCCTTGAAAACCTACGAGGCACTAGCTTTACTTACGTTGTTCTTGGTTCCGATCAGCCACAAACTGTATAGGGTAACGAATGATGAAACCAGAAGTACCACTGTTATGGCTACCTGGTTTGTTGTGTGATGAAACGTTGTTCCAAGACGTCAATAAAGAGCTGCCCAATTGGGTGGCTCCTTTTACATGTGACTTGGGAGCCGACACATCCATGCAAGCCTTGGCGAGTAAAGTCCTAGACAATGCCCCTGATAGTTTCGTGCTTGGAGGTTTATCTATGGGCGGAATTCTAGCGTTTGAAGTCTTTCGACAGGCACCACAACGCGTGAAAGGCTTAATCTTAATGGACACCAATTCCGCAGATGAAAAGCCAGAGGTGTCGGAGAAAAGAAATGCTTTAGTCGATAAAGCAAAAGCAGGGGAGTTTGAGTCAATAACCCCTGATATTTTAATGCCAGTGCTCATTCATCCGAACCAGTTAGCGAACCAAGAACTGACTCAACGAATCACGCAAATGGCGAATAATATTGGCGTTGAAAGGTTTGAGGCTCACGCTCAAGCATTGGCGACTCGTCCTGACGCTAGACCATTGCTGGCCGACATTCAGGTTCCGACGTTGATCATTACTGGGAAAGACGACCTGTTATGTCCAATCGATAATCACCTGTTAATGGCAAAGCACATCAAACAGGTATCACTTCATGTCATTCCGGAGTGTGGACACTTATCGACAATGGAGCAGCCTAAGGTTGTGTCGAAACACATTTCGGACTGGTTGAGTAGTCATCAATTTCTGATAATCAGCTCTCGATAACCGGCTCTTGACAACTAATGTTCGACAGCCAATTATTAGTCACCATGAATGAATCTAGTTCTTCTGACGGATGCTAGGTTCGTTTTTTCATTTTTTACAATCGATTTTATTCTTTATAAAACCCTCAAAAAACGCTTTAAACCTTTCCTCTTCAATTCAATAAACTTATTCTCGATAATAATTATTAGCAGTCTAGATTGAATCTGATAAATAAATTTATCTTGTTTTTTTACATAACTCTAATCTGCAGTTTCTCATCGATATATCAAGCTATTTCAATGGTTTGTTGGAGATTAACGTCTGTCCGGAAAGGAAATTGACCGTCATCAAAAGTCCTGAGTGTGAGTAGAAAATATAATATTAGTACTTTAGTGGTATTAGCTGCTGAAGATAATAAAAATCATATCAATAAAATTTTCTCTTTATTAACGATACACTTAGGAATTAATTATGAAGGTATTTGTCCCTACCGAGCATTTCAGTCCTGTCAGTAAGTTTATACACATCGTCTCCGCCGTTGCCTTTATCGGTGCGCTGTTGATCATGCTGCTTGCGCCAGACCCTGATTCATTTGCTTTTGGTGTTCACCAATCTTTGGGCATGTTGGTTATTGTGCTGTATTTGGCTCGTATTGTTTGGATGAACTGGGCGGGAAAGCCGAATGCGCTTGGTACTAAGTTCGAAAAATTTATGGCGCACATGGCTCACTTAGCCTTATATGGCATTTTGATTCTGATGCCGTTATCTGGCCTGCTTATCGCGATGGCAAAAGCCAAAGATACCGTTGTGTTCGGTTTATTCACCATTCCTGGACTTGCGGAGCGTAATTCAGGTTTGATCGATTTTGCTTCTGGTCTCCACTCTTTCTTAGAAATCATCTGTTACCTGCTGGTCGCTATGCACGTTGGTGCAGCGCTTTATCACCACTTTATCCTTAAAGATGAAACCCTTAGCCGAATGATGGGGAAGAAATAATATGACAAAGTTCTCTATAAGAAATAGCGTTTTACTTGCTGCGTTGAGTGGTCTGTCTTTGAGTGCCAATGCTTACAATATGAGTATCTATGACACGGAATTAGACGTCGATTGGAGCGACATTCCTGTGGTTGAGAAAACCATGTTTTTCCCGGGTAAAGTGACCTTCGATTGGATCAATTCACCAGCGCATAAAGGCACGCTCAAAAAAGGCTTTGAAACCAAAACCTGTTCGAGCTGCCACCAAGGGGAGGAAGAAGGCCTTGGTGAAATGTTGGTGCAAGATGACAGGCTAGGTAACTTCCCAGATAAGAAAGGCTCGATTCCTGCCGAGTTCCAGTTTGCACACGATGATGAACATCTTTATGTGAAAGGAACGTGGAAAACGGAATCGCCTTTCCCAGCACGCTTACATGACACGCTTCTTTTCCAAGAAGGCAAATGGACAATCATTGGCGGTGACCGAGGCAAAAACCCTTACACTCCCATCTATGAAGACCGCTTCTCGTTGATGATTGACGATGGCTCTGTATTGCAGTTCCGCGAACAAGGTTGTTGGATGTCTTGCCACCGTGGTGCGCGAGACATTGGCCAAGCAACAGCGAGAGATGTTCAAGCATTGGATGTGGTTGGCGCGTTTGGCTTAGATCAGAAAGACATTCGTAAGTACCTTCCTGAGTCTCGCACTGAGCGTTACGGTGTAAACTGGGACAAAGTGAAGCCACAAGAAGAAATCGATAAGCTGAAAGCGGAAGGGCAGTTTGTTGATTTGATGCAATGGCGTTCGACGCGTTCTGCACCCACCAACAGTGCTGATGATGGTTATGTTTTTGAGTATCGTTTGAACGATAAAGGCACTACTGTGTTTACTTGGAACTTCGACAAGAAAACAGGCCTACCTAAGTATATGTACGATAAGTCTGTAACCGGTTTTTATGCGTTGAATAAAGAAGACTTCAACGACCTCAACAAGAAGATTGCAATGGTCGAAGGCGTTAACGTGATGCCTTACGACGCAAGTAAAATTGAAGAAGGTCAATATCTTCAAGGACGATTAAACCGAGAGGGTGCTGGCTCTGCAGGTGATAACAACCAAGTATTCTCTTCATGGGAAGACGGTAAATACACGGTTATCTTCAAACGTAAGTTGAACACTGGCCACCCCGAAGATGATAAAATCATGGAAATTGGCGGCACTTATGACATGAACATCGCGATTCACGATGGCGAAACAACAACACGTTTCCACTATGTCGCGTTCCCGTTTACGGTTGGTATTGGTGAGGGCTCTGAAGGCAGTGTTATTGCGTTGCCGATCAAGTAACGAGTAACTTCACTTGATGTGAGAAACAATCTTAGGCTCTTGGTTGGTGTGCGATTCGCATAGTCATCAAGAGCCTTATTTGTTCTAATTCAACTAACTGCTGTTTTAACTCAACCAACTGCTGCCCTAACTTTTGCTCTACTTGTCTCTTTGGCTTTATGTTTGCTTAGCTTGATGAGCAACAAACTCTACAAATCTATCCCTGAGTGGGTTTTCACTCTCTCCATTCCAGATTAACCCGACAGGCCAAGTCGCGTGTTCACCTTCTAACTCAATGAATTCTACATCGGTGTTACTAATGTACTGCGCACTGCTGGGTACGATGGTGAATCCGATATTGGCCGAAACCAAGGCAAGCAGGGTGAGGATATCATCGGCTTCTTGCGTCTTAGATAAGTCGATTTTATTGGCAAGACAATATTGTTGAATCTGCTTGTCTAATCCGGGGCCGCGATGTTGGGCCAACTTTAGATAAGGCCATTTCGATAACTCAGAGAGAACTTGAGCTTTGCTCGGCGCTTGCTTGAGAAGGTCTTTGTGTGTTGCTATTACAAGGGAATCATTGAATAGGGTTAGGCTATCTAAATCCGTGGAGTTAGGTATCCGATTGAAGCTGATATCGAGCTCATGGCTCAATAACTCATCCGTCTGTTGCTTAGATGGTGTGTCATTTAAAGTAACATGAACGTCTGGGTATTGCTGTTTATAAGCCGCAATCAGCTTAGGCGCTTCATGATAAGTGGACACGCCAAAGCCAATGTTCAAATGCCCCTGCGTTCCGTTTACCACAGAGCCTGAAAGCTGCTCAAACGCCTGCATTGAATGAACCAAACGTTGGGCTTCTACCAGCAAGGTTTTACCTGCGTGCGTCAGTTCGGCGCCATTTCTGCCACGAGAGAATAGACTCGTCCCAATGTTGGATTCAAGTCGTTGAATCTTTTTGGTAAGAGCTGACTGAGTGATGCAGAGCTGCTCTGATGCCAGGCGATAATTGCCCGATTTAGCTAACTGACAAAATGCTTTCAGTAAATCAAATTCCATTCCAAATGCTCATTGAATTAAGAATATCTTTCATTATATGGAATTGAATCGATTTTTTATACTGAGCTCATACCAATTCGATAAAGAGAAGTTTGAGGGCGAATAATGAAGAGAGACATCAAAGTAGCGTCGGTTCAATTCAATCACCATGCGGGTGACAAGGCGTACAACCTATCTGTGATAGAGCAATATGTTCGACAAGCGGCGGAGAGTGGTGTGGAGATCATTAGCTTCCCGGAGATGTGCATCACTGGCTACTGGCATGTGTCTGCTTTGTCACGAGACAAGATAGAAGCACTAGCGGAACCTGTGCCGAACGGTGAATCCACTCAAAAGCTGATTGCACTGGCAACACAGTTTGGAATCAGTGTTGGGGCGGGTTTGATAGAGCAGGGCATCGATGGTGAGCTATACAACACCTACGTATTCGCCATGCCTAATGGTGAAGTTCAGAAACACCGTAAACTGCACACCTTTGTGAGCCCTCATATGAGTAGCGGCGACCAATACACGGTGTTCGATACGCCGCATGGTTGCAAAGTCGGTATCCTGATTTGTTGGGATAACAACTTGGTTGAGAACGTCCGAATCACTGCTTTGAAAGGGGCTGATATATTGATTGCACCACATCAAACGGGCGGTTGTCAGTCACGTAGCCCCAATGCGATGAAGCGAATTGACCCAGATTTATGGTTTAACCGAGACGAAAACCCAGAGGCGATTCGTGCTGAAATGCAGGGTAAGAATGGACGCGAATGGCTAATGCGTTGGTTGCCTACAAGAGCACACGATAACGGTATGTTTGTGGTGTTCAGCAATGGTGTGGGTGTTGATATGGATGAAGTGAGAACAGGCAATGCGATGATCTTAAGCCCTTATGGTGAAATCATCACAGAGACTGATAGCGTTGATAACGATATGGTGATTGCAGAGCTAAAAGCCAAAGAATTGGAGATGTGTACTGGCAGGCGCTGGATTCGTGGTCGTAAACCTGAACTGTATCATTCACTGACGCAGCCGCTAGGTCTTGAACTGGATCCACACCAAGCACGCTTTGCAGAGAAGTAATGGTGTAAGCTCGGGTGAAAAAGGATGTATTAGTAGCGGTTAAAAGGGTGGGGAAGTTGAAAGAGAAGTGAGGGTTTCTGATGTAGTCTACCCACTTAAATCATGTTTAAGTGGGTAGACTATTCACACATCAAGCACTAAGCATCTAAGTTCTATTCTCAGTGTCTTGTGTGAGAAGAAGTCAGCTCTGATGCACGTAACTGAGCAACGGCTTTCGCTAATTCTAGCTGAGCTTGTGCAAAGTTAATGTCTATGTTGCCCTTGTTGATGTTCTCTAGAGCGGCATATTTTGCTTCTTCTGCGCGAGCGCGGTCAATGTCTTTACCATGCAAGGCCGTGTCGGCTAACAACGTAACCACATCCGGCTGAACTTCCAGCATCCCACCAGAAACATACAGCACTTGGCCTTCTGATTTAGGGTCTGTAACAAACACGGTTACACCCGGCTTGATCTTACTGAGAAGCGGAGAGTGACCGGGGCGGATCCCCAGTTCACCGTCAGCGCCAGAAACGGCTAGGGCATACGCTGGACCTGAAAACAGCGTACCTTCCGCACTTACAATATTAAGTTGAAATGTATTATCTGTAATTCCGATAGCCATGGTGCACCTACCTCTTAGAGTGATTTTGCTTTGTTAAGCACTTCGTCGATAGAGCCACAGTACAAGAATGCTTGTTCTGGGATATCGTCATATTCACCGCTTAACAGACCTTTAAAGCCTCTTAGTGTTTCGCTTAGCGGTACAAAGACACCTTTCTGACCAGTAAACACTTCGGCTACATGGTAAGGCTGCGTTAAGAAGCGTTCAATCTTACGAGCGCGAGATACGGTCTGTTTGTCTTCAGTAGACAGTTCATCCATACCAAGAATCGCGATGATGTCTTTTAGCTCTTTGTAGCGTTGCAGCGTTGTTTGTACTTTTTGTGCAATGTCGTAGTGCTCTTGGCCAACCACAAGCGGGTCCAACTGACGAGAGGTTGAATCCAATGGATCAATCGCAGGGTAGAGGCCCAATGCCGCGATATTACGAGACAGTACAACGGTCGCATCTAAGTGAGCAAAGGTTGTTGCTGGTGATGGATCGGTCAAGTCATCCGCAGGTACGTATACCGCTTGGATAGACGTGATAGAACCTTGTCTAGTCGAAGTGATACGCTCTTGAAGCACACCCATCTCTTCAGCCAGTGTTGGTTGGTAACCTACTGCAGAAGGCATACGACCTAGCAGAGCTGATACTTCAGTCCCGGCAAGCGTGTAACGGTAAATGTTATCAATGAACAACAGTACGTCACGACCTTCATCACGGAAGCGCTCAGCCATAGTCAGACCTGTAAGTGCTACACGTAGACGGTTTCCCGGTGGCTCGTTCATTTGGCCATAAACCATGGCTACTTTGTCTAGTACACCCGCTTCTTTCATCTCGTAGTAGAAGTCGTTACCTTCACGAGTACGCTCACCTACACCGGTAAATACAGAAAGACCTGAGTGGGCTTTGGCGATGTTGTTGATAAGCTCCATCATGTTGACGGTTTTACCTACGCCAGCACCACCGAACAGACCAATTTTACCACCCTTAGCGAATGGACAGATAAGGTCGATAACCTTAACGCCTGTTTCTAGAAGCTCAGTGCTGTTTGCTTGTTCTTCATAAGAAGGGGCTTCACGGTGAATCTCGTAGTTTTCTTTCTGACCTATTTCACCACACTCATCGATAGGTTGACCAAGCACGTTCATGATACGGCCTAGCGTTTCTTCGCCGACAGGAACCGTGATTGGAGAGCCTGTGTTTTCAACCGTTAGGCCACGACGTAAGCCATCTGAAGTACCCATTGCAATACAACGAACGATATTGCTACCCAGTTGTTGTTGTACTTCCAATACTAACGAGCTTGCTTCGTCGCTAGTCACTTTCAATGCATCATAAACGCGTGGGCTGTTGCCGCCGCTGAACTCGACGTCAACCACCGCGCCGATTACTTTAACTATTTTTCCAACACTCATTCTTAAATCCTCAAATTCTGTTCTTGACCCAGTCTTTTCTAGCCCTAGACAGCTTGGGCACCTGAGACTATTTCACTCAGCTCTTGGGTAATGGCAGCCTGACGCGCCTTGTTGTAGACCAACTGCAAGTCATCAATGAGTTGGCCTGCGTTATCAGTCGCCGCTTTCATAGCTACCATTCGGGCTGCTTGCTCACAGGCAATGCTCTCAACAATGCCTTGATACACTTGCGATTCGATGTATCGATGTAACAGTTCTGAGAGTATGTCTTTGGGTGCTTGCTCATAGATGTAGTCCCAACGACGCGCTTTTTTAGGCTCACCACCTTCCTCTGAATCTGAAGGGTGGGGGAGCAACTGCAAGGTCGTTGGCGCTTGAACCATGGTGTTGACGAACTGGTTGTAAACGAGATACAAGCTATCGATCTTGCCTTCGTCATAATGCCCGAGCATCGCATTCACCGTACCTAAGATGTCTTCTAACTTAGGTGTATCGCCAAGACCTGACGTTTGTGCAATAACGTTGCCGCCGCGTTGGAAGAACGAGATAGCCTTAGATCCCACTAAGGTTGTTTCTACCTCGACTCCCTTGGTGCGCCATTGCTCCATTTCTTCTAACACTTTCTTGAACAAGTTTGAGTTCAAGCCGCCACACAAGCCGCGATCGGACGAGATAATGATGTAAGCGACACGCTTAGGTTCACGCTGTTGCAGGTAAGGGTGCTGGTACTCCAGTGAACCCGATGCAACATGAGAGATAACTTTTCGCATGTTCTCGGCGTAGGGACGAGTTAGCGTCATGTTGTCTTGAACCTTGCGCATCTTACTTGCTGCAACCATTTCCATTGCGCTAGTGATTTTCTGAGTGTTACTAACACTGGCTATCTTGGTGCGAATTTCTTTAGTACTTGCCATAACCTGCTCCTATTTGTTTTGATTTCCAGCTAACAAACCGGAGCACTTACCAAGCTTTCATCCCAACAAAACCTTCTAGGATCTCTTTAAGATCGCCGTCGATTTCGTCGTTGTAATCGCCTGTCGCGTTGATTTTTTCGAATAACGCAGGGTTTTGACCTTTGGCATAAGCAATCAGCTCTTCTTCAAAACGGGCAATGTTGCTTAGCTCAACACCGGCCAAGTAGCCTTTCTCTGCCGCGTAGATAACCGTTGCTTGCTCAGCGACTGACATAGGAGAGTATTGTTTTTGCTTCATTAGTTCGGTAACACGCTCACCATGGTCTAGCTGTTTGCGCGTCATCTCATCTAAGTCAGAAGAGAATTGAGCAAAGGCCGCCAGCTCGCGATATTGAGCTAATGAAGTACGGATACCACCAGACAATTTCTTAATGATCTTGCACTGCGCTGCACCACCCACACGAGATACCGAGATACCTGGGTCTACTGCAGGACGTAGGCCTGAGTTAAACAATTGGGTTTGAAGGAAAACCTGACCATCGGTGATTGAGATTACGTTGGTTGGTACAAACGCTGATACGTCACCCGCTTGAGTTTCAATGATCGGAAGCGCCGTTAATGAGCCAGTTTGACCTTTCACTTCACCGTTGGTGAACTTCTCTACATACTCTGCATTCACTCGTGCTGCACGTTCTAGAAGGCGTGAGTGAAGGTAGAATACGTCGCCAGGGAAGGCTTCACGACCCGGTGGGCGTTTCAGTAGCAACGAGATTTGACGGTAAGCAACAGCTTGCTTTGATAGGTCATCATAGATGATCAATGCATCTTCACCGCGGTCACGGAAGTATTCACCCATGGTGCAACCCGCATAAGGTGCTAGGTATTGAAGCGCTGCAGACTCTGACGCTGATGCCACGACGACGATGGTGTTTTTTAGCGCATCGTGGTCTTCGAGTTTACGAACCACGTTAGCGATAGTGGAGGCTTTTTGGCCAATCGCCACATACACACATTTGATGCCAGAATCTTTCTGATTGATGATCGCATCGATAGCTAACGCTGTTTTACCCGTCTGACGGTCACCGATGATAAGTTCACGTTGACCACGACCGATTGGCACCATGGTATCAACCGCTTTGTAGCCAGTTTGAATAGGTTGATCAACAGACTTACGTTCGATTACACCGGGTGCAATCACTTCTACAGGGTCGAGTCGGTCACAACTTACTGGGCCTTTGCCATCGATTGGCTCGCCTAATGTGTTTACTACACGGCCAAGAAGTCCGTTACCGACGGGTACTTCCAAGATACGACCTGTACCTTTCACTTTCATACCTTCAGAGAGGTCAGTGTAGGGGCCCATAACCACCGCACCTACTGAGTGGGTATCGAGGTTAAGTGCGAGTGCGTATTTACCACCTGGTAGCTCAATCATCTCGCCTTGCATAACATCAGCAAGGCCATTGATTGTGATGATGCCATCACGAACCGATACGATAGTACCTTCGTTGCGAGCCTCGGTGCTCACATTAAATTTCGAGATGCGTTCTTTAATTAGATCGCTGATTTCATTTGAATTTAATTGCATAATTGTTACCTATCTCGCGTGAAGTTGATGAGCCAATCGGTCAATTGATGTGTTTAAAGAACCATCGATAACGGTTTCACCCGCCTTGATGACTATTCCACCCACTAACGTGTCATCAATAACCTGCTTCATTTCAACCTGACGCTCTAATTTCTTCTCAAGTGCAGCTGTTAATGACGTAACTTGATCCTGTGTCAGCATTTCGGAACTGGTGACAGTGACAGGCACTACACGTTCATGTTCGTCCTTTAGCTCGCAGAACAATTCAAACAGGTCTCTTACAACAGAAAGGCGGCCGTTCTCGGCCAAGACTCGAATAAGATTAATGACGTGGTCATCAACGAGTCCTTGGCAAATATGAATGATGAGGTTTGCCAGCTCTTCTGTTTGGTGTGTAGAAGCACCTTCTGCTGAAGAAATCTGACTAGCGATCGTTTCTTCTTCCGCGACAGCCACAAGAATGGACAGCATTGAGTGCCACTCTTGTAACTGGTTTTCACCTAAAGCAAATTCAAACGATGCTTTGGCGTAGGGATGAGCAATATTGGTGTAATCTGACATATTGCCTCTCCTTAGAGTTCGCTAATCATTTGGTCAACTAGCGCTCGGTTCGTTGCGGAATCTAGGTTTTTGCTAATCAGTTTCTGTGCACTTTGAATCACTGCGTCTGCCATATCCGCCTGAAGTTCACGGCGTATCTTTTGGCGTTCGCCTTCTAGCTCAGCTCTACCTTGTTCTAAGATGCGTGCCTTTTCTTGCTCGGCTTCTTGTTGCGCTAAGCTGATGATTTCATTGCGGCGTTTTCGGCCTTGTTCAACCAGTTCAGTCACATCTTTTCTTGCATCTTCGATGAGTTGCGCGCCATTTGATTTCGCTAGTTCTAGCTCTTTCGCAGCGTTCTCTGAGTGGCGTAAACCATCAGCGATTTCTTTTTGGCGCTCGTCTAACATCGCGGTGAGAGGGGGCCATACATATTTCATGCAGAGCCAAACAAAAATCACGAATGAGATTGCTTGTCCAAACATGCTTGCATTTAAGTTCATACCTTCCTCACTAAATCTTGATTATGTATAAATCGATCTTTCAAAGCGGTTTGATTAAGCCACGGCGAAGATGATGTATAGACCGATACCAACACCGATCATCGGTACCGCATCCACAAGACCCATCATGATGAAGAATTGAGTACGAAGCATTGGAGTAAGGTCTGGTTGACGCGCAACACCTTCAAGGTATTTACCTGCTAAGTTACCAATACCAGATGCTGCACCTGCTGCACCTAAACCGATCAGTAATGCACCTGCTACATATAAAACTGCGCTTACGATATCCATTTGTATCTCCGAAAATAATTTGTTAGTTAATTTTTTAGTTATTAATTAGTGGTGTTCTTCTGTTGCCATTCCTAAATAAACAACGGTCAGTACCATAAATATAAATGCTTGTAAGAATACGATTAATATGTGGAATAAGGCCCAAGGTACACTCAGTGCCCACTGCATCCACCAAGGCATTAGTGCAATAAGGATGAATATCATCTCGCCTGCATACATATTTCCGAATAATCGTAAGCCTAGTGATATTGGCTTTGAAATTAATGTTATTAATTCAAGAACTAAGTTAACAGGATATAAAAGAGGGTTATCAAATGGCTGAGTAGTTAGCTCTTTGATAAAGCCTTTCAAACCTTTATTTTTAAATGTATAGGTTAACAGTAGAATAAACACACCGAGTGCCATCGACATTGGTATATTTACGTCTGCTGTTGGTAGGTCTCTAAAGTGCTCTAGACCCACAGCTCGAGTTAACCCCGGGATTAAATCAATGGGTAATAGGTCGACTGCATTCATTAACAATACCCAAACAAAAGTGGTTAATGCCAGTGGTCCTATTAATTTATCTTCCGCTTGAAAAATCTCTTTGACGAGATTATTCACAAAGTCAAAGACAAGCTCGATAAAACATTGAAAACGACCTGGAACGCCGCTAGTGCCACGAGTGGCAACATAGCGAAATGCACCGATGAAAAGTAAACCTGTAATCCAAGATACCAACATCGAGTCAATGTTAAACGCCCAGAAACCATCACCTGTAGTTAAGAAGGTTAAGTGATGCTCTATGTATTCGTGAGCGGTAGTTACTTGATCCATACTACGCGTACTCCGATCTATTAGAGGCGGTAATAAACGGTGTTAAGAAGTATCCAACCATAGTAAAGATGTACGCATATAATATTACTGGGTTATCCAATTTGAAGAATTGGAACGCCAAGATAAACATCAAAAACGTATATGTTATTTTTACGACACGACTCATTTGCATTAAGTCACGTAAACTATAATTAGGATTCTTACGCACCTTTAGGCTTGCATATATAAATCCAAACAGCGGTGGCAACATTGCAATTACGATGCCCAAAGCTGATGATTCCATATCTACTTTATTACCAAAAAACACTTCATATAAAACTACACCGATGGCTAATACTATTTGGCAGAGAACAACTCTTTTAGCGGCAACAAGGATGTCGCTACTAATCCCATTAAGCCTCATAATAAAACCTTATGCTAAACAGTGTAAGTTAATATAAAACACAGTTTAAATTTAACTTGTTACTACATTTCACTTGTTAATAACACTTGATTTGCTTTAAAGAAAAACCCTTGCTGGTTTTATATCTCCTGACGAAATGAAACGAATTAAGCTAATTCACTATCGTTTCGACAAAATATAAATTACGCCTAAAATTATGTGATCAAAACGACAAATATTGACATCAATAATTCCATTTTTGAAATGAGTGTTTTTCATTTATGAAAGTAATAGTTCTATCACTTTATTCATGAATATTTAAGATGCTTTATCCTTGTGAAAAAGAGGGTCTTTTTAGAAGGGAGTAGCGAGCTAAATTTTCAACTTATGATCTTATCAATTAAGACTATTCAAACACTTAGGTTCATTTACAAGCTGAGTTGTGAAGTGTGATTTCGGTAGGGGTTAAGCTTGTTTGAGGCAATGATGGAAGATCTGGTTTTTCTGGTAAATTAAACGTACGTCGCTCCTTATCAATAAGCGAATATTTTTTATATTGTTGTCAGCTTGTCACTATTTGCGTGCGCGAGAGTGAAAATTCAGCGCCTAAATGTTGATGATATAGGAGTGAAATGGGGGACTGGGTGTGCGAGAAGCATGGTGCGGCGAAGAAACACCGAGTTTTGAGGAAGTAAATGGCAGCAAAACGCTGCCTAACTTACTTAATCTAGGCTCAGTTATTACTCTTCATAACTGAGGTATTGAATACATAAGTCATGAAAAGCCTGTGCTTGTGGCGAGATTGTACGATCAGACAATCTGAAAATGCCGATTTGTCGTTGCAAGGGCGGGTCAATTAACGGAATCCACACCAAGCGGGTTTCATTGGTTGGGAAAGCCAGCTTAGGTAGCGTGGTCACGCCTATCCCGAGCTCTAACACCGAAAACAGTGAGGTAATGTTCTCGACTGAGTACAGGGCTTGTTCACTGAGCATTCGCGCGGGTGTTGGGTCCAGTAGGGTGCAAGTCCCGTTACGAATGAAGGGCTGCTTTAACAAGGTTTGCCATTCGATTCCTTCCCGTTGAGAGGCAATAGGGTTGTCTTTGAGGCACACCACACCGATAGGATCAGAAAGCAAAGGCGTGAAGTCGATGCTCTCTTCTTCTAAATGGGAGCTATTTCCGAGGGCAACATCCACCTCGCCAGAGAGTAATCTTGCTTCTACCCCTGCCGCATTATCATCAATCAAACTCACTTCTACATTCGGGTACTGCTCACAAAAAGCCCCTAAAACACTAGGGATGAGTTTTGCGGCCACCGAAGGCACGCTCGCTATTCGAACTCTTCCTTGTTGTCCTGCTGCCGCTGCGCGTAAGTCATTGTCTAATGCTTTGTAAACGTTAAGAAATTGAATGATCTTGGGCAAGCATATTTCTCCAAAAGGCGTCAGTGTCGATTTGTTGCCTGTTTCAAACAGAGGTTGGCCGAGTATTTTTTCCAACTCTTTTATCGAAGTCGAAAGTGCCGCTTGCGATCGATTTGCACGGTGAGATGCGGCTCGAAATCCACCTTCTTCGACCACCAAAACAAAATGTTTTAACTGTTGTAGCTTAATACTCATGGCGCGAATCCTTCTCTAGCCCTTGCTATACCTTACTTTTTGCAAGGTGATAGATTTTATTTATCAAATGCACAAAATTTACCGTTAGATTTATCAGTCGTCAAGGTGCAGTATTTAACCATCTTGAAACATAGTTGTTACAAAGTTGGATGGAATCGTGAACGCACAAACTAAAAAACACCCAGTAAAAACCGAGCTTTTCGCTTCAAAAGCACCCCTAGAGTGGGCAATCGTTAATAACGGCACTCTATACACCGCGCAGATTCCAATTGATGAAACTGGCGCAGTAGTAGAAGGCGGTATTGAAGCGCAAACGCGTCAGACTTTTAACAACCTTGTTCATACGTTGGAGTGTGCAGGCGAATCTATGGATTCAGTGCTGCAAGTTCTGATTTACGTGACAGACCGTGAATACCTAAAAACGGTAAACAGCGTATACGGAGAATACTTCAATGCACCTTATCCAAACCGTGCTGCGGTCGTCGTTGCAGGGTTAGCAAGAGAAGAGATGTTGGTTGAGTTCGTGGTTTACGCATCAGCCTCTCAACCTGAATAAAGATACTGTGAACTGAGGCAATTTGCGGATTAAAGCTGTTTTGAATTAAAGCGGTTTATTGATACAAGCGACTTGGTTCAGTTTTAGATACAAGATTTAAACGTAATTACTTATATAAATTAACGTTTTATTCATTAATCAGATGGTTGCCAGACTCAACCGCAACCTAACCGTTACAAGGACAGAATGATGACTCAATTACAGAATGTTCAAGCAGAAAACGCACTTTACATTGGCGGCGAATGGCAAGCGGGTGTAAGCACCGTAGCGAACATTAACCCATCAGATATTTCTGAAAACATCGGTAACTTTGCACAAGCAAGTGCTGAACAAGTTCAACAAGCGATTTCAGCAGCAAAGCACGCTCAACCAGAGTGGGAAAAAACGCCGATTGAGCGTAAACAAGCAGTACTTCAAGCAATTGGTGATGAGCTGATTGCACGTTGTGATGAACTAGGTACGTTACTTTCTCGTGAAGAAGGTAAGCCTTTTGCTGAAGGTCGAGGCGAAATTTACCGTGCAGGTCAGTTTTTCCAATACTTCGCGGCTGAAGTGCTTCGTCAAATTGGCGACAACGCAGAATCAGTTCGCCCAGGTGTTTCTGTTGAAGTGACTCGTGAAGCTGTTGGTGTTATTGGCATCATCTCTCCTTGGAACTTCCCGACGGCAACAGCAGCTTGGAAAATCGCTCCAGCACTGGCTTTCGGTAACAGCGTTATCTGGAAACCAGCAAACCTAACACCAGCAAGTGCGGTTGCGCTTACTGAAATTATCCACCGTCAAGGTATCCCAGCAGGCACGTTCAACCTTGTTCTAGGTAGCGGTTCAACAGTCGGTGATGCACTGATCAACTCTAAAGAAGTGAATGGTGTGAGCTTTACTGGTTCCGTTGATACGGGTCGTAAGGTTGCCGCTGCTACAGCGCCAAACTTCGTTCGTTGCCAACTAGAGATGGGCAGTAAGAACGCACTAGTGGTTGCAGATGATGCGGATATCCAAACAGCCGTTGATGCAACGATCGCAGGTTCATTCTCTGGCGCAGGCCAAAAATGTACAGCATCTTCTCGTCTAGTGGTTATGGATGGCATTCACGACCAATACGTTGAAGCACTAATCAAACGTATGAGCGAGCTGAAAGTGGGTCACGCACTAGAAGACGGCGTGTTCATGGGCCCTGTTGTTGACGGCAACCAACTTGAAGCGAACCTAGGTTGGGTTGAGAAAGCACGTCAAAGCGGCGGTGAGCTAGCATTTGGTGGCGAACGCCTAAGCATGAAACACGAAGGCTTCTACATGTCTCCAACGCTGTTCTTGAACACGAAGAACGATTGGGAAGTGAACCAAGAAGAAGTGTTTGCACCAATGGCAAGCGTGATTCGTGTGGCAGATTTAGAGGAAGCTATTGCGACGACCAACGATACTCGCTTTGGCCTAACGGGCGGCATCATTACTCAAAGCCTACGTACTAGCGCAATGTTCAAGCAACAAGCGCAAACAGGTTGTGTGATGGTGAACCTACCAACAGCGGGCACTGATTACCACGTACCGTTTGGTGGTCGTAAAGAGTCTAGCTTCGGTCCTCGTGAGCAAGGTCAATACGCGAAAGAGTTCTACACAGTAGTGAAGACGGCTTACCAGCGTCCTTACTAGTTAGCTCTCTATTAATTGACGTTCTATTGATGAAAAGTGGCCTGATTCACAGAGTCAGGCCTGCACCCAAACCCAACACAGCAAATGAAATTAGAGACGTGATTTAACCCATTTTTGAAAACATGTTGTTTGAGCGTGTTTTCAAAACCGAGCTAGAACACTGAGCTTTCAATAGGAGTGGTTATGTACCAGCAACGGATTGTTATAGATGGATTGCAATACTGCAATTGGAACAGAGAATATTTCCAAACACTAAAGGCGAGCGGCATTACAGCAGTTCACGCTACCGCGGTTTACCACGAGACAGCTCGTGAAACCTTATCTCGCTTTGCAGAGTGGAACTTAAGATTCGAGCAGAATGCAGACATTATCATGCCGATTCATTCAATGGCTGATGTTGAAACTGCAAAAGCGACCGGCAAAGTCGGCATTTTTCTTGGTGCTCAAAACTGTTCTCCAATCGATGATGAGATTGGTCTTATCGAAGTGATGCGCAAGCAAGGTCTTTTGATCATGCAGCTTACTTACAACAACCAGAGCTTATTGGCGACAGGTTGTTACGAGAAGAACGATACCGGTATCACGCGCTTTGGTAAGCAAGCTATCGAAGAGATGAATCGAGTGGGGATGATCATCGATATGTCTCACAGTGCGGAGCGTTCAACGCTTGAGGCGATTGATCTGTCTTCTCGTCCTATTTGTATCAGCCACGCGAACCCAACGTTTGCTCATGATGCACTACGAAACAAATCAAACGATGTGATTAAAGCCCTAACCGCACGCGGTGGCTTAATCGGATTCAGCTTATACCCATTCCACCTACCAAACGGCAGTCAATGTACGTTGGAAGACTTCTGCCAAATGGTTGCGACGACAGCCGACATGGTTGGCGTTGAACACCTAGGAATTGGCAGTGACCTATGCTTAAACCAACCACAAGCCGTTCTTGAATGGATGAGAAATGGTCGTTGGTCGAAGGCAATGGACTACGGCGAAGGCTCTGCAAACAACTCAGGTTGGCCAGACGCATTGCCTTGGTTCTGTGGTAGTTCGGGTATGGAAAATATCTATAACGGATTGATGCGTCATGGTTTCAGTGAGTCTGAAGCTGGGCAAGTCTTGGGAGAAAACTGGTTTAACTTCTTGAAAGATGGCCTAGAGCCGCAAAGCAAGGGTTAAGCGTTTCTCGCTAGTCATCATCTAATAGGCAGCCTGTTAACAGACGTTCATTTAGTCAGTGCTGCTTTAATCAAATTCATTATTTAAAAGGAACAACGGTCTATTTCGCAACGCGGTAACCCAAACATGGATTAGCCTGCCCAACACAAAAAACAATAGGGCGGGTGTTAAATACACCCTTGTAGTCATCATTCAAATGACAGCTGCAAAGAAACCTCTGGAGTCAGAGTATGTCTGATTTAACCAATAGCGTGAAATCTTCAAACGTAAATGCGGGTCAAGCACACACAACAAGTAATAAAATAAGTAACACAAACCAGTCTGAATCGACGTCAGACAAATTAGGACTTACCAACCCAGCACTATGGTACAGCGGCGGTTTTATCGCTCTGTTCGTAACGCTTGCTTTATTTGATGGCGAGCTGCTATCAAGCCTAGTAAACACAGGCTTTGCTTGGTCGGTAAAAGTATTCGGTCCTTATTGGCAAATGCTTCTTCTTCTGACTTTTCTTATTGGTCTTGGCCTGGCGGCAGGGCGAACAGGCAAGGTTATCCTAGGTGGTATTGCTAAACCTGAAATGGATGGCTTCCGTTGGATGGCTATCATCTTCTGTACGCTACTTGCGGGTGGCGGTGTATTTTGGGCGGCAGCAGAGCCTATCGCACACTACGTTAATCCACCACCGTTATATGGTGCTCAAGAGAACGCACAGCAAGGTGCAGTGAACGCGTTATCGCAGTCATTCATGCACTGGGGCTTCCTAGCGTGGGCAATTGTGGGCAGCTTAACGTCTATCGTAGTTATGCACCTTCACTATGACAAAGGCTTACCGCTTAAACCTCGTATTCTGCTTTACCCTGTATTAGGTGAAAGAGCACTGAAAGGCCATACAGGCGCGCTGATTGATGCATGTTGTATTGTTGCAGTAGCAGCGGGCACCATCGGCCCGATCGGCTTCTTGGGCTTGCAAGTGAGCTACGCGCTGAACGAACTGTTTGGTATTCCAGATGGCTTCACTACACAGCTGATCATCATCTTATTCGCTATCGTTCTTTACACACTGTCGGCATTAAGTGGTCTTAACCGAGGAATGCAAATGCTAAGCCGTTACAACGTAATTTTGGCGATGGCATTGATGGTCTACATTCTGATTTTCGGTCCAACAAACTTCATTTTCAATGGCTACATCCAAGGTGTAGGCAGCATGATTGATAACTTCATCCCGATGGCAACATATCGTGGTGACGAAGGTTGGTTGAGCTGGTGGACAGTATTCTTCTGGGGTTGGTTCTTAGGTTACGGCCCAATGATGGCAATCTTCATCGCACGTATTTCACGCGGTCGTAGTATTCGCCAATTGGTATCAACGATTAGCTTGATTGCACCGTTTGTTACTTGCTTCTGGTTCACGATTGTTGGCGGCTCTGGTCTTGCGTTCGAAATCGCAGATCCAGGCAGTGTAAGTAAAGCGTTTGAAGGTTTTAACTTACCAGGTGCGCTACTGGCGGTAACTCAGCAACTACCAATGCCAATGCTTATCTCAATTCTGTTCTTGATCTTAACCACGATCTTCATCGTAACGACCGGTGATTCAATGACTTACACCATCAGTGTGGTGATCAGTGGTGAGACAGAACCGAATGCAATTATTCGTACCTTCTGGGGTGTGATGATGGGGGTAACAGCGTTAATTCTGATTTCCCTTGGTTCTGGCGGTATTTCAGCGCTGCAATCCTTCATTGTTATCACCGCGGTACCGGTGTCCTTAATCTTGCTGCCATCACTTTGGAATGCGCCTCAAATCGCAATCAAGATGGCAAAAGAGCAAGGTTTTTAGAGAGCAGGGTTTTTAAACAAAAGGGCTCTGTAAAACAAGAACGAATCAGCCTTTGAAAGAAGGCTGATCCAAGATTCCGAAAGGAACAGAAAAACCGTACTGGTGAAGATACATCGGGCGGCACGTATTTAGGTCAATCGATCTAGTCAGGACAAATAATAAGGGGTGAGCTCGCTTGCCCCAAATAACGTGAAAGCTAACCAACACACTGTAACAACGAATGCTTCAAATGATGGCAACGATCGGTTCTGAATGGCTAGCAAAATCCTATAACTATAAGGTGGTGAGCAAATGGATGCACATCGTTCTACCTACACTGAATCAGCACTACGTGACGCGACTGTCGTCATGGCACCGGAAAGGCTAGGTGCAATGCACCAAACACGTATCAGCTTCGTTAGAACTCTGATTCGTAAAATGGCGCAGCAAGAATGGAAAGTGACCAAACATGAATGGCAATTAGATGCTCAAGGTTTTGGTCATGTTATCTATAAGCTTGCGACGCCAAACCATGTTTATCATTTGGTTGTTTTCTGCGATGAGATTGCAGATGACGAACGAAATGACCGTGTAATTGCTGAAAAGTGGGACGTAACGTTTGCGCTTGTTCTTGGTGATGTTGATGTCGCCCTACTTGAAAGACTTCGTGCGAATGTACCGCTTCAAGAAGCAGGCCGTAATCCAAATAACGTGCTTGTGTTGGCGCGTGCAAATAAAAGTGTACGTGTGTTTGAACATATCGTTAGTCACTTGGCTAAAGGTGTTCAACCAACGCCAAAAGAGCTGGCTGAAGTGGGTTACATCCTGCGAACGACAGCGGTATACGGTAATGGCAAATTTGGCATTGCTGACTTTAAAATCTTAGAGAAAAATGAGGATTTTAATCAGTCGTTCAGTGCGCAAATGTGTGCGGTTTATATGCTGCGTGAGTTCAGCCTAGATTGGGTTCATTACCTAGCCGAGCAACAGGGCGGTGAACAAGCAATCACTTTACACAGAGGATTACAGCGTTACCTTGGTGTTGGTAATGCGACTGGTTTAGGCATGGCGCCATACCTTATTAACCACCCAAGTATTGTCGATCAGTGGATGACAACCCGTGAACATGCATTGGCGGACGTGTTGGCTAGTCAGACCGATACGGCGTTAATTGAGCCACTACGTACATACGTTAAAAAAGCGATTTGTCATTTAGAACAAGTTGTTACCATCAATGAAAACCAGCAAGAGTTGAACAAAACCGCTGTTGATGAGTTAAAACACGCAGAACAATCACTAGAAGCTTCTGTAAATCATTGTGAGACATGGGCGCAGTTAGTTGAACAATCTAAGCACATGAGTATGGAAGCCCAAGAAATCCTTATCTCATGCTTGATGGAATTGTACCCAGAATTAGTGGACGCCCATCAAGAGCAAATGAATTGTAGCGAAACGTTGTCGCTTCCAAGCGGTAAAAAGATCCAAGACCTTTTGGTTGTGTTAGAAGAAAAGTACCGTTGGGCGATCACGACCGACTTTACCAAAGCAGAAAACAACTACTGGTTCTGGTATCGCTCTCAGGACAAAGAAGAGCCAAGACTCGGTGTTCGAGGCGAGGAACTCGGCGAAGAGCGCGAACTGCCCTTAGATATCGGCCGCCAAGCTTACCGCTTGTACCATGCTTTATTGCAATTCGCGCCAGAGCTTTCATTGGCAGAGTTTCTTGTTAAGCAGCCGCAGCATCGTGCAATTGCACGCCGTGTGTGGACGCTAGGTAACAAGGCGATGGGCGACATTCAAATGAATGTGCTACATCAAGACTCGCCACCAATGCACTTGCTGCGTTGCAAGTTAGCAATGTTTGGTGCGACTAAGTTTGATCCTCGCTCAGACCGTTGGGTACGAGTGACGTTTTTCCAAGGTGCACCACTGCTTGATGAAATTCATCAGGACGAATGGGTGTTCCCAGTATTACCAAGTGAAGCGGAGATGGCTGACTCAAATAAAGTTCCTACACATATCAACGCTCAACATAGAGGTAAATCGTTATGATCGTTTCTCACAATGAACTGGTAGCGGCCGTTAATAAAGCCTTTTTGGGTATGCGTCGTACATGTGGTGAAGCCGATGTAATAGCGAACATGGTGGCAGATTTACAAATGGTTGGCTTGGATGGAGTTCGTCATTTTAACAACGCGAGCAACTTTATGGGGCTAGAAGACGATTGCCCAGTGGACATTCAAGTGCTTAGTGATAACACGGTTGAAGTTGACCTGCACAAGGCAAGTTTAGCGTGCCACCTACCTGTGGTGATGGATTACGCGATTGAAAAAATGGTCGGCAAGAAGACGCTGAAAATTGAGTTAAACAACTGTCATAACCGCTGGCTAGCGTACAGCGAGCTTGTGAAACTGGCGGCGAAGGGCATCGCGTGTACTGCACGTTGGGATAATGGCTCCAACCCTAAGAGCACTTTGTATGTGCTTAACCGTGGTTGCGTTGCACCAGAATTGTTTTTATCAGATTTGCCTCTGGCATCGGACGATCATATCCACAATATGACCATCGAGCTTTCCGTCCAGGATTTCGATATCGAACGTTTGTCAGATGGCTACCAAACACACATTGAATCGGAAGCGCTTTTTAAAACTCAAGAGAAGGCGTGGAACGAGGGCATTGAAGTTGACGATGGAGAGTGGGGCGCGTTGAAAGAAACGGCCACGGCTATCCTTGTTGAAAACAGCCAACGTTCAATTCAAGGTGCAGGTGAGCTAACGACTTCATAATTTAGTACTAAGTACTTAGTACTTAGTACTTAGTGCTTAGTGAATCGATAGCATTATTGATAACACACGCTACAACAGATAAAACCAAAGAGCTTAACGTATCCTCACCTCGTTAAGCTCTTTTTATTTGTCTCCCGTTTTCATTCTTCCTCTCAATAGACCGCCCCTTAAACCTTCTGTTTTGAAACAAGTTGTTACGCGTATAAAGCTAATTTGGCGATTTAATGAAGTACCTTCACATTCAGGTTCAACAAACGGTTTCATTTACAAGCTAGTATGCGTATCTTGCTAACTAGGGTGCCAAAGGGCACCGTTTTTATTCGTACCGATGACTTTAGAATCAGATAAAAAAGGAATGAAGCGTGCAAGCTAACTTTATTGATGGAACCACCCTGTATCGTCAGCACTCATTTGAGTTGCCACTCGACTATCAAGCAAAAGATGGACAACAGATCCAAGTCTTCGCACGTGAGCTGGTTGATCTCGCTAAAGATGGGCAAGAACTGCCTTGGCTTATCTACTTTCAGGGGGGGCCAGGTTTTCCTTCTCCACGAGTGAGTGGTCAATCGGGTTGGCTAAAGCGTGCATTACAAAACTATCGTGTTCTGCTGCTAGACCAACGTGGTACAGGCAACAGCACGGTTATCAGCCATGAAACGTTGGCGCATTTGTCTCCAGAACAGCAGGTTGAGTACTTAACGCATTTCAGAGCGGATAACATCGTTCGTGATGCGGAAGCGATTCGTGAGCAGTTCGGTATTAAGCAATGGTCGACGATTGGTCAAAGCTTTGGTGGTTTCTGCACACTGAGCTATTTGTCACTGTTCCCACAGAGCTTGCAACGTTGTTATGTGACGGGCGGTATTCCTTCGATTGAACGCGAAGCTGACGATGTCTATCGTGCGACTTATAAGCGTGTCGAGGACAAAAACAGAGCCTTCTTTGCTCAGTTCCCACAAGCGCAAGCCATGTGTCGTGAGATCTCTGATTACCTGCTCAACAACGACGTCAGACTGCCAAACGGTCAGGTGTTCACGGTTGAGCAATTTCAACTTATTGGCATTAACCTTGGTGGCGGTGAAGCGAACCTGCCGATGTACTTCACTCTGGAAAGTGCCTTTGTTGAAGTGAACGGTAACAGACAGCTGAGCTACAGCTTCCTAAACCAAATGCAGCAAGAGCAGGGTTACTTAACTAACCCAATTTACGCAATTTTGCATGAATCGATTTACTGCCAGGGCACTGCGTCAAAATGGTCGGCTCACAGAGTTCGTGAACAGTACCCACACTTTAACTACCAATCAGGTAGCGAGTTCTGGTTTACCGGGGAAATGGTGTACCCATGGATGTTCGATCAACTAGAAACGCTGAAGCCACTGCGTGAAGCGGCAAACATGTTGGCCGAGAAGCCGGACTGGGGGTCTTTGTACAACGCAGAGCAACTGAGCAAGAATACGGTTCCGATGGCATGTGCGGTTTATGCGGATGATATGTATGTAGAGCTGGATTACAGCCGTGAAACGCTAGCCAATATTCCAAACTCAAAAGCGTGGATTACCAACGAGTATGAGCACAATGGTTTGAGAGTGGATGGTGAACGAATCGTCGATAAGCTGATGACGATGGTTGATGCATTAGAAAACTTGCCAAAATAATCAAACTCTCTGCGTAGGTTATCTACGTTAGAAGCTATCTAAGTTAGAAGCTCTTTACGTTAGAGACAAGATACGTCAAAAACAAGAAAACGCTGCATCCGTGCAGCGTTTTTTTTATGTCATCGAACTATTCGATTTAAGGAACTAGGAGGGGTAGCCCTTGAAGCCATTAAGGTTGGATGACGATATCTTGATTTTCAGTGGTCGATAAGCTGGCGCGGTTCTGTTCGATAAGCTGAGCCGCATAAGAGGGAGTCACAGCTTGAATTTCGCCTTTTGAACGAATCGTTAATGCTTCCCACGCATGATCACGGTATTTGCCTGTCTGTGTATATTCAATAAGTACTCTCATGATTCTTCCATCCGATGTGTGGTTAACGTGCTACTAACATTAGCGCCATTATTGTGGTTACACACCTGTTAAAAATGGAACATAAGATTAACCAAATGAGAATGCGTGTAACTTGAAAAACAGACCCAACTGCACTTATCTTCTTAACCGCGTTTATCGCAACTAACCGTACTTATCGCAAACAACAGCATTTTTAAGCAACCAACATTACTTATCGTAAATAGCGTCCATAAAAAAACGCTGCACGATGGCAGCGTTAAAGTTGAGATAGGTTGAAGATTGCTTAGCTGTTTTCTAAGCCAACAATCTTGCGTGCAGACATCACTGCACTATCCAAATCGGTCAATCTACCAGCACTTGCTGGACCAAGAACTGATGAATACAAAGCCAACTGCTTCTCAAATGATAAATCTAATTGGTTATATAGATTTTGGCGGATTTGAGCGTGTTGCTGTGGCTTTGCGCTCGACAGGCCTTCCAACGTATCGTAGATGAGTGTAGTTGTATCCATAACTGTCCTTAGTACATCTTTAGAAAATTTTGCATATTATGCACTTGGTGTCATCTTTGTTCTGCGAGATTGATCGCATTATGTGCAGCTCTGCTTAATTGTGTAATCAGTTAGTTACAATTGTGTTGTACGGCAAAGTATCGAAAACTTGGGTTTGGGCAAAAGAAAAGGAGACACAGTGGTCTCCTTTTGGTTTGTTAGGCAAAGATAAAAGTTACGTGCTGTTCGCTGCTTATTGAGCCGTTCGGCTACGCACAGCTACAGCGCCTATCGTATGTTAATGTTCTTATCTCGATTTTCGTACATTTCAGGTGTGGTGTGTAATCCACCCGCATAACCTGCTGCTTCAAGTGTTTCTCTTACCTCTCTAACATGCTCAGCCGTGACTGGTTCATTTCTGGCGCCAAGGTTTAAACGCACAAACGTGATTAACTCAGCTAAGCGTTGATCCGACAGTACATCCTCAAAACTTGCCATCGGCATGAAGTTTCGATCTTTGTCGAGATAGGTGGGTTGCAAGCCACGAACGGTTACTGCAATGGTGTTGAATGGGTCGCTGTGCATGATAATGCCGTTATTCAGCAGAGTAGGGGCGATTGGATCGCGACCTTTACCATCGTCACCATGACACGCCCCACAGGTTTGACGATACGTGGTGTAGATTTCACTGGCATACGCAGCTTCATCAAACCCTCTAGGCTGCAACTGAATGGCATCACTGGCAATGGTGTTGTTAATATCCCCACTGAGTAGGTAATAGGACATCGACTCAATATCTTCACGTGTCATCAAACTTAGGCTGTTTTTCACGACATCAGCCATACCCGCAAAAGCGGTGCCTTTGTCTGAATGCCCTGTGTGTAAAAAGTCGGTGAGTGTTGCTTCATCCCAACCATCGATATAGAGCTCATTAGCTGTGATATCAGGCGCGTTCCAACCGTCAATCAAGTTACCTTGGAAAATACGTTCTGGTATCAGTGCTTGGGCAATGTTTCGTGGCGTATGGCACTCCGAACAGTGGCCAAGTCCTGCGACCCAATATTTGCCTTGCTGCCACTTATCGACATTCTCAATTTCTCCTTTGAGCTCCTCTGGTACTTCATAATCAATAGGGTCTGTATCCATGAATACGATGTTCCAGCCAAGCAAACCTAAGCGAATATTGGATGGAAACATCATGCTGTTGTCATCATTGCGTCGCGGCACGGCGGTGATGGACTGCATGTATTCCCATAAATCCACCATGTCTTGGTCGGTCAGGTATTGATAAGAGGTGTAAGGCATTGCAGGGTAGAGGTAACCATTCTTACCTTTACCTGCAACTAATGCGGCTCGGAAATCATCGAAGTCATAAGTCCCGATCCCTTCGGTGGTGTGTGGGGTTATGTTGGTTGAATACACGGTACCGAAAGGGGTCACAAACGGTAGGCCGCCAGCGAAGGGTTCGCTACCTTCTGCACTATGACAAGCCACACAATCACCGGCGTAAGCGAGATATTCTCCGCGCTTAACAGATGATGCTTTCAAACTCGCGAGCCTTTGTTGTTCTACTTCACCAGCGTGTCGGATATAAGCCCCAAGCGCGAGTATTTCGTTCTCGGTGAGCTGCTCATTAAACGCAGGCATTAGGTTGTTCAAACCGTAATTAATGGTGTGCTGAATCTCTTCAATACTGCCGCCGTGAAGCCAGATGTCATCGGAAAGATCAGGTACACCAATCGCTGGGTTAGCGACAGCACCATCAGCATGACAAGACGAACAGTATTGGACGAACAAGGTTTTACCGAGCTCGACTTTAATCTCCGGCACATCGGTATGACGTTGGTTGAGAGACGCTAGGTAGTAGGAGACCTTCGCCACCTCGTCTGGGCGCATGATTTCACTCCAACCCGGCATAGCACCGTTCCGGCCTTTGGCAATCGAATGAATCACAGCTTCATCACTGCCACCATAAAGCCACTCTTGGTCTATCAAGTTAGGAAAGTGCTTTTGTCCCTGAGCATTATCTCGGTGACAAGCAGCGCAGTGAGTTTGGAATAGAATTCTACCGCTGTTCACGATCTCTGAGACGGCAGCTAGTCCTTCTAACGTGGTTTCACTGGTTTGTGCAAATTGCTCATTGAGAGTGGTGGATGGTGAACTGAGCTTATCATCGCTTTGTTCCCAATCGACTAAGCCTTCCCACTCGCCAAGCCCAGGGTAGAGCACCAAATAGCCTGCAGATAAAAGAAATGCGACCGCATAGCTTACAAATAACAGCTTAGGTGGAGGCGCATCTTTCTCTTCAATCCCATCAAAGGTGCCTATGGTGTGGTCGTGATCGGCCTTGTGATTGCTACGCCAATATTTAACGATAACCGATACCATCAGAACAAAGAATATTAAGGTTAAGAGTACCGCCCATAGATTCCAGAATGTGCTCATTGTGATACCTCCTGTGACGTATCTTTACCCAGGCTTTGTAAATAGCGAATCAGCGCTTCACCTTTGGTTTTGCCTCTTACTTGCAAACGGGCGTCACCAATTTCTTGATCGGTATAAGGCACACCTAAGGTACGTAACACTTCCATTTTGGCGCTGATATCATCGCCAGTCAGAGTCTGCTCAAATAGCCACGGGTAAGAGGGCATGATCGAGGTCGGTACAACTTTTCGAGGATCAATTAAGTGAATAACATGCCACTGGTCAGAATACTTTCTGCCTAAATTAGTGAGGTCAGGGCCAGTACGTTTAGAGCCCCACAAGTTAGGAAACTCATAGATATCGTCTGCTTCTTGGTTCGGGCGACCATTACGTTTCACCTCTGGCTCTAGAGGGCGAACCATTTGTGTGTGACAAACATGGCAGCCTTCACTGATGTAGATGTCTCGGCCTGCTAACTCAATCGGTGTGAGTGGCATCGCTAAGCTGCCTTTGGCAATATCATCGCCACGGACAATGCTTGGCACTACCCAGACCAATAAAGAGAAGGAGGCCACGACAACAGTGGTCAAAATTAAAATGACGATTGAATGTGTAAAGTCTTTACTCATCATTTAAGCCCCCTCATTAACGGTGTGTTTAGCATCATGTACTGCGGGCATACGAACCGTTTTGTACAAGTTGAAAGCCATTAAGAACAATCCAAGTACAAACAGCGCACCACCAAAGAAACGCATGAATAACCAAGGTGCTTTAAAATCCATAGCTTCTACAAAACTGTAAATCAGTTCGCCATTTTCATTTTGAGCGAGCCACATATACCCCTCGCCGATGCCTGCGATCCAAAGTGCTATTGCATAGATGGCGACGCCAGCATGAGCAAGCCAAAAGTGCCATTTAATCAATCGTCGTGACCAAAGATCGGTTTGGCCCCATAAGCGTGGAATGAAATAGTAAAAAACCGCTATCCCTGACATTCCAACCCATCCTAGAGCCGCGGAATGTACGTGTCCGATGATCCATTCGGTGTTGTGTGCCACCATGTTAAACCAGCGAATGGCGAGTAGCGGACCTTCGAATGTTGCCAAGCAGTAGTAAAGAATCGCTGAGAAAAAGAATAAAAGAATGTAGTCGGACTTCAGCTTTTCTTTGTTTTGTAGGAGGGTCATTGCGCTATTAAACGCACCTGCCCAAGAAGGGAGCCACAGGATCAATGACATCACGATGCCGATGTTCTGAATCCAGATAGGAACGGAAGAATAAACCAAATGGTGCGTTCCGGCCCACGTGTAAAAGCCGACCAAACCCCAGAAATGGATCACAGACAAACGGTACGAGTAGATAGGTCGATCCGCCGCTTTAGGTATGAAATAGTAGTTCATACCAATAACACCAGCGGTCAGCAAGAAGCCGACGGCATTATGTCCCCACCACCACTGAACAATCGCATCTTGAGCGCCTGCAAACACAGAGTAGGACTTCATCGCCAACACAGGCATCGCGAGGTTGTTCACGATGAAAATCATTGCAACGACGATGATGAAAGCAGCAAAGAACCAGTTAGCCACGAAGATATGGCTGACCTTTCGTTTAGCAAGGGTGCCAAAGAACAACACCGCATACAGCACCCAAACCAGCACAATCATTAAGTCGATTGGCCATTCAAGCTCTGCATACTCTTTTGAGGTAGTGTGGCCTGCGGGTAAGGAAATGACCGCAAGTAACAGGATGAGTTGCCAGCCCCAAAATACCATCCATGAAAGGCTTTTATTGAACAAGTCACAATGGCCTGTTCGCTGGGCAATATATAAAGACGTCCCCATCAAGATATTCACCACGAAGCCGTAAATCACTCCAGAGGTATGTAGCGGGCGCAGTCGACCAAATTGGAAATATTGAGAATCAAAGTTTAAGACTGGCCAATATAATTGCGCGGCGAGAATCACGCCGATGATCATACCTACAATCGCCCACACTAAGGATGCGATGATGAAGTACTTCACGACCTTAATGCTGTATTGCGTTGTCACTTGTTCCATAACAAGGCTCCTTGCCTAGATATTTTGAATCGCTGACTTAATTTGAATCGCTGAGCGAGCTTGCTTCGTTGCCGAGCACTGAATAGAAATAGGAAATGTCACGAATGTCTTGGTCTGAGAGCGTGTCGGCTTGTTGTTGCATGAGAATCGCTAAGCCACTGGTTCTTTCTCGAGTCTGGTAATCTTTCAATGAAGAGATGAGATAGCCCACTTTTTGACCGCGAAGGTTCGGGTAGGGATCTTGTGTTGAGATGCCATCAGCGCCATGGCAGGTCATGCACACTTTGGCTTTTTGTTTACCTAATTCGAATTGTTCTTGATTAACTTCAGCAGAAACAGGAAACATGACCAGCGTCATTACTAGGGTAGAAAGTGTCGCCATGGGGTTAAATTTTTTTATATTCAAACTCATTCTCGATTCCCTTGATTATGAAATGAGTAAGCTTTCTAAGATCAATACACGAGATCAACTGGTGAAGTAGAAACGACTGGAACCCGTTATTAAGTCTCTTAAAGCTGCTTACGTTCGATTAAAGGTTATGCAGCAACCAGCATTCTCGCTACTTACTTACTCATATTTATTGTTAATTTTGTTGTTTGATACGTATTCATAGGGCTTATTGGTTTACTTACGCAGAGTAAAATACGAGTTTTTCTTACTCGACGGCCTGGAAGGAATACGTCAAGCGGCTAAGGATTGCTGAACGAGAGCGGTGATGGAAGAGACAGAGAAACAGCGAAGTTATTGAAAGACAGCGAGGTGTAGGAGAATTAGGGATCAAGTGATACCAATCAATCTGAGTGGTATCGGTACAAGTTAAATGGTCAATTTATACTAGACTCAATTTAGTGACCTTTTTAAATGGAGTTTAGAATGAGAACTGTATTCTTGTTGATGCTTTGGCTTTGCTCGTTTTCGATTTTTGCAGCCTCAGAGTTAACGGTTTTCGACCACTCTGGGCAAAAGCATGGTTTTAGTAGAGAGCAACTCCTGTCACTTCCTCAAAAAGAAATTACTACCACCTTGCCTTGGGTCGAGGGTCTGACCGTTTATAGTGGTGTGACGTTACAAACGGTGCTTGAAAATATGGATCTACCGATATCATCACAAGTCACTTTCGTAGCATTGAATGACTATAAAATTGCCGTGCCCAAAGAAGATTTTGATACCTATGAACCCATCATTGCGATTAAAAAGAATGGGGAGTTTATGTCTGTGAGAGAGAAAGGCCCGTTTTGGTTGATTTACCCACTCTCTGCGAATCCTGAGACCAATACCCCTGATTTCCATGCCAAGATGATTTGGCAGATTCGTGATATTCACCTGTAGAGGCTAATTATGAAGAAGCTGTTGTCTATGGCTGCAATCAAAGTCGTTGTTTTGTCTTTGGCAGTGGTTGTTCTATCCGTCAATATCTACAGTGTTACTCGAATTAATGACATCAACAAGAGCTTTTCTAACCGCCAAAATGAGGCCACATGGTTTGTTTTTCAACTCGTCAAAGAGTATGCAAACTTCTTGATGGTTAGCCACGCAAAAACGATTGATTATGATGAACTTTGGTTGGCTTATGACATTACTTGGAGTCGTTTTGATATTCTGATCAACAGCACTGAATCGTCCAATTTTATTCGCTCAGCAAACTTTAAGCCGTACTTTACCTCAGAGTTTGAAAAGTTTAAGTCGCTAGAATCGTCAATCAAGTTGGTCAGTACAGGGCAATTACCCAAAGAATCCCTGCAGAAGAAAGTCGATATTTGCTACACCACGCTGGTCGAGTTTATTAACGAAAAGTTTCGATTACAAAGCCCAGTTATTGAAGAAAATACGTCCATGGTAGGTAAGTTTGTTGTTGTTCACCAAATTAGCAGCGCCTTTCTTGTCTTGATTATGTTGATGACAGGCATCATTTTCTATCTCGATTTTTCCATCAAACGAAAACTTCATTCTACCGACTTTATTACTGGTTTTCGCAATCGAGTCTCGCTCATGCAGTTTGTTAAAAACAGCTATCCAACAAACGGTAATTTCGACCTTTACTTTGTACGCATCAGAAACCTCAATGAGATTAACCAAAAGTATGGGCTTGAATATGGTGATCTGGTAGTGAGCTCCGCCGCTAAGTCTCTGACGGCAAAGGTTCCGGAAAGTACTATCTCGTTTCGTAGCAGTGGCAGCCAATTTTTATTCTTTATTCCTGAGCACTTGTACACCAGTGATGAGATACAGGAAAAATTCAATGACGTGCTCAAGGATTATATATCTGCGGGCAATTTAGAATTGATGATTGACGCTGTAGTCAGGCATAAGAAGAACATCAGCTCTAAAGATATGATGGAGCTACTGACGACAATGCAGAGCTAATCCCCGCATTAGCCAAAAGTCAGAACGTTACGTTTAATTGCTTTCCGCTCACCACGCTCCCGATTCATTAACATGGCTTTTTCCATCCTTTATTTACCTCCTCATTCAATGTGTAGCCAACGCAGACCTCCTGCACAGATGAAGATAGTTCTACTACTAGTTATAGCTATAGCGGCTTGCAGCGCTTGAACAGGAAGAGAGGCTTTGAGGTTTAGGTTTAGGTTTAGGTTTAAGGTTACTGCTTTTGAGTGAGTGCAACGATTCGCTCGTTAGATCTCGAACTGGTAACAGACTGCGGGTTTAAAATTGCTTGCGGGTTATGGTTTCGAACAAACTCGATGAATTCCAGATAAGTGAGTGGCTGACTGAAGAAGTAGCCTTGTATTAGGTCACAGTTCGCTTTTCTGAGGTAATGATACTGTTCTATCGACTCAACACCTTCTCCGACGACTAGCGTGTCACAAGAGTGGCCTAAGTTAACCATAGATTCGACCATCTTACGGTCGGCTTTGTCGTCTACCATGTTATCGATAAAGCTCTTATCAATTTTTAGCTCATCCACAGGGTAGTGGAGTAGCTGGTTGAAGGCTGTGTATCCAGTACCAAAGTCATCAAGTGAAACCTTTAAGCCTAGGCTTCTGATTCTCTCGATAGTCTGTACCGTAAGCTTGGTACTTTTCACGTAACTGGTCTCAGTTATCTCGATAATAATGTTGCTAGGAGGTACTTGGTACCGTTCGATAACCTTACGAATATTGTCGGCAAAATTGCGGTTGTATAGCTCCATTGCTGAAATGTTAATGGATAAGGTACCTTTGTACTTGTGGATTTCTGAGAGCTCTTTATAGCTCTTGATAGCGGTGCTAATAACCCACATATCGAGTTTGGATATGAGGTTGCTCTTCTCTGCAGCAGGTATGAATTCGTCTGGACCCGCGTTTATGTCAAATAAAGCAGGGCAACGAATCAAACACTCAGCGCCATCTACCTGAAGTGTTTTAGCGTTGAAAATAGGCATAAAGCGAAGTTCAAAGTTATCACTTTCACAGCACTCTAAAAGCCTTTTTTCTATAATGTCGTGTCTCTCTAACGTGTGTAATAACTCCTCGCCATAAACAATACGGCTTTCTCCATTATTGTGAGATTTTGCACGGAGCAGCATCTCATCAATACATCGGTGCCAAATTTCTACAAACTTTGGTGTGTCGAGCGGTAAAACACCTGTTGCGAGTGATAACCTAAACCCATAGTAATCAAGGAACGTAGTGCTAGTCAGCGTATTATTGATGTTCTCTATTTCTTCGTTTATCACTTGGCTTTTATCCATTTCTAAAATGGCAATAAACTGATTCCCCCCAAGCCTTGCTATGGAGTAGTCATTGCAACTGAAACCGGAAGATGACTGTTGGTTTTGTAGAGTTTCTCTAAGCACTCTAGTTAAGCTTATTAGTACATTATCACCAACTTTTGCACCGTAGAGATCGTTGATTTTACGGAAGTCGATGATGTCCCAACAAACCACATAGCAGTGTGGGTTCATTGAACTCTTGAGGCGTACATCAAGGTGTCGAATGAATGAGCGTCGATTGGCTAACTTGGTAAGTTGGTCGAATTCGGCTTCGAACTTCAACTCTGTTAATGAGTCGATGTAAGCGTTTTTCAACCCATCAATTTCACTCTGCCCTGATGAGCGTTTGAAGTATCTAAGCTTGAGCCCGCCGATCGATATCTCTTGCAGTAAGTCTTTAAGCGGGCGCACGAGTTGATAACGCACCACTAAATGTACGATTAACATGATCGTAAAGAGAGTACCAAAGCCACCTAACAAGGTTTGTTTAGCGATGATGGCTTTCTCATGGTTGAACTTTTGTTCTCGAATATTTACTTGCGCGATGAGATGTCGGCTGGTCATCTGCACATTGATATTATCTTGGGTTTGCTCAATTGATTTGATAACGAATTGGGTATTTTCGATGTTGGCAGCGTCTGAGGATGGCTCGATTAAGAACTGAATATTGTCATCGTCATTGTATTTGATTAATAAGCTAGAGAGTTGTATCAGAGGTCCGTCAGCAATCAAGATGTAGCGATTTAAACTGTTACTTGCACGTTTATCTTGAGGAAGGAGGTAAGGGTCAATTGCCGCAACATACGAATATCTGAGCTCGCCACTAATCGAGATATAAGAGAAGCCTTCGTAGGAGAGTTCCTTCTTGCTGATTAACGAGGTGTATATGTCGAAGACTCTTTCATAAATCTTGTCAGGGATTTTTAGCCCCTCGAAAGGATCGGCTCTGAGAGTCGAAAGCGTTAATTTGAACTTAGGGTCCACGATATAAACATTGCGTTGTCCAAATTGATTGACGTGATTCTGGCTTAATACACGTAGTACTCGTTTCTCCAATAGCGATAGAGTCGTGTAGTCGCCTGGGTTTTGAATATAGCGAAGAAACTGCAACGAAGACCCAATATCTTTGACCAGTAAGGATAAGCCGAGTTGCTCATACTCTGCAGCGACTAAAGCGGTATTCACATCAGATTGCACTTTGTCTAGGTACATATGCTTAGCATGATTTGACGCGAAGTTGTATGACACGATTCCTGCGATCAGAAAGACCAACAGTAGCGTGGGTAAAAGTACGAAATAGAGCTTCTTCAATACGGGCATGAGTTATCTCAAACTGTCGACAATACGATTGCGAATTTGAATGCTACTCGGTTCTAACGGCTGATAAAGGTAGCTGCGATCTAATACTGCTTTACTCGGGAAAAGCTCGGGATCGTTTTGATACTCCTGAGAAGTGAGTGCTTTTGCTTTTGAACTTGGTGTTGCAAACCATGAATCCATTGCGTTTTGAGCGGCTATTTCAGGTTGCGATAGGAAGGAGAGGATAGTGGTTGCCTGTGGAGATAACTCTCCGTTGTTAATTGCAGCCATACACTCTAACCATAAGGTCGTTCCTTCTTGAGGCACTGCGTAGGCCCAAGATGCTTCAGGTTCGGCATCATTAAGCACATAGCTGTCACCTGAATATCCGTAGGCGAGGTCGATATTGGCTAGACGCTCAAGCTGGTGGATGTGGTCGATGACATACTCATTGCTTTCAAGATGTGGTTTTTGCAGTTGTAGCGTTTTGTACGCAACACGAAGTTCTTGTTCATTATTAGTAAATGGGTCAAATCGATTGACCAATAACGCCGTGCTCACCAAGTCGGTGGGGTCGTAGTACATACTTATACGGCCACTGACTTTCGAGTCGGGTTCAAGAATCGCCATCCAAGATTCTGGGGCGGAGACTTTATCACTGCGATAAAGAATACCGGATGTTCCCCACGCGTAAGGAATTCCATACTCACCACACCCATCCGCCCACCTGGGGTCAAAATTGCTTTCAATGGATTGTTGTAAGTCACTTAGGTTATGGAAAAGGTTTTGTTTGGCTAATGCCTTAAGTTTTACGCTTTCGACGATGACCAGTTCAAAAGCGCCTCGACGCTCGCTTAATAAAACCTCATCCCTTATTGACTCATCAGAGAAGAATTGTTGCTTTAGTGAGATGCCGTAGGTATCACTTAACTGGGTAACGACGCTGTCAGATAAAAATTCATCCCAATTGTAGAGATAAATATCATGCTGCTGGCCAAATACAGGGCTAGCCAAAAAGGATGTTGACGCGAGAATTGATACACAAAACGCTTTCACTGACGGATTCCCTTTCGTACGTGATAACTAAATCGTAGCCCAAAATCTGCGACATGATTCAAATTTACGGCTCTTATTTTAGTACAACCTAATGCAATGCATGCGAACACAGACTTTTAATTACCAAAATAGAAGGAAAATGAGTCTTGGTTATGAGATCGCTAGGCAAAATAATGGATTAACTATCTGAACTAAATGTTGGAAAGTCGGTTATTAGATCGTCTTTACCTTACGAGGCTTATGAAAACGTGTTGCTCGTCTGATTCTCTTAGTATCGAAACATTAATTATGAACCAAAAAACCAACTACAAGTTAATTATGCGATAATAATGCATTAAATTTCACAATAAGGACATTGATTTATGGATGCAAGTTTAGTTGGGATTTTTGTTACCGTGGCGATTGCTCATTTTTTGGCGTTGTTGAGCCCCGGACCAGACTTTGTGATTGTAGTGAAGAGTGCTGTTCGAAATAAGGGAAGAAAAGCACTAGGCGTTGCATTCGGTATTGCCAGTGCGAATGCGGTTTACATTGCTTTGTGCCTAGTTGGTGTAGGCTCGATTTTGGCAGCATCCGTTTCTATTATGATTGCACTCAAGATCATTGGTGGTGTGTTTCTTGTTTATCTTGCTTTGCAAGCGATAAGAGCGAAAAAAAGCAATTACAGTAATTTCGATGTTGACGAAGAAGGTGCCTCCAATCAAACCACTTTTCTTAAAGAATTTGTTACGGGTTTTCTATCGGGAATCCTTAATCCTAAAAACCTTTTGTTCTATTTGAGCTTATTCACGGTTGTACTGAATAATGAGGTGGGCTTCATGTTTAAGTTAGGTCTAGGTATTTGGATGACGGTGGTTGTCTTTATATGGGATGCGGCGATCATCTTCTTGTTATCTGCGCCCAAAGTACGTCAAGAGTTTACGCGTGTTGCTTACTATATTGATAAAGTGACAGGAGTCATGCTGGGGCTACTTGGCTTGACCATTGTGAAATCTGCGCTAGTACGTCAATAGGTTCAATTTGAGTCATTATTGCTGAGTAACCTCACGTTTGTGGCACGATACAATGCTTATGTGCCGCGAATGTGTGTATGTTTCCTGCCTTGTCTGATACGTTTTATCTAGTGCTTGCCCGATATTAAACCTTTTGCTTTATCCACCAATTCTTTTCATAACTCTTTGTTTATCATTTCTTTTTTTCTGAGTAAGTATCGATAAATTTGTTTCTAAAGACTTGTAGCACAAGGTGTTTGTGCTTATTGTGGTCAGTAGTATCTAGGTTATGTCCCAACGAGCTATGATTGCCGATTTGGGAAAGGTTTCGCATTAGGAGTCATTGTGGATTTAGAGATATATCAAGTAGATTCGTTTACAACTCAAGCGTTTAAAGGGAACCCTGCCGGGGTCTGTATCTCTAAAGAGCCGTTGGATGAGTCGTTAATGTTTTCAATCGCAGAAGAGATGGCGGTATCCGAAACGGCTTTTCTTGCGCTTAACACGATGACGCTTAAATGGTTCACTCCAGAAGTCGAAGTGAAGCTGTGTGGGCATGGCACACTGGCAACTGTTCATGTAATGAAAGAACAAGGACTGCTTGAGACAGGTGATAAGGTCGTGTTTAACACTTTATCTGGGGAGTTATCTGCCGCAGTTTGTGAATCGTCTATCGAGCTTGATTTCCCTAGCGCCGAACTGTCATTACATTCTGAACCCAACCTCACGCTGTTTGAACATTTAGGTTTAGAACCGCATCAAGTCGTATCATTCCAAGAATTTGACTCAAAGCAGTTAATCGAAGTTTCCAACGAACAAGTGTTATTGGAGCTTTCACCAAACTTTGATGCGTTAAAAGGCATTCAAGGGCGAGGCGTTGTGGTGACAGCGTTGGCATCAAATAAGGAACTTGATTTTGTTTCTCGCTACTTTGCACCTTGGGTTGGGGTTAATGAAGATCCTGTTACCGGCTCGGCACATTGCGCATTGACGCAGTACTGGGCTGAAAAGCTCAACAAAAGCAGTTTCAGTGCTTATCAGGCGTCTCGTCGTGGTGGTTATATGTCGACAGAGCTCTTAGCTAATGGGCGAATAAAGTTAATCGGTTCTGCGACCACTGTGATTAGTGGAGTGTTGAAGCTTTAGATCTCTATAGAAGCTTTAGAGCGCAGGTTCCCCCTGTTTTGTTGGAACCGCCTAGTACGTTTTATTCGACTGTTCACAGTTAAAAGAGGCGGCTAGGGCGTAATGTATTATTGAAGGAATCACCGTGTCTGCCTTTTATCTTTCCCAAGTATTAGTCGCGATAGCCATTTGTTTTGATCTTCTGTCATTCCAATTCAAGGAAAGGAAGAAAATCGTCACTTGTCTGTTCTTTGCTGGCGTTCTTATTTCGAGTCACTTTATCCTACTTGAACAATGGACAGCGGCGAGCTTAATGACGATTGCCACGATTCGCTATTTGACGAGCGTATTTTCTACCTCGTCTAAGTTTAAATATTTGTTCTGCTCGATGTCGGTGGTCGCAACCGCTGTGACTTATTCGGGGCTGACCAGCATATTGAGTTGCTTTGCCTCCGTATTTCAAACCTTTGCTGCCTTCAATAAAGATGACCGTCGATTAAGAGAATTGATGATCATCGGAACCAGCTTTTGGTTGATTCACAATTACTTAGTTGGCTCGCCAACAGCGGTTGTTATGGAGGCGCTGTTTATCTGCAGTAACTTGGTGGGCTATTACCGTTTTTACTTCAGAAAGAGTGCCGCTGCTTAGGTTTACAACTGAAGCTAAGGCCCAAGTTGTTAATCAATTCAAATCAATTCAATGCTAGCTAGGAGAGCTTGATGCCAAACATTTACAATGATGTTCCTTCATCAATACCCAATGAGATATTCAATGATCTGATTGCCAACGATAGTGTTCGAATTGAAAGAATATTGTCGCATGGACACAGTTCACCAGAAGAGGGTTGGTATGACCAAGATGAGAATGAATGGGTGATGGTGATTGAAGGTCAAGGCGTCATCGAGTTTGAAGATGGACGCGTTGTTACCTTGTCTAAAGGGGATTACATCAACATTGCTGCGAGAGAAAAGCACAAGGTTGTTGGCACAGATAAAGATACGGTGACGATCTGGTTGGCTGTATTTTATCGTTGATATCTTGCTCTAAAGCTGAGGTTGTTAGGTTATAAAGCTTGCTGAGTTAGCTGTTTATTTGCACCTCTGAAAGGACTTAAGACAAAAAGGAGTATGTCGTGGTTAGAATTCGAAACTATCAAGCGAGTGATGATAAAGCACTGTGGGAGATCTTCTTTCATACGGTACGTAACGTCAATGTTCGTGATTATTCTCAACAGCAAGTCGAAGCTTGGGCACCCAGTAGCTTTGACTTTGCATTATGGAAAAAGCGTATGAATGGGTTGCAACCCTTTGTAGCTGAGCTCGATGGCTGCGTTGTTGGCTATACTGACCTGCAACCCAACGGCTTGATTGATCACTTTTTCTGTCACCACGAATATCAAGGGAAGGGTGTAGGGAAAGCGCTGATGGAACATGTCTTCACTGTGGGTCGAGTTCGTGGCGTATCGAGATATTTCTCTGAAGTAAGTATTACCGCAAGGCCTTTTTATGAGCACCTTGGCTTTAAGGTAGTAAATGAACAGGAAGTCGAAATGCGTGGCGTAAAGCTGACCAATTACGTGATGGAAAAGGTAGTTGAAGATGGACAAGGCAGCTGAATAGGTGGACTCGTGTTCTTAGGGATACAGACATCGAGTTTGAAATATTAATGAACCTTTTTAAGGATAACTTTTCCTGATCTATTGATATTGTCGATGAGTTCAAATTGTGTGCAAGATAATTTGTCTAATCTAAACGTTGAGTGAATACAAGGAGTGTTGTTCATGAGTCATGTGAGTAGATCTAAACTATATACATTAGTGTCGATGTTGTCCTTCGCTGTTGGCGTACTTGCCTTAGATGCTGGGGTGTCGGGGCTATTTCCTCTCTTTGTTGTCGTCATCTCATTCTTTTCATTTGTCATCAACTCGTTTCTTTGTTTGTTCGGAGGTAAACGCGAAGATGGCTTTGATGCCTATCAAAAAGCAAATCAGACTCGGTCGGGAGCATTGGTCAAAGGCTTAGAAGACTCGAGCAAATAAACCTGTGCGTTCAGACGAACGGTAATCTCATTTTTGATACAGTTTTCACCTGCTTTTTGTTCTCTTATTCAAGAAAAATCATCACTTTAGAGATAATATTCACTTCAACAAATATCAGTGAAGGAAGAAAAGTGGGAATTGAAGCTTTAGCGTTTGTGATGGACGTATTAATCACCGCATGTTGCATGTATATCGCCTCTAAAATGTCTTTCGTGGTCGCAGATTTTAAATCCCTTCTTACTATTGCTGTAATCGTTGCTTTGGTGTCATTGATTCCGACAGTGGGTTGGGTGTTAGGGTTGATTCTGTTTGTGTTCCTGCTCGGGAAAGCGACGCATTCTAGTGTTGGTGATTGCATCTGGGTGGTGGTCTTCACGAAGGTGGTATCGATGGCGGCCTTTCTGATATTCGGGCGCTTGTTTATGTAATGAGGGTTCTTGCTTATCAAAAGGCAGGTTCGGCTAGTTTGATACCTATCTTTACTTGGTACTTAAACATGAAAAGGGTGTGAACCTATCACACCCTCTAAGAACCTTTGATTTGTGTTCATCTTTATTATTTAGGCAGTAATACAGCATCAATCACATGGATAACACCATTGCTTGCTTCAACATCTGCCATCACGACCTGCGCTTTGTTGATCATCACATTGCCGTGATCAATTCCTACCATTACCGCTTCACCTTGCACTGTTACGGCACTATCAAGTTTCATCACTTCAGACGCCATTATTTTTCCTGGCACCACATGATAGGTCAGTACTGCGATTAGCTTGTCTTTGTTTTCTGGCTTCAACAGCATATCAACCGTTCCTTCTGGTAGTGCAGCGAACGCTTCATCCGTTGGCGCAAACACAGTGAACGGGCCATCACCTTTCAATGTTTCAACTAAGCCTGCCGCTTTTACTGCTGCTACCAAGGTGTTGAAAGAGCCGTTTTCAGCCGCCACGTCAACGATATCTTTCTTCATTCCGTGGTGATCGGCGTGAGCAAAAGCCGTAAAAAGAAGCGCCGCAACTAGCACTGACATGGTTTTGATTAATTTATTAAACATATTGTCTTCCTTTGAGTTTTGTCCGTTATTTTCGAGAGGTATTACGAAAGCCCAATCGTGATAGATCAATTTGTAGTGTCTTTGAATGAATGGTTAACGATATCGACTGCGCCAAGCGAATAAATTTATATTGTTAAATGCTTGTTGTAATTCCATTTTGATGCTTATAGTTATTTGATGATTATTCAAATAGTGGATGTGAATATGAGGTTTGTTTTACCAGTAGTCTTTTCTGCATTGGCTTCAATGCCTGCATACAGTGGTCTTGCTCCAAGTGAAGGTTTCAGCGGTAATTTCAGTGTATTGGCCGGTTTCTACTCTGACAGTAGTAATTTGAGTACTGAACAAGATTCGAATCAAGCAACCAACACCCAGGAAGGGGAGAGTGAAAACCAAGGGCTACTCGGCTTTTTGGGTACTGTTCAATATACTTTTGGCGAATCGCTGACTCACCAAGTGTATGCGGGTACAACACGAGAGGATATTGCAACAGGTACCATTGCGTTTGAGATCGGTTATCGATATCAACTTTCTGGTGGCACCATATTGGATTTTTCTGTTCTTCCTACACTTGTCTCGGGTAAGGCTTGGTCTGACCCTTACGCGGTTGGCGTTAATCGAAACGAAACCGATTTAAAAGGTAATGTTGGGCGACTGCAAATGACCAACATAGGCGGCACGGGCTTTCGAACGGATTTCGCGATTGGTGAGTCCGACGTTGATGATGAGCTGTCTGGGACTTCATTGGGGCTATCTGCTGAAGAGATAGCACTGCTTAATAGGGAACGAATCTATGTGTATGCCAAAGCAGGATACCCTTTCATCTTAGCTAACCAAGCGGGTGTGTTCGTTCCATCCATGGTGTATTTCCACTCTGATGCGGAAGGCGGAGCGTTTAGCTTTGATAGTTACGGTATTGAATTAAATTACGCCAAGAAAATTGGTCGTCACGGTTTTGTTGTCACGTTGGATGCACATGATCGTCAGTACGATGAAGCGAACCCAATCTATGGAAAAGCCCGTGATGAGAGCGAATACGGTGCTTTTTTAGCGTATGAGTTTGGTGGTTTGATGGGTTATAAAGATTGGGCGTTCATTACTTTACTGGGTTTAAGAAGCATAGACTCTAATATCGATTTCTATAACTCCGAGCAAGTATTAGCGAGTGTGGGTGTGGATTATAAATTCTGATATTCACATTATGTTAAAAATACTCATCAAAGCAGAAGTTTAAGTTCAGTATTTCTATTTATTTAATTATTTCGGGCACTTACACCTTTAAAGGTTGTAGGTGCCCGTTGCTATCCGTAATATGAAACTTAGCTTATGGATAGAAATAATAGGATAAGGAAGCGCTTTGGAAATACAAATTAGACATTTAGAAGCAACGGATAGCCAAGATATTTTCGATATTTATCGCCGCCCTTCAGTTTCAGAAAACACCTCACAAAAGCCTTATCTTAGTTCTGACCAAGTGGAGCGACTGTTTGGCCATTCAGACCATTTCACTCTGGTTGCGGAGGTATCCGGCAAAGTAGTGGGCCACATTACTTTATTCATGACCACCAAGGTAAGAGACAGGCACTGCGCTGGTCTTGGTATTGCGATTCACCCGGATATGCATGGTAAAGGGGTCGGTAAGGCGTTAATGCAAGAAACGATCAATCAGGCGGATAACTGGCTTAACCTCGTGCGTCTTGAGTTAGAGGTTCATGCTGATAACCACGCCGCGATTGCTTTGTATGAACGTGTAGGTTTTCAGTTAGAAGGCACAAAAAGACTCAGTACGTTCAAAGGCGGTAAGTACATTGATATGTTGTTGATGTCGAGAATACGACCAGATTACCTATGAAGGCGAAGTGACTCGATATAACTGAAACAGTTGAATAAGATATTAATTAACAAAGTCATTTTAATAAAACCCTCAAACTTTATTTGCTTGAGGGTTTTATGTTTATAAGCATTCGTCACTATAAGATCGCTATGGATTATCGATGCCAAAGCCATTTCGCAGTGCAAACTGAATCAGTTCGGTATGGTTGTCGAGTTCCAAAATATCCAACATGCGGTATTTGTGTGACTCAATGGTTCTAGGGCTTAAAAAGAGGATCTCCGCACATTGCTTTGCGGTATAACCTTGTGCCAATTGAGTCAGAACCGCACACTGCCTTTTGGTCAGCAATAATAGCTTTTCACTCTCGTTAATATTATTGGTTTCATCGCTGGTGACACTACGCGTCATTTTGGAGTGCTGCCAAAAACAGAGCCAGATATCACTCAGCAATTTGATTCGCTTCATGTCAGCCTCTTCAATTGGCTTATCGTAACGATTGAACCGTGAGAAGCCGATAGCTCCCCACTGCTGACCAAACAACGAAAGGCTTACAATCCCATGCCAATGAGCACCTTCTTCATAAAGTACACGTAACGGGTCGAGTATATGGCTCTTTAGTGTTTCTTCAGGGAACAACTGCCAACACTCTTTTGAACGTAAAAGCTTAAGGTAATCAAGATAATTGCCTTTTAGAAAGCGTTCCATTTCAAGCGGTGGAGTATCTGTTTGGGATACGGAAATACTTTTTCCTGTATCCAGAAGAATCATTGAATTTGGAAATAGGGTAAGTCTGTCGAGCTTAAACCAAGCGAGCGCTTCTCTTGCCAGTAAGAAAAAAGTGCTATCGAAATCTTTGGGTTGGCATGCGGTCAAAGTGTTGGTTTGGTGAGAGAGGAGATCCTCAAAGCTCGCGAATAGGTTGTGTTTCATATCGACCGTCTTTTGTGGTTTTAGACAAAATAGCGGCAATAACTAAAGTGTGTCAACCTAATATTAGAATGTCGTTCTGAATAAGGTGTGACGAGTATTCTTAAATGCTACTGAGTAATTTATTAGTTTTATCGAGAAACGATTAGTGAAATTCACACTGAACTCTGTATAGTAGCAACCGTTTGCTTCGTATAACCCCAATGATATGGTTTGGGGGTCTCTACCAGCTCCCGCAAAGTGCTGATTACGAAGGGTTTAGATCACAATTGTGTTCTTACTCTTTGTAATGGCGTTCAAGAAAACCTCCGGTCTATTATTCAGAGTAAGTGCACACCTAAAATCCATAGTAGGTGAAATATGAACGCATTTATTCAAGGGCTTCCAAAAGTAGAGTTGCATTTGCACATTGAAGGCTCGCTTGAGCCTGAGTTACTTTTCCAGCTTGCTCAACGTAATGGCATTGATCTGCCTTATTCATCCCCAGAACAACTAAGACGCGCATACGAATTTGATGATTTGCAATCATTTTTGGATATCTATTATCAAGGTGCCGATGCATTGCGCACGGAACAAGATTTCTATGATTTAACTTGGGCGTATTTAGAGCGTTGTAAAGCCGACAATGTTATTCATACTGAGATTTTCTTTGATCCTCAAACACATACGGAGCGTGGTATTGCATTTGAAACTGTGATTAACGGGATTCATCGTGCGCTCGAAAGTGGTCAAAAACAGTTAGGTACCTCTTCTCAAATCATCGCTTGTTTCTTACGACATCTGTCTGAAGAGAGCGCCATTCAAACGTTCGCTGATGTGTTGAAGCATAAAGATAAGATCGTCGGGGTTGGGCTGGACTCTTCTGAATTAGGACACCCACCCGAGAAGTTCAAGCGTGTATTCCAACAAGCGAAACAAGCGGGCTTCTTAACGGTGGCTCATGCAGGAGAAGAAGGGCCGGCTCAAAACATCGTCGATGCGATTGAAATGCTCAGCGTGAGTCGAGTGGATCATGGTGTGCAGTGCATGACAGACGAAGCTTTAATCGAAGAACTGATTGAAACTAAAATGCCACTGACGGTGTGCCCACTGTCGAATATTAAATTGCGTGTATTCGATGTGATGGAAGACCACAACATTGTCGAACTGTTGAGAAAGGGTGTGGCTGTAACGATTAACTCGGATGACCCTGCTTATTTCGGTGGTTACATGTCGGATACCTTTAATGCGGTGAGCCAAGCTCATGAGATGACGCACCAGGAGTTAGCGCAGTTTAGTTTGAATGCGATAGACGCGAGTTTTATTGAAGCGCCATTGAAGCAGCAATATCGAGAGCTTGTTCTAGGTTACTTAACTAAAACTAAAACTAAAGTTAAAGCTGATTCTGAGTAGCCTGTCGTTTAGATTTCAGCAGCTAAAACTCTGAAGCATAGCGCCTTATAACGACCGACATATGTTGGTCGTTTTTATATTGGCTGCTAGCGATTGTTAGACCAAGGAACAACTTAACTTATTAAAGAATATGATCTTATTTAGCAAAAAACAGCTTACCTTGGCTGTGATGCACTACATTTAGAGGGAGTGTAGAGATACAGTAACCACGCTGTATAGATACAGAGTTAGCGATTGTCGGAGGAGGAATACAGCGTTGTTAGACCCAACAATCAGTGAACAAATAGAGTGGCCATGTGAATTGCCGCAAGAATTGATCGATAGCCTAATCGAAATTGCTGTTTTCAAAACGAGTGTTCATAGCCTCGAAATTACCCAAAAATTCCAAAACCTGCCTGGCGTTTTCTATATTCTCAGCGGCTCCGCGGGAATCTGCTTTTCTACCGAAAATATGAAAAGCATATCCGGTGGTGTGATCGGAAGGGGAGATTGGATAGGCGCTTTGACTATTCATGCCAACTACAACCTCTTCGCTGTGGCAGAGGAGGTCGAGCCTATCACTATGGTACTGTTTCCCGCCGAGAAAGTGTTAGCGCTGGCTGAAGAGCAGTGCATGGTATTCAAATGGCTGCTGCACAGTGGGACCAGAGCACAATCTATTTGGATGCAAGCTTACTTATCCTCCATTCATGAAAAAGAACAGAAAACCATTTACGTTTTGTTGGAACTTGCGGCGCGCCAGAACAATATTGCAGGTGCGACCGTGAGTATTAATATCTCACAAACTCAATTGAGTACCATTACCGGGATCTCGAGACCCAGATTGAATGAGGTGCTCAAAGGAATAGAGCAACAGGGCTTAGTGAAGATCCAAAGAGGGAAGGTGTTTATCACCGACATTGAGGGTTTGTATGAGCGTATTTCACCAATGAATTTGATGATGCGAGATCCTGTCGCTGATATTAAGGTATGAACTTCAATATCAAACGAAAAAAATTATGCACAGTGTTCTTTTAGGAACATACATCAAAAGAGAATACCTATAATGTTCACTCTAGATTTATAAATTGAATTAGAGCGGAATAGAATTGTTATGAAAATGGCTGTATTGGAATATAAAGTATTGGGACTTGGTGACTGGATTAAAACAAGGGTTTCTAGCCGCTGTGCCCATTTACTAGCAGCTGAGTATAAAGCGCTAGGATGGCCAACTAAAGTGGATGGTAAAGTGTTATCGACTGAGTCTGCTTAATCTCTATAAGCCTAAATCATCTAGATGAAGACAAAAAGAAGCTGGCAGTGTGCCAGCTTCTTTCATTTTTAAATTAAGACCATTGAGCTACTTGTTCACGTAGTCTTTGAATTTCTGCTTGGTTTCAGCATCCGCTTTTTCGTACCAGAAATAGAGCATCTCTTCAGCTGTATTTGCTGCATTTCCGTCAATCTTTGCTGGAAGCGTTACTGGTTGTGCTACAGCAGCCGCTGCGCCCGCGCTCGCACCTACTGTAAGTGCTGCGATGCCGCCTTTTTGGTTGTATTCCTTCGCTTCTTGCGGGTACTTACGACCAATCTGCATGCCATCTTTGATTAGCTTATCTTGCTTAACACTGATTGCATTTTGGTTTTCATCAACCAGTTTCCAATCTAAGTTTTGAAGGCCTTTTTTCGCTTCGTTGGTGTTACGGAACTTAGGCATGTCAAACGTCAATGCTGTGTCTGTCGCATCAAAAGTAGCAATGATGGTATCGCTATCGACAAACTCGCGGTCGTTACCTTGGCTGAAAGCCAGTTGATATTTGAAAACGATTTGGTTCACGCCATCTGGAACGGTGATCGTTTTGCTCGAAGAGAAGAAACCACCGTCGAGATCAGGTTTAGCCTCATTAACAGCTAAGACTTCGACTAAAGCATCTGCGCTAGAAGGAACTTCAATTGTTACGTCAGCTAACACTTGTGGCGCTGCGATAATTGTGGAAAGCAGCGCAATGGATTGTAATGTTTTCATAGTCATACAGTTATTTAGGTGAGTTATACTACACTCGCATGCATAAACCAGTATTTCAAGCTACCTTGTCTCGATTTGGAAAAATTCACCGAAACTTAACCAAAGCCTAGTTTTTGAACGTGTCGATTGTACGGTTTCTGTGCGAGTGAGGGCGTGATCTTGCACTTTCCTCTGTCACGTCATCATCGACGTCCAGTGAGGCTTGAGAAGAAGGTAAAGAGATATAAATAGGAATAATTGCCGCCACCCAAATGGCATAGATGGTAATGACTCGGTTGAAGGCGACGAACCAGGTTTCACTGCCGCTACCAGACAAGTAGTAACCCAATAAGGTAAGTAAGGTGCAGACAATAGCCCACATCACGGCTGATAGTGGATCTTTCGTTGTGGCTACGAGTAAGACTATCGTAATGTAGGGCACGGCCATGGCAATGCCCAAAGGTACATGACAGTCGACCACAAAAATGATGGTGGCACCGAGTGCTAAGAATAAATGTGGGCCAGTGCTAGGTAAATTTACATTCCATATCATATGACACCTTCTTTTACCCCGTTTTTCGTTGCTGGTGGAGTTTGTGTATTAAGCGTGTTGCTTGATGGCTGTTGACCATCAAACGATTGATGAGTTGTTGAAGCAATTCAGCCTCGGGCATGATGTGCTTCTCCGTTACCTTTTCAGCCTCGGTTGCGAGCTCGAATACTTCACTCATTTCATACCTTGATGCAATCGCTTTAACCGCCTTTAATGTTCTGGATAGATCATCTTGCTTGGCATCCGAAAATAGCTCTATCAACTCATCGATTTCGTTTTCTAGCTCATCAACGAGAGAAGTTAAGCATTTGAGCTTTTCGTCTGATTTAAGCTCGTCGTTAGCTAAGAATTGGCTACGCGACAGTTCTTCTTCTGTGAGTGGCAGTTTGTTCTTAGGATGACGCGTTAATATGGTTACGTTGCTTTCTACCTTGTTTGGAAGATTGTGTGCGTTAGATGAGTTATGGCGGTTGACTTCAAACTGGTGATGAAATTCATTGATGGCGTTTTGTAAGCTGTTTTTCTGCAATGGCTTGGTGAGAACGAAATCTGCACCCGAAACGATGAATTCATCGTGAGCTTCTTTGAATACGTCCGCTGTACAGGCGAAAATAACGGTAGTGAGCTTGAGTTCTTCGCGGATTTTTTGAATCGCTTCGATACCACTCATGTTGGGCATGTGGTTGTCCATTATGATGAGGTCGTATTGATTTGATGCTAGCTTATCGAGTGCTTGCAAGCCGTCGTAGGCGTTCTCTACGGTTAAGTTGATCGATTCACAGAACTTCCTAATTACCATTGCATTGATTTTGTTGTCTTCGACTAACAATACCGACAAGTTATCGAGTACATCATTTGCTTTAAGCGTCTCTTTTTCGACGACTTTTTCTTCGACTTCATGTATTTCAAGAGGAAGTGAGATGGTAAATCGAGTGCCGAAATTAAGCTGGCTAGCCACTGTGATTGTGCCGCCCATCAGTTCGACTAACTGTTTCACAATGGAAAGCCCTAATCCTGTTCCGCCAAACTTACGAGTCGTTGATAGTTCGGCTTGTTCGAATGCCGTGAATATATGGTCGATCTTGTCTTCTGCTATACCAATACCCGTATCCGTCACTAAAATATTCACGCTTGGTGGAGTAGTAGGGGCTATCAAGAATTCCACTTCGACCTTTCCTGACTCAGTAAATTTGACTGCATTGCCTGCTAAATTGAACAGTATCTGACGCGTACGTGCTGAATCACCAATAAGCTGAAGATTGGTTGGGACATTGTCTTTAATGATAAAAGCGAGGCCTTTGTCTTCTGCAAGAGGCGTCAGTGTTTTATCAAGGTGTGTCACGACGTCAGTAACCGAGAAGGGGCTTAATTCGAGCTCCATTTTGCCTTGTTCGACCTTAGAAAAATCAAGAATGTCATTCAATATGGTGACGAGATGCTGACCAGAGTCGATGATGATTTGGGCGTGTTTACGAGTATTCTCGCTGTGTGAATCCTCTTTGATTATCTGAGCGATGCCTAATACGCCATTCATTGGGGTGCGTAACTCGTGGCTCATGGTCGCGAGAAAGAGAGATTTTGCTTCGCTGGCTCTTTCTGCTTTGTCTGCGGCTTCTTGGTAAGAGAGGTTGTTTCTCTTAAGTTCGAAGATTCTGAGGATAAATAAGGTGAACGAGAAGACGAAGGTCAGTAGCGCAAGTGTGAGGATCAGCTTAACGGTAACGTCTTTGAGTTGGTCTTGAAGCTCAGTAAATTGATGTTCTATGTGTTCAATATACTCAGTGCTATGCAAATCAAGAACTTGAGATAAAAGCAGGCTATGTTGTTGGTTAAGTTCGACAAATGTCTGTGAAAGATTCGCTAAGTCTGAATCTACGCCCGAATGTTGCATATTAATGCCTGAAAACAACACGCTAGCAAGGAGTTCACTCTGAATGATGATGTCAGATTTTGCGCCAGAATTGTTATTTGTAGGCTGACTATTAGTGAGTTGCTCAGTCATGGATTGCAGAATGAACTGACGAGCGACACTGAGCCCAACGAGCTTGTCTAGTGTATCGACATTCGACATAGACGCATCATGGAATTGATCAAGCAACTCCAGTGTTGGTAAGTGTTGAAAGAAGGTCGAGTGTGTGTTTTCACCTTGATAGCTATCTTTGAGCGCTTGCAGTTCTTTTTCTAAGGTGACTAAATCTGCAGACATTTGGTAAGGATTGGAAATTTCGGTGAGCGCAGCGTTAGTTATGTGGTCGCGCATCTCCAGGACCTCATGCCCCAACTCACGAACGGCTCCTCCATATTTCGAGACTTTATTATGCTCTGAATACGTCAATACAATAAAACTGATCAAAACGACAAACAGGGAGATAAACACCAAAAAGACGAGTCTGACTTTATTCATTTTCAAACTCCAATAACATTTGAGGGCGGTTACCTGTTAGGGTTTCTAGGAAGACTTTGATATCGTTAATGGTCTGTTTTTCAAACGTTTTACCGAGTTGGCTTTCACCCATGATCTTTATGGCTTCCTCTAGAGTGGCGGTTTGTCCGTCGTGAAAATAGGGCGCGGTTATCGCCACGTTTCTTAAGCTAGCAACACGAAATAGATGCTTGTCTTGTGGTTGCGCGGTAAACATAAAACGACCTTGGTCTTCACTTCGCTCGGCTCCTGTTTTCGATAGCCCAAAGTAACCAAATCGCATTACCATTCCGCCACCAATATTGGTGCCTTGGTGGCAACGAATGCAGCCTTCTTCTTGAAAGGTTTCCCAACCACGTTTAGCAGTTTCAGATAGTGCTGCGTTGTCACCTTGTAAATACAGGTCGAAAGGGGCGTTTGGTGTCGTCAAACCCTGCATAAATTCAATAAGTGCTGCCTTAATGGAAGCTTCGTCAATGGGCGTCGATTGTTCTTGGAATAAGTTGATGTAAGTATCCGATTGAGACACATAATCCGTAATGTGTTGCCAGTTTGAATCCATTTCATCGACGTTGTGCACCGGGCCATCGATTTGATCGTCGAGGTTATTTACCCTGCCATCCCAGAAAAACCGATAGTTAAAGACTGCGTTAAAAACGGTGAGTGAATTTCTCATTCCTGCGCCGTTTACGCCAATCGAAACAGGAATCACCTCTGCGCCGTTGGTTTGCAGGCTATGACAACTTTCACAGCTCACACTGCGATTAGAAGAAAGATTCGGGTCTTTAAATAGCACCCAACCAATTTTGGCAAGCTCATGATTTATCTCGGGAGAGTTTGGAACCGGAGATATGGGTTGGTTTGAAGCCACAGTTTTGTGTGCGTGTTGTGAATGAGAAGAGTGTGGTAAAGCGTGAGAGTCATCATGATCGCTTTCATGGGCGTGATTTTCTTGGTGTTCGAATGAAGTGTGTGTTTTTGAAGAGGCCGCATCATAAACTAGCAAGGCGATTGAAACGACAATGACAGTGATGCTGATTCCTGCTAAATATGGCGTTTTCATAACATTAGTCCATCTAGTTTTGACAAGTATGGCAACTCAGAATCCTTCTGATATCACCCTCATTTCACTTTCCAATGATAGGTGTTATTTATAAACCTAGTTGCGCATGTGTGATGTTGCAAGATAAGGGGTAGGAAATTAAATCGCTTGAGTGGTTATCTAGCGGGGATTGATGGGTAGCTCTAGTTAGAATTGGATGAAGCTCTTTCAATTGAATTCAAGCCGAATGATGTTAAACGAAAAAAGCCGTGGCCACTCAAGTGAGTAACCACGGCTTTCGTACTCGATTATGTATTTGCTATAAATCTTAGTGCAATACACATCTATACAGTTTGCATCGCCTAGATAGGCTTATTTAGCTTGCGCTGCTGCCGCTTCTAGTTGCTTAAGTTTACCTTGAAGCATGTAAGCATTTTGGTTGAAGTTACCAGGGTTCAACACTTGGCTTTGCTGCATAGGGTAGTCAGGTAGCGTGTTCATGAACTCTTGTACTTTGCCGCCTACTGGTACGAATAGCCACATGTTATCTGCCATCCAGCGTAGGTACATGCCCGATTCGTGTGGTGCTTTTTCGAATGGGTCAGCACGTAGGTGAACGACTTGAGGCCAGTTTGGTTGGAAGCGAACTGCATCAACAATGTTACCGTCCATTACTGCGAACGAAATCTTGAAGTCATTCCAACGAACTGCGTTTAGCTCAGCGTTAGCAGAGAAGTAAAGCATGCTGTCACGAGGGCCTTGCTCTTCTTTGCCTTGGAAGTAAGGTAGGAAGTTGTAACCATCTAGGTGAACACGCCAGTTTTTACCGTTGTAAGTTGCACCTTTATCAGACGCTAGTTTCTCAACCACTTTATCATCACCAGCTGCTGCTAGTAGAGTCGGGATCCAGTCTTGGTGACCCATGATGTCGTTGATCTTAGTTCCCGGCTTGATAGTACCAGGCCAGCGAACTAGCTGAGGAACACGCATACCGCCTTCGTAAGTTGTACCTTTCTCACCGTGGAAGTAAGTTGCGCCGCCATCAGGCCAAGAAACTGTCTCTGCACCGTTATCGGTCGAGTAGATGACGATAGTGTTGTCTGCGATTTTAAGCTCATCAAGCTTGTCTAGAAGCACACCAACTTGGTCATCGTGCTCTAACATGCCGTCTGCGTAGATGCTGATACCAGATTTACCTTGGTATTTCTCTTGTAGACGAGTCCACACGTGCATACGAGTCGTGTTGTGCCAGATGAAGAATGGTTTGTCAGCTTTCACTGCTTTTTCCATGAATGCTAGAGATTCTTCTAGGAACTCCTCATCTGCGTGCTCCATACGCTTACGCGTCATAGGGCCTGTATCTTCAATCTTACCGTCAGAGGTCGACTTGATGACACCACGAGGGCCGAAGTTCTTACGGAACTCAGGATCTTTAGGGTAGTAGTATGTCTCTGGCTCTTCTTCCGCGTTTAGGTGGTAAAGGTTACCGAAGAACTGATCAAAACCGTGGTTTGTTGGAAGGTGTTTATCTTGGTCACCCATGTGGTTCTTACCGAACTGAGCTGTCATGTAGCCTTGTTCTTTAAGAAGATCTGCGATCGTTGGAGCCCAATCTGGGATACCGTGGTCAGAGCCCGGCATACCGATAGTCAGTAGACCAGTACGGAAAGGTTCTTGACCGGTTAGGAATGCAGCACGACCAGCAGTACACGATTGTTGACCGTAGTGGTCAGTAAATAGTGCGCCTTCGTTAGCAATACGGTCGATGTTAGGTGTTTCGTAACCCATCATACCGTTGTTGTATGCACTGATGTTAAATACACCAATGTCATCACCCCAGATAGCAAGAATGTTTGGTTTTTCTGCTGCTGTTGCCGCTGAAGAAGCTGCTAATAAGCCAACACCTAATGCCAGTTTATTAATTTTAGTACCCATAAGGACTCCGATTCACTTTTAAGATTAATGCGTTAGAACAACACATCGATGAGCAAATGTTATTCCCAAAATTCCGTTCCGTCTTTTTATAGTGCTTATAACCAATCGTTATGATGTCTAGGTAACCTATTGATTAATATCAGTTCCAACGGGTGACTAGAATAAAGCCTTAGTTTGTATGTGTGATCCTTATCATGTTTGTTGGCGTAAACCCTATCGATGATTTGTGTATCCGTATCTCAATAAAAATGACAAAAAGATTAATAGCTTAGGGAATCTCGCGCATGTGCAAAAAATGGACTATACGTTGTAGGGCAGGATGCAAATAACTTACGAAGAGGTTTCTATGACAGCGAAATATGGCGCTAAACGTCGATTAGCGATTTTGGGTACAGCAATGATGGCCGCGTCCAGCGCCACTTTTGCGGCAGAAAAGCCAAATATATTGGTCATTTGGGGGGACGATATTGGTCAATCCAATGTGAGTGCATACACCTTCGGTCTCATGGGTTACAAAACTCCGAATATTGATAGCATTGCGAAAGAAGGGATGATGTTTACCGATTACTACGCAGAGCAATCTTGTACTGCGGGTCGATCTACCTTTATTACGGGGCAAAGTGTATTACGAACGGGTTTGAGTAAAGTAGGCTTGCCGGGCGCAGACATTGGCTTACAAGCAGAAGACGCGACAATCGCAGAAATGCTGAAACCTATGGGTTACATGACAGGTCAATTTGGTAAAAACCACCTTGGCGATAAAGATGAATTCCTTCCAACAGCACACGGGTTTGACGAATTTTTTGGCAACCTTTACCACCTAAATGCTGAAGAAGAACCAGAAAATGAAGATTACCCAACTGACCCAGAGTTTCGTAAGAAATTTGGCCCTCGTGGCGTTATCAAATCATTTGCTGATGGCAAGATTGAAGATACTGGTCCACTAACGCGTAAGCGTATGGAAACGGTCGATGAAGAAACACTAGACGCGGCACTTGATTTTATGGATCGCGCAGTGAAAGCGGACAAACCATTCTTCGTGTGGTGGAACGCGACACGTATGCACTTTAGAACGCACGTGAAAGCCGACAGTAAAGGTGTAACCGGTGTTGGTAACTACGCTGATGGTATGGTTGAGCACGATCGACACGTTGGGCAACTATTGAAGCAAGTGGATGAGTTGGGAATCAAAGACAACACGATTGTTTTCTACTCAACGGATAACGGCCCTCACATGAACTCGTGGCCTGATGCGGGTACAACCCCGTTCCGTGGTGAGAAAAACACCAACTGGGAAGGCGCATACCGTGTACCAGCCATGGTTCGTTGGCCTGGTAAGATTGAACCAGGAACCGTATCCAACGAAATCATGCACCATATGGACTGGATGCCAACCTTCGTTGCCGCTGCTGGTGATGACCAAATCAAAGAGAAACTACTCAAAGGTCATACTGCCGGTGATAAAACGTTTAAGGTTCACTTAGATGGTTACAACTTCCTGCCTTACCTAACGGGTGAAGAAGAGAAAGGCCGTCGCTCGGAGATCTTCTACTTTACCGATGATGGTGATTTAGCGGCGCTTCGTTACAACCAGTGGAAAGCGGTGTTCATGGAGCAGCGTGCAACGGGTACGATGCAAATTTGGGCTGAACCGTTCGTGACGTTACGTCTTCCTAAGCTGTTTAACCTGCGTATGGACCCATACGAAAACGCAGACATTACATCGAACACATACTACGATTGGTTGTTAGACCATGCTTATATGTTCGTTCCAGCGCAAGCGTATGTCGGCAAGTTCCTAGAAACCTTTGCTGAATATCCGCCACGCCAAAAAGCCGCGAGCTTTAGCTTGGATCAGGTAATGGAAAAACTTCAGGAATCTCATAACAAATAAGTAATTGTTTGAGTGAAACTGAACAGATGAAAAGAGCTCTTAGGAGCTCTTTTTTTATGCGCATACCGATGAGTAAATCCCGGTCGTGAATATGAGTCACAACTATCGAGTTCACTGCCACTAAATAATTGTAAATTCGTTGTTTTTGCGTCTACCTTATTAAGCATAAGGATGTATAAAAACAAGGAATGTTATGTCTGCATGGTTGTGCTTATTGGTAAACGGATTGAAACACCAGCGAGTCGCAGTATTATCCGCAATCTTGTCTCCACTGATGTTGTCGCTGTTCAGTTTGAACGCTTATGCCAACGAGCAAGATCCTAATATCAACTCTGATATTTCAAAGACCAGCTCTGTAGCTTCACACGTTACCTCTGACGCTTTACCTATCGGCTCTAAAGCCACGTATGTCAGTTCGGAAGCGTGTATTGATTGTCATAGTGAAGAAGTCGAAGCGTGGGAGGGCTCTCATCATGATATGGCGATGAAGCACGCTACAGACGAATCGGTATTAGGCGATTTCAACGATCAAACAGTCACTCATGACGGTAAACCCAACCGATTTTTTCGCAAGGGCGAAGAGTTCTGGGTCAATATCGAAGGGCCAGACGGCCAATTCAAAGATTACAAAATCAGCTATACCTTTGCCTTTGAACCACTACAACAATACATGGTTGAATTTGAAGACGGCCGTGTACAGTTGATTCCTTTCGCTTGGGACTCTCGAACTGAGGGCGAAGGCGGCCAACGCTGGTATCACCTCTATCCTGATACCACCAACACCGATGAATTCTACTGGACCAATAGCGGTCAAAACTGGAACTTCATGTGTGCTGATTGCCATTCAACGAATCTAGAAAAAAACTACGACAGCGCGAGTAATACCTACAACACCACATGGTCGGAGATTAATGTCGGTTGTGAAGCGTGTCATGGCCCTGCGAGTGAGCACGTTGAACAGGCCCAGCTAGCAAAAGCTAACGGTGGAAAGGATGTTCAAGTTTCGGCGCATTATGGTTTTGATCGCGACTTGTCGAAGTCGGTGAAAGAGTGGATCTATCAAGAGGGTAATTCAACCCTGCAACCAAAAGACACCATCCATACCAATCAAGTTCAAACCTGTGCTCAATGCCACAGCCGACGTACTCAGTTGAATGAAACAGGCGACCACGTGAACGGGTCATTCTTTGATAAGTATCGCCTGAGCTTAATTACTCCTGAGCTTTACCACAACGATGGTCAAATCTACGATGAAGATTACGTTTACGGATCTTTCCTTCAATCCGTGATGGCTGAAAAAGGCGTCACATGTACTAACTGCCACGATCCCCACACTGCTGAACTAAAAATTGCGGAAGAAGCCGTGTGTAGCCAATGTCACATTGCATCGGAATACACGCCTGAAAAGCACACATTCCACGAAGCCAATACCGAAGCATCACAATGTACCACTTGTCACATGCCAGAGACGACTTACATGGAGGTGGATCCAAGGCGTGACCACAGTTGGCATATCCCACGTCCTGATATTAGCCAACACATTAAAACGCCGAATGTGTGCACTAGCTGTCATGAAGATCAAACCGACCAGTGGGCAGATAAGCAAATCGGTGAGTGGTTCCCTGATTCTAAGTATCGTAATCAGCAGCATTTTGCCGTGGCCTTTTATGCTGACTCAATAGGGCACCGAGGGGCAGAGGATGCGTTGGCGTATTCGGCTCAGGATTCCAGCTTAAGCAATATCATTCGAGCATCGAGCTTAGAACGTTTGGGCGGTAATACGGGTAAGAATACGCTTATCTCGCTGGCAAGAGCGGTGAAACATGATGACGAGATGATCCGTTTGGGTGTGGTGCAAGGCTCGTCTGGCTTCCCATTCACTGATCGATGGCAGATTTTAGAACCGCTACTGAAAGACCCTGTATTATCGATTCGTTCAGAAACCGCAGGCGCATTAGTGCGTTATTGGGGAGAAATGAATCCTCTGCAGAAAGACCAAATCAAGCCTGCATTGGAAGAGTACATTGAAATACAGCAATTTAATGCCGACAGAGGATTTGGGCGTACTAACCTAGGCAACGTTTACCGAGATTTAGGCCAGCACGATAAAGCGATTGAGTTCTATCAAGGTGCTATCGAGATTGAGCCTTACTTCGAAAACAGCTACGCCAACTTGGCGGATTTGTATCGAGCGCAAGGTAACGAAGCAAAAGCGTTGTCGACCTTGAAGCAAGGTATTGAAGCTCAGCCTAAATCGAGTGTTTTGCCATACAGCACAGGATTGTCTCTGCTTCGTGTGAAAGATTACGAACAAGCAACGGACTACCTTAAACAAGCCGCTGAAACTGCACAAACCGACCCTCAATATTGGTATGTGTACGGATTGGCTTTGGAGAAATCGGATGTGCTTGCGGCAAGTCAATCACTGCATAAGGCTTACCAATTTAGCCGCAACCCACAGCACCTGTATGCCCAGTGTGAAGTGTTGGCGCGAAACAGCCATATACCGGGCGTACCAAAGGCGTTTGAGCAATGTATTTCATCATTGAGCAAAGTGGCTCCGCCGGAAGCCATTAACCAATTGAAAGCTAGGTTTAAATAAAGCGATGAGGTGAGCTTGGCTATCGAGCTTATAACTAATAGTTATGGGGCTTGTGAGTAGGATGTACGCAGCCAGATTGAATTAAGGGAAGACCTATGAACCATGCGCAACAAGCAATAAACCAACTGATTGAACAAACAGAGAAAAGTGTTATCGGTCAGAGCCACGTCGTTCGGGCTCTGGTGATAGGGTTATTGACTAACGGCCATGTGCTTTTAGAGGGACTTCCCGGTACAGCGAAAACTCGCTCAGTAAAATCGCTGGCGAATCTACTGAACACCAGTTTTGGTCGAATTCAATTTACGCCAGACCTGCTGCCATCTGATGTGACGGGTACAGAAGTGTACCAAGAGCTTGATGGAAAGCCTCAACTGCATTTCCAACCGGGTCCTATTTTCAACAGCATTGTATTAGCGGATGAAGTGAACCGTGCGCCTGCAAAAGTACAGGCAGCTCTGCTTGAAGCTATGGCGGAAGGTACGATTACGGTGGGTGGTCAAACTCACATCCTGCCAGATCTGTTCATGGTATTAGCTACGCAAAACCCAGTTGAGCAAGAAGGTACGTATCCACTCCCTGAAGCTCAAATGGACCGTTTCATCATGAAAGTGACGGTCGACTATCCAGAAGATGAAGCTGAACGCGACATCATTCGACTTGTGCGCAGTGAGGAACTCGGTAGCGAGACGAGTTCGGAATTAGTCACGCCACAACATATTGAACCTGAGTTGGTACTTGAAGCTCGTCGCCAACTTCCAGACATTGCTGTTTCCGATTTAGTTGAGAACTACATTGTGGCCTTGGTGATGGCGACTCGTAAGCCAGAGCGTTACCCAGAATCAAACTTGTCTAAATGGATTGAGATTGGTTCAAGCCCGCGTGCTTCTATCGCATTAGACAAATGTGCTCGCGCTTATGCATGGCTACAAGGGCGTGACCACGTCACGTTAGACGATGTACGTGCCATGTTGCCAACCGTGTTAGGTCACCGATTCTCGCTGTCTTACGACGCATTGGCCGATGGTGTTGACCATCAAAGAGTAGTTGAAGAACTGCTCGATAATGTTGAGATTGGATAACTAGGGGGCGTCATGGCGAAGCCAACACAAGCTCCCAGATCGCAAGGCCTTGATCCACGACTGTATTGTGATTACTCAAGGTTAGTGCGAATTCAGGCTCAAGCTGAGTCGTTTTCTTTACTCCCTCATCTAAAGGCGGGCAGTGTGCTGTCGGGGAGACACAACTCATTGTTCCGAGGTCGAGGTTTGAATTTCGAGGAGCTACGTCACTACCAACTTGGTGATGACATTCGTAACCTCGATTGGAAAGTCACGATGCGGACAGGCAAACCTCACGTTCGTAGTTATACCGAAGAGAAAGACCGTAATGTGATGATCTGTGTTGATCAGCGCAGCTCGATGTTTTTTGCTTCTCAAAACACCATGAAATCCGTTGTGGCCGCTGAAGTCGCAGCATTGTGTGGATGGCGAGTGCTGAAAGATGGTGACCGTGTCGGCTTCGTTTTAGCTTCACACCAAAAGCTCTTTCATACCAAAGCGCAGCGTTCTCAATCGGACTTCTTGGCTCAACTAAAACACCTCACCAAAGCCAATCAAAGCTTAGGTGTCAGTGTGAGCGACAGCGAAGGTGTTGGGTTTAGCCAGTGGATTGAACTGATCAAACGAATGAGATTAAAGCAGTCGACCTTAATCTTTATTAGTGATTGGCGAGATTGCCAAGAGCAACATCTTGACCGACTCAAACAACTGCAACAACACAACGACATTTTAGCCATTATGGTCACCGATCCATTAGAACAATCATTGCCTCAAGATTTAGCAAGCGCAAACTGGGTGGTGGGTGATGGTCGCTTTCAACTTAATCTGGATAGCCAATCTAAGGTTAACCTCGCAAGTGAAAGCCTTGCCCAAAAAGCGGCACTCCAGAAGCAGTCCCTTGCTAAATTGATGGCGATGAAAAACCTTCCTTATATCGAATTAGACACGTCAGGCAATCACATATCGCAGCTGCAAAAGCTGGTGGGAGGACGTTAGATGGCTGTAGAACATACCCCTCCAAGTACTTATATTCTTCGCGATCTGCACGATGTCGCCATTCCCGAGAGCGTGAGCTGGATGCCGCAAACCATTGGTTGGAAGATCCTCGGCGTTATTCTGTTATTGGTCGCCATCTATCTGGCTTATCGTTTGGCGCAGAGATGGTGGAATAACCGTTATCGTAAAGAAGCGCTTCAAGAGCTCATGGTATTGGATGCACGAGACAAGAATTCAACCGAACGAACCTTTAAAGTCCTCAAAGTGGTGCTTCGCTACCTAGACAGCAGCAATGCTAAGCTGTTTGGCCAAGCTTATGTAAACCGTTTAAATGCTTATCTGCCTGTTAGCGCTAACACCAGTGAAAACAGTAATGCGTTTTTTGCCGATGAAGTTTCGGAATTATCGATGCAGAGCCTAATTGACCCTAATGTGCGTTTGAGCTTTGAACAGCGTTTAGAGGTGATTCAAACCGCGATGATGTGGTTAAAGCTTCATAAACCCGATGTACAAACAAAACCGAATGTACAGGTAATGGCTGAGGGGCAAGACAATGTTTGATGTTTTATCTGCCAGCTTTGAATTTGCGCACCCGCTATGGTTTATCGCGCTGCCTCTGCCATTGTTGGTCTACTTTGCCGTGCCAGCTTATCGGACTAAGCAAATGGCGATTAAGGTGCCATTTTTTCGAGAATTGGTTGAAGCGATTGGGGAAGCGCCGTCAGAAGGTGCAAGCCAGTTAACACCAAGCTGGTGGCAACGGACCACGCTAATTATTACTTGGGTATTGGTCGTGAGCGCGTTAGCGAAACCAACCATTCTTGGTGAACCACAGGTTCGCGAACAATTGGGTCGTGATGTGATGGTGGTGGTCGATTTATCCGGCTCAATGGCGGAGCAAGATTTCACCTCTCAGCAAGGCGACAAAATCTCTCGTTTAGATGCGACCAAAGAGGTGTTAGCCGATTTTGCGAAAACTAGAAAAGGAGATCGACTCGGTTTGATCTTGTTTGGTGATGCAGCGTTTGTACAAACGCCATTTACCGCGGACCAAGATGTATGGCTTGAACTGCTTAATCAAACCGATGTCGCGATGGCAGGGCAAAGTACGCACCTAGGTGATGCAATTGGCTTGGCGATCAAGGTGTTTGAACAGAGTGAAAAGCAAAGTGCTGCCGTTCAAGATTCGAACGTCGATACCAACGAAAAAGAGAAAGTCGTGATCGTATTAACAGACGGTAATGATACAGGAAGTTTTGTTGAGCCTATTGATGCCGCAAAAGTCGCCAAGGCTAAAGGCGTTCGAATTCACGTGATTGCGATGGGCGACCCGCAAACCGTTGGAGAGGTTGCTCTGGATATGGAAACCATCAAGCGTGTGGCTCAAGAGTCTGGTGGCGAAGCCTTTGAAGCACTTAACCGCGATGAATTGACTAAAGCCTACGCTCAGATCGGTGAACTAGAACCACAGTTATATGAAAGTACCACTTATCGTCCTAAACAGGGACTGCACCATTACTTAATGGCGATTGTTGTTGTGATGTATTTGACCGCGTTCAGCTTAGCAACGATACGCCGAAGATCGCTGCTCGCTTCTTCGGCTAAGAATTTGAAAGGAGAGAGTGATGCCTGATTCTCTCACGATACAACAGTTCTTTACCCAGTTTCATTTTATCCGACCATTGTGGTTGTTGGCCTTTATCCCAATGTTTTTCCTGTTATGGGTTCGTTGGAGAGAAGAGACAAAACCAACGTGGAAAGACATTCTACCGGCACATTTACGTGATGCATTGACGATTGGCGAAACAGGCTGGCGCAAGCAACTGCCGTTGAAGCTATTGGTGGTGATTGTGACTATCGCCATCATTATCTGTTCTGGCCCAACATGGCAGCGTGAGGCATCGCCATTTGGTGAAGATAAAGCGTCGATGTTGGTTGTGCTCGATAATAGTGAATCTATGCTCGCTAAGGATTTGCCTCCAAGTCGCTTGGAACGATCTAAGCAGAAAATTAGAGACTTATTGGCAGCTCGAAAAGGCGGTAATACTGGCTTGGTGGTTTATGCCGGTAGTGCACACGTCGCGATGCCCGTCACTCAAGACAGCAAGGTGTTTGAACCGTTTCTTGCGGCTATCACACCCGACATCATGCCGGTTTCAGGTAAATCAGCAGAAGAAGCGCTGCCACTCATAAATCAGCAACTGTCTGGTGAGTTAGGTTCGTCAGTGTTGTTGGTATCAGATGGTGTGAATCCAAGTACGATGCGAGCTTTTGAAACCTTTTTCAACGAAAACCCATATCAGTTGCTTATTTTGGCTGCCGGAAATAGCGATGTGGTGAGCGATAACCCTGTTGACCTCGATTCATTGCGCAGTTTAGCGAATAAGACAGGTGGTCGAGTGATAGAGGTGACCGTTGACGATTCGGATATTCGACAACTGAATCAAGCCGTTGAAAGAAACATGCAGCTCAACGGCGAATCTTCAATGCCTTGGAAAGACATGGGCTATGGCCTGCTTATTCCAATGGTGATCATCATGTTGTTGTGGTTCAGAAAAGGATGGTTGGTGCAGTGGTGTGTCGTTGGTTTAGTGATTTCGGGCAGCATTTATTCACCAAGCACTTTGGCGAAAACAGTCAACTTAACTGCTGAGAAACCCGTTGTGGTGGAGTCGCTTACAGCTTGGGATAAGACCGCTCAATGGTGGTGGGACTTATGGCTAACGCCTGACCAACAAGGTCAACGTTTGTTGAATCAGAAGGAGTACCTTCAAGCTGCAAAACATTTTACTGACCCGATGCGAAAGGGCGCGGCTTATTACTATGCTCGTGATTTTGAGCTCGCTCACAGTGCGTTCTTGCAAACCAAAACTGACCTTGGTTTATACAATGCAGCGAGTGCGTTAGCCAGGCAGCGTGAATACCTGGCGGCGCGAGACCTCTTGAAATCCCTAAGCGAGAAAGAGGATCTGTCACCAGAACTAAAAACGGATGTGGAAAATAACCTTGCAGTGCTTAGCGGGATTGTCGAAGAGGTAAACCGAACCAGCGAAAGCCAGTCTGGAACCACAGATGGCCCTGAAGAGTCTTTAGAACTCGAAGACGATCAGCCGCGAACGGGTGATGGTGCCGAAGAAGAAACGGTAGCGGAATTGATGCTTAAGGAAACGCTGAATGCCAATGAAATCTTGGGCAGCCAAGAGCTTGCCGACAAGTGGTTAAAACGCGTCGAAGCGGACCCTAAGTTCTTCTTGAAGTCGAAATTTCAAATTCAATTAAGAGACCCTGCACCTTCGATAGAACAGACACCGAAACAGGAACAGGCATCAAAACAGGAGCAAGCACAATGAGTCGATACGATTTAGCGCTTGAAGCGATTCAATCAAAGGGCGCGCGATTCACAGCCCGTACATGGTTGTTGTCGATGACTCTTATGTTGAGTTGGTTTTTTCCTGCTGTTGCTTCTGCTGCCGATATCTTCGATCTGCAAAAAAGTGGTGACGTTGAGCTTATCGCTTGGGTGGGCGAGAAACCCAAGTCAGGCGACAAGATAACGCCGACCAAAGTCAGCGTAAATGAGCAGGTCATTTTGAACATTGAGGTGGCGACACCGCGCTGGTTAACAGGCGGCACTCGAATTGGCAGTATCGAAATCCCTAATGTGATCGCTAAACAGCGTAATCAACTTGCCACGAACTACACAGAAAGAGTCGGTGGCACTACATGGTCACGTCAGCGTTGGGAAGTGACACTTTATCCGATGACTTCTGGCGAGTTTGTTATTCCAACCGTACCGGTTCGTATCCAAGTTTCTGCTCCTGATGGTTCAAACGTGGGCGGTACGCTTTACACGCAGCCGATTAAGTTTGAAGCTTCGTTGCCTTCAGGTTTACTCGATAATGAAACGCCTTGGTTTTCTGCGACAGAAGTCGATGTAGAGCAGCAATGGCAACGCTCAAGTGAAGAGCTAAAAGTTGGCGATGCTATTACTCGAACTATCACGATTAAGGCAAAAGACAGCCTTTCTGTGTTGCTGCCAGACGTGCTAACCAATGAGTCCACTCAGCAGTTCCAAGCTTACCCACAGCCCAACCGTTTGGATGATACTCAAGAACGAGGTGATTATCGCTCAAGCCGAGTTGAAGAGACGGTATATGTGATTCAACAAGGTGGTGAGTTTACTCTGCCGGAGTTTTCATTTCAGTGGTGGGACAGTAAGAATCAACGGCTCGAAAAAGTGGTGATTAAAGGCGAAGTGTTTGAAGCCAAACACACAGTCCAATCTTTCATCAAGGCCTACATGCCGGTGTTTATTAGTGTTGGTTTGGCTCTGTTAGTCTGTATTGCGTTGATTATTTCCGTTAAGCGTTACTACGCAAACCGCCCAACACCGAGTTGGCTAGTATTACGTCGCTTACTCAAGCAAGGTAATTGGGCTGCATTAAGAACCTTTATCTACCGTCAATTGCGAAGCGAAACCACTCAGTTGGAACTGAATAAAGCGCAGCTAAGTAAAGAGCAACTGGGTAAAGCGAACGAACAAAAGCGTTGGCTAGAAGATAGCGAAGCCCTTCAACAAGGAAGTGAAGATAAAAACGTATTCACTCGTTTATGGAAAGGGTTACGTAACTTGCCCAACGGCAAATCAAGCCAGAGTAAACCTCGTTCAATTGCCGCTCGCTTGAAAATCCCTAAAGCCTTGCCAGACTTAAAAGATAGAACTAAGTAGCAAACTTTAGTCATTCGCATCGAACATAATCGGCAGGTTCTCTACTATGGGGAACCTGCTTCTTTAATATGGAACTGTATGAAAAGTACCGAACTAAATCTAATTCCTATATTTGTTGCTATCTATGAAGAGCAGAACTTATCTAGGGCTGCTAATCGCATGGATATAAGCCAACCAGCAGTGAGTAAAGCACTTGCAAGGTTGAGAGATATCTATGATGAACCACTGTTTCATCGCACCACATCAGGCGTAGAGCCAACCACATTCGCTATTGATATCTATCCTGCAATGGCCGCTGCACTTAAAAACTTTACGTCTACCTTATCCGCATCAAGAGACTTCGATCCTAAAACCTCAGGCCGCGTGTTTTCCATTGCCTGCGTCTCGGCCGCGAGCTATGAAATGATGCCAAAAGTTATGCGGTTAATCAGCCAAGTTGCGCCAGGTATCGCGTTAGAGGTTCATCCTCTATTTACCGAAGACTATGAGTCCGATTTAAGGCTGCAAAGACACGACGTGATTGTTGATATGACGCCTAAAGGAAGAACCATGCTTAAGCACGAGGTGATTTCTACAGAAGAGCTGGTCGTGGTGTGTAGTAGTGATCATCCAACGGTTGGCGATACGATCGATATGGAACAGTTCTTAGCACTCGAACATGTGGTTGTATCAAGGTGGCATGCGCGCAAAAGCTTATTGAGCTCTGAACACTACAGTGACCTTGAGAAACGTAGAATCGTGTATCGCGCAGCGGGCGTTGTAGAGATGCTGCCTGTTATCGAAGGCTCTGAGTACATCGGTGTAATGCCTATTTCATCGGTGCGTTGTTTCGCTGAAAAGTACGCCGTAAAAACACTGCCATTGCCCTTCGAGTTGGAAGACCTCGATATGTGTATGATTTGGCATCCAAGCCGTACCAATGAACCAAGCCATAAGTGGTTACGAGCTAAGATCAAAGCGGCAGCAAAAGAGTTATCAAGTTAGCCTATACAAGGACATAGCCATGGAAAGCATTCGCGCGATTTTAAACGGAAAGAAAGCCAATATCCCGGAATTAAGGAAAGCCATCTTTGCGGCGAGGGACAATGATATTGACCTGCAAGTTAGAGTGACTTGGGAATCGTCGGATATGTTCCGTTTGGTAAGCGAGGCAATATGCGATGGTGTTAAGCGTCTGATTGTGGCGGGTGGCGATGGAACGTTGAATGAAGCCGTTAACGCGCTCAACCAGTTCCGTGCGAGTGAAAGACCACAACTGGCGATTATCCCCATGGGCACGGCGAATGATTTTGCTACCGCAACGGGAATACCTAATGATATTTCGGGTGCTTTCGAACTAGCGCTGGAAGGCAAGGCGTTTGCAGTGGATAGCGTGCGTGCGAATGACCGCTACTTTATGAATGTCGCTGCGGCGGGTTTTGGTGCTGAAGTCACAGCTGAAACGCCAGTCGAGCTTAAAGATTTTCTCGGTGGCGGTGCGTATACGTTAACAGGGGTGGTGAAAGCACTCGGCTTTAAGCCCTACAGTGGCACGTTGACCATAGACAAAGGCAGCTTTACCGGCGAGATCCTTGTTGGTGCTTTTTGTAATGGTTGCTTAGCGGGTGGAGGACAAGAGTTAGCGCCTAATGCATTGATTGATGACGGTTTGATGGATCTAACTTTAGTCAAAACTTTCGTGGCTTCTGATTTGCCAAAAGTCATCGAAGAGCTCAAGCATCCAGCCGACGACGGCAAGTACATTGTCCATATTCAAGCTCGTTGGTTAGAGATCGATTTTCCTCAGTCACTGCCCATTAACCTTGATGGTGAACCTTATCGTTCCAACCAAATACGTTTTGAAGTCATGCCATCCAGCATTTGTTTGGTGTTGCCAGAAAACAGTCCTTGTTTGGTGAAAAACCGGTAAACCACTTCGGTTGGGTAAACGGAGTGATCGACCGATAGGGTTATTCACTCCGCTAAGATTCGTTATGCCTCTTTTTGCGTTTGCTCTGAATTAAGCAAGAAGTAAGACAACCAGTCATCAATCGGCAGAGGACGCGCAAAGAAATAGCCTTGAGCGTATTTACAACCGATCTGACGCAGTGTCTTTACATGACTCTGGGTTTCAAGGCCCTCTGCAATCACTGAAAAGTCGAGTATTTGTGCGAGTTTAAGCACCGCACAAGTAATCTCGTAATCAACCTTTGATGAGTTAATATCTTCAATAAAGCTTCGATCCAATTTTATGCAATCAGCCGAAAGATTCTTCAATACCGACAGTGAAGAGTAACCCGTGCCAAAATCATCGATAGCAATCTTATAGCCTTTAGAATGAAGCACCTCAATGGTTCTCGAACAGGTTTCAAAATCACGCATCATGTCTCTTTCGGTAATCTCAAGCAGCAATTGGTGAGGTTGGCAATCCGTTTCATCCAATATCACTTGTAGCTGCTCGGCGAGGTCTGTCATATAGAACATTCTCGCTGAGAAATTGATTGAGAAAATCACGCCTTGTAGGTCTATTCCCGTTCGTTGCCATTCAGTGATCAAGTTTGCCACTTTCTTAAACACCCATTTATCTATGTCGATAATGAGGTCACTTTTCTCCGCAACCTCAAGGAAATCAATCGGTGGCAGTAAGCCCAATTTAGGATGTCGCCAACGAATAAGTGCTTCGGCGCCAATAATGCCCTGTGAGTCTAAGTCGACTTTAGGTTGGAAGAACACTTCAAGCTCGTCGTTAGCAATCGCTTGATGAAGTCCGATGTTGGTTTCGATTAAGTCGTTCACTTCATGGGTCATTTTATCCGCGTAGACTCTGTATTGATCTCTACCATTACGTTTGGCGTGATACATGGCGGTATCCGCGTTGCGAATTAAGGTTTCACGATCCAAACCATGAGTAGGGTACTCACAAACACCAATACTCGCGGAGACGAAGATAGAATTATCATCGATGTAATACGGCTTTCTTAATGCTTGGTTCAAGCGATCGGCGATCGGTTCACCTTCTTCTAAGCCAATGTTGGAATAAACAACCAAGAACTCGTCGCCACCCATTCGAGCAACAAAGCCTTTATCGCCGATTAAGCTACTCAGGATGTCAGAGACATTGACTAATAAGTTGTCTCCGGGCGCATGGCCTAAGGAGTCGTTAATGGTCTTAAATTCATCAATATCGAGATAAAACAATAAGAAAGAGGCGTTGCTCTCACTGGATTTTCTAATCTCTTCATCCAATTGTTTGGTGGCCAACAGTCTGTTAGCCAAATTCGTTAGTGGATCATGGTGCGCGAGGAAGTCGAAATTCTTCTTTTCTTCAGTGAGGTCGAGATAGGCCTCAGACAGCCTTAAAGCCATGTCGTTATAGGCTTTTTCTAAGTGAGACCATTCGTCACTTCTACCCAAGTTGATCGGGTTTTTGAGGCTGCCGGATTCTAAACGGTCGAAGCCATGTCTAAGGGCATTGAGTGGTTTTCGAATGTGGTGTCTAACAACGTGGCTAACCAGCAACATCGATAGCACGACGGCTGAAATGCTGATAACAATCGCATTGAGCCTTGATAGGCCAATCTCTTGTTCAAGCTGGTCGGTTAGTTCTAAGGCTTGGCTTTGTACGCGCGACTCGGTTTTTTCTACCATCTCCAACAAGTCACTTTGGGCAACTAGCAGTGATGCCATCACCAACCAACGCTGCTCCAGATTCGCTCGAATGCGTTTTAAAGCCGCGTTGTATCGTTTTACCGTTCGATGAATTTTTTTCTTCTCAGCAATCACCGCTGAGGTTTCGATATCGACGTTTTCTAAATGGAGCAAAAATATATCGAGTTCTTTCTCGACCTCGATAAGCAGGACTTTCTCCGTTTCTGGCGTGATGCGGCTGTGAATATCTCCGACCATTTTCCCCGAGGTGAGGAACGACTCTCGTAGCATGTTGATGAGATCTAATTCATTGTTATAACGAATGAAATTGGGTTGGTCCAAGTGCCTTAGCTTACTGTCGGCTATCGCAAATTCGAGTTGATCAAGTTGCTCGGCTAATGCAGCGTCGATTTGATTAGTCTGCTTAAGAATTCGATTCAGTGCTAGTGAACTGCCCAAGAAACGGTGGAAGTTATCGATAAAGGCATCGATCTTTTGCGAGAAACCTTCGTTGGTCGAGAGATCTCTCAGTCGTTGCAGTTGGAAATCAACATTGAACGCTTCTTCAGACAGCGTGGTTTCGCTGAACAAAAAAGTTTGTTCCAGCAGCTTAACTCGAGAGGTGAGCGTAAATACGCGACGACTGATTTCAGAGTTAACAATCAAATCTGACACGTGTGTCGAGGTTTCCGTTTTGAGCGTCGACTCGACGTAATAGAGCGAGCGGATCACCATGATGACCGCAAGGCTCACAATCAATAGCGAAACCAGATTCGAAATAATGAGCCGTTGGGTGATGTTTATCTGAGGTAGTTTCATTGTGGCTTCCAAATTTTCAGATACGCTTCACGGTAGCCATTTTTAGGGTCGTAGATGCCTTTGTCTGACTGGCTGATGAGTTCTTCAACATTATCGGGCGTGACGAGATGTACTGGGGCTGAGTAGCCACTTGGAGGCATTTGGTTAAATGCTCGGTTGAGCTCGTCGACAATTTGCCAGCCTTGTAGGTATAAGGGTTCAGGTACAGTCGCCAGTTGGAATTGACCGCTATTGATTCGTTTGTACGCAGCTTTACTGCCGTCACCCGCTGAAATGTTTTGTGGTATTAGCCGATACTCTTCGAGATTAGATTCCAAAGAGGGGATCGCATAATCAATGTAGAGGTCGTTGATGGCTAAGATGTGAGTGATTTTCTCGTCATATTTATCATCTAGGTTCTTCAATGTTGCAGGCATCTGCTCGGCAATTTTATCGAGCGGTAAGTAGTTCAACTCAAGTACATCACAGGTACTGCAACGCTTGATGGTGTTGACCATCGCGTTGGCTTTGATCATCGCAATTTCATAGTTCGGGTCGGTAAACACCACGGTTTTTGCTCGCCCGTTTGAGTTAACAATCGCGAGTAGCGCGGCCACTTCCGCCACATCGAGAGGGTCGGTGGTGATGTTGGTGTATAAGCCGATTTCTGGGTTGCCACCGACAAGCTCAGTTGCATGCCAGCCAATGACTACGATTCCGAGATCTTCCGCTTGTTTCAAAATGGTTTTGTGTCGAACAGCGTCAATGCCGCCAAGAACAATAGCATCGGGTTCAAAGCCAATCGCTTTTCGGATAGCTGCACCTTGGCGTACTTCTGAGCCTAAGCCATCAATGAACCTCAGATGCCAATTGATGTTGGAAATGGCCTCGGAGATGCCTTTACCCACCCCGTAAACACCGCCATTACGTAAATCAGACGCGACAAAAATAACGTTTTTTTCATGACGCACCGCAGGGCCTTGCATTGGGCCATCCCAAGTTCTCTGGTTGGAAACCGCTCGCATCACTTTTTCTTCAGCATATTGGAAGAAATCGTCTTCATGATTACCCGCAAAACTCTGAGAGTAGCAAGTAGTAGCGAGCAACAAACCCGCAAAATTTAATCTCTTATTCATATGGCTTATAAAACGCTTTAACTTATAGTCACCCTATATTTATAATATTGTTAATAAACATTCAAACATTTGGTAACAGTTATGCCGGGTCAACTTTATAAAAATATTTTACCAACCCTACTGACAGCGTGTTTTTGCCTCCCTTTGTACGTCAATGCAGACGGTGTAAGGTCGGAGGCTGATGTAAAGAAACTTGAAAAATTTCAAGAGACTGTAAGTGGCGAGCCAATTTCATTAGCTCCTATGTCGATAGAAAAACCGGTAAGAATTGCGCTGATTTATCCAAGTGCAGATATTTCTGACTTTTGGACAAGAAATTACACCGCATTGAAGGAGAGACTTATCGCTTTGGAGCTGCCTTTTGAGATCAGTGAGTTTACTTCAAGGCAAATTGAGCACTCATTACAGACCCAATACATCGAGCAAGTCCTGAATTCTGAGACGCCTTATGACTTCGTCATTTTTGGGCCTTCTGAACTAGGTATCCAAGCCGGCAACATTCAAAAACTGTCCGCTTCCAAAGATTTCAAAACCTTTATTTGGGCGTTTCACACACCGAATGAGCAATGGAAACATCAACCAGACAGCTGGTTTGATTTCTCAAGCGCGATGGGGGCTGAGGTGCTTTGTGACCATGTGGTGAAAGAACTCGGAAATGAAGTCGAGTTTTCAGCTAATCGAGGAATTCCGGGAATAACAGATACTCAACGTTCACAAGGTTTCATTGATTGCGTAGAAGAAAAAGGCGATTGGTTAACGGTATATGAGCACTTCGGGCAATACCAGAAGATAGGTGGCGCCGATGGGATTCGTTTGGTACTCGGTAACTTCCCCGAAGTGACCATGGTTCACAATGCTAATACTGCGATGACCATGGGAGCGGTGGATGCTTTAAACAAGGCTGACATGTTGTCTGAAATCTATGTGACGGGTTGGGGCGGTACTGCGAAAGAAATAGAAAAGATTCGTTCCGATGAATTAGACGCGACGCCTATGCGAATGAGTGATGACCTTGGTGTGGCAACGGCCGAAGCGATTAAGTTTCACTTGGAAGAGCGAGAGGCAGAAGTCCCGTTGGTTTACTTAGGTCGTATCACCGTTGTGCACAACAAGATGAATGACGACCAATTAAATCAACTAACCAGAGAAGCGTTTCGTTACTCGGGCAAGAATTAGGTTCGATTCATCTATCCTTTATTAATCAAAAAGAGCCGTTTATCTGTTTCGACCTAGTGAGTCAGAATTAGATAAACAGCTCTTTTATTGAGTGGGTTCCGGATTCGAAATCTAGCTCACGGAACCTTAGAGATTGAGTCTACTCCGTGATTTCTTGCAGCACTTCTCCGATTGACCCACTTGGTTGGGTGATTCCCAGTTTGTTCGAAAGCGTTGGCGCAATGTCATATGGCGTCACTGCTCGTGATACCTTCTTAGCTTCAACGTCGTAACCTGCAAAGATCACAGGCACATGTGTGTCGTATTTCCACGGAGAACCATGTGTAGAGGCAATTTGGAGGCCTTCCATGTCGTTAATGTAGCTGCGTGGTGCAAATACTACGTACACGTCGCCAGAACGAGCAGGGTGGTAGTTGTTTTTAATTAGCTGCATCACATGCGTGTCCGGTACTCGGTTAGCCGCAATGTCACTACTTGATACAGCAAACGCAACACCTTTCACTTTTGCAATCTCATCCGCAATAGCTTCTTGGACCTTAGCGAGTTCAAGCTTCTTCTCAGCGATCAGATCATGATTCAGATAGATGTAAGGTTGTGCGTACAAGCGAATCGCGTCTTTGGTTAAACCAAATTCGTCCTTCAATCGTCTCTCAACACCACTCGAGAGTAATGTGTCTTTATTGAAGTATTGAGCTTGATTGAAACCAAGCGCATTTGCCGCAGGTGAAGATTCAGGTACACCGTGGTCGGCAGACAGCACAATTAATGTGTTTTCTAGACCCACTTGGTTATCAACGGTTTTGAAAAGCTTAGCAAGAGTCTTATCAAGTCGGATAAGGTTGTCTTCTGTTTCTAGGCTTTCAGGGCCGTAGAGGTGCACCACGTAGTCGTTTGATGAGAAACTCACAGACAGATAATCAGTCACGTCGCCTTGGCCGAGCTTCTCTTGCATCAACAAGGTGCTAGCGAAGTTTTCCGTGATCTCGTCACCAGCAGGGCTCACGGTTAGGGTGGTGCTGTAGTATTTGTAGCTTGCCGGGCCATAAGGATGAGGGAAGGTGCGTTGGAAGTCACCGAGTTTCACTTTGTGTTCGGTATCGTGTTCTTGCAACGTGTACTTATCACGCGGTAATGAGAGCTCCCATTTCTGTTTGGAATACTGAGCAGCAATCGCTTTCTCGTTCCAGCGCGATACCCAATCTGGATACTCGTCGTAGTAATAGTTACTGGTGACAAACTCAGATTGTGCTTTGGAGAACCAGAAGGCTTTACCGCTGTGTCCTGCCAATGAGATTGCGCCACGGTCTTTCACTGAAACACCGAACACTTTTGATTTGCCACTATTGGAAATCGTCAGTTCGTCACCAAACGTGGTGGAGAGTATTGGCTCTGGAGAGCGGCCATCGCCTTGTGCTGTCTTCTGCGTTGGGTCGATCTCTGTTGCTTTATCGACACCTGCACCAGAGGTCAGCATTTGGTAGTTACCGTCTTCTACGTTATACACCAAACGTTCTTCGCTACGGTCATACCAAACGTTACCTACCATGCCGTGTACGCTCGGTGGAGCGCCGGTTGCAAGCGATACATGGCCCACGATTGTTTCCGTGTTGCCATGTTGGTAGTTCGCGTTGGTGTAGTAAGCACCATCATCCATTAAGTACCGGAAACCGCCTTCACCGAAGTTGTGCTTATATCGTTCGATTAGATCTGCGCGCAGGCCATCTACCGTGATTTGAAGGACTAGATTTGGCTTTTCCTCAGCTGAAGCTGGGAGAGCGCAGAGTAACGCGAGGGTTAGTCCTGAAAGCTTGGTGTATTGCATAGAGTTTCCTTATTCACTGTTGCCGCTGAGTTCTAATGTTTGGTCAGGTTTCTAACGTTTGGCCAGATTTCTAACGTGTATACAGTGCGAATCGTATTTTTTTGTATTGTTGGTGACGATTAGTGAACCATAACCTTCGGCGTCTTTAGTTAGTTCGCTTCGTTAGCTAGTTCACAGCTTTAGTTCGTATCCTTAACTAAACGCAGGCCCATGTCCGACATCGTGATTGATTGGCTTGCGAAGTCACGACGGTAACTTTCAGATTCATTTTCGTCATAAGCAAAGCTGCCACCGCGAACCGATTTGTGTGATAAACCAACGTCGCTGTGCTTTGCGTTGTTAGGGTTGTCTGTTGGACCGAATCGGTAGAAGGTGTCATCGAAGGCATCGATAACAAACTCGCCCACGTTTCCTGTCATGTCATATAAGCCTAGTTCATTTGGTTTCTTTAGCCCGACTGGATGTGCGCTATTTTTAGAATTTGCTGAGTACCACGCAACATCATCTAAGTTATTGGAACCACTGTAAGTATAGCCTTTACTTTTGTTGCCACCTTTGGCTGCAAATTCCCATTCAGCTTCAGTAGGCAAACGGTATTCTTCACCTGTAAGTTCGTTCAATTGCTCGACGAAGTAGTTCGCTTGTTGCCAGCTAAGGTTATTGACTGGAACTTGTGGGTTTTGGAAATAACTGAGAGATGAACCCATCACCGATTCGAACAATTCTTGAGTCACCTCAAACTTCGCTATATAGAAACTATCTACAGTTACATTACGTGCAGGACGCTCTGCTTTGGTCGCTTCTGGATCGTTCGAACCCATGGTGAATGTGCCGCCTTCAACCAACACCATCTCTTGGTCGATTTGTTGGGCGATAGGGTGTGTAGGCACGCTTGCACAGCCACTCAGAAGAATAGTTATGGTGACGCTGCTCATTGTTGCTAACTGTTTGTAATTAAGAAATTTCATCACGTGCCTCAGATGTTCGAAATAGGGTCTAATTCTAACGTTTAAGGTCATTCCTATTGGTTATAAAGGGTATAACATGTCACTTGATCGAATAGGAATTATGATGGCTCCAGAATACTAAAATAGGTAGGTAAATCATGCATATTACTCAAGGTCCACAATATAACGGTAAAGCGTCTAAGCGCTTGCATGTCATGGCTAAGCCGATTGGCGCAGCATGCAACATTGACTGTAAATATTGTTACTACCTAAGTAAGCAAGATTTGTTGGAGTACAAGAAAGGCAGTTCTCCAAGAATGGATGATGAGACGTTAGAAACCTACATCCGACAATACATCGAAGGTCAAAACACGCCAGAAATCATCTTCTCATGGCAAGGCGGTGAACCGACAATGCTAGGTTTGGCGTATTTTGAACGCGTGGTTGAGTTACAGAAAAAGTACCAACCTGAAGGTGTATTGATTTCAAACGATTTACAAACCAATGGCACGTTGTTGAATGATGATTGGGCTGAGTTTCTTGCGAAGAATAACTTCCTGATCGGTTTGAGTATTGATGGTCCTGAAATGCTGCACAATGCCTATCGTGTCAACAGAGCTGGCCGTGGCACATTCAAACAAGTGATGGCGGCTGTAGAGCTGCTGCATAAACACCAAGTGAAGTTCGCAACGCTTACCTGTGTGAATAACCTCACCAGTCAAAACGCACTTGAGGTCTATCGCTTCCTACGTGATGTGGTGAAGTCACCGCAAATGCAGTTTATACCTATCGTTGAACAGAAAACGTTCCGAACGGTTGCACCACAAACATCCCAAGTGAGCGAGCAGCTCAAGCAAGGCGACAAACGCCTGACCCCCGGCCATAAAGATTCGATCATGGAATCGTGGTGTGTGTCGGACTTAGCTTGGGGTAACTTCTTGATTTCTGTGTTTGACGAGTGGGCCAAGAACGACATCGGCAAGGTGTTTGTTCAGTATTTTGAAGCGAGCGTAGAAACATGGATTGGACGTCCGAATCCGCTTTGCACTCTGAATGAGATCTGCGGTAAAGGCCTAGCGATGGAGCCAAACGGTGATGTGTTCTCTTGTGACCACTACGTTTACCCTGAATACAAGATTGGCAATATTCATCACGAGAAGCTTGATGACTTAGCGTACAGCGCACCACAGCAAAAGTTTGGCTTTGCTAAATCACGCACACTAACCAGTCAATGTCAGCAGTGTGATTACAAGTTCGCTTGTCATGGTGAGTGTCCTAAGAACCGCTTTATCAAAACTCGTGCAGGCGAACCGGGCTTGAACTACTTATGTGCAGGTTGGCACAAGTTCTTTTCTCATGTCGATAAGTCGATGGCGTATATCGCTCGCGCGATGGGGCATCCAGTGGCTCATGGCAAATTCAGCGACTCAGTATTGATGGCGCATCGAGCAAAACAGGCGCAACAAGCTACGTTCGAGACCAAGTTTTAACTCGTTCTTTGGGTCAACAGTTCCAAGAAAAATTTAATCAGATACGAGTCTAAGGACAGGCTAAGTTCTCCAGTTTAAGGTAATACTATGATGAAGAAGAGTTTAGCGACGGCTGTTGCTTTATTGGTTTCAACGTCCGCATTGATTTCAACGTCTGCGATGGCTGCGAATAGCGTTCAACAAACGGTTGACGCGCCAGCACAAAATATCAATCAAGTGCTTGAAATGACGGACACTCAAACCCGTATTCAACAATTGTCTTACATGGCACAAGATCAGAATCAATCTGTTGAAAATCGTACTGGTGCACTGCAAGAGCTTGCTTCATACCCAAGCCAAAATGCGCTGGTGGCGGTGGCAAGAGGCTTAAAAGATCAAAACCCTGAAGTGCGTGAAGCGGCGGTTATCGGTTCTGAACCTTACCAACTGGAACATCGCTGGGCGTTAGTTTCACCTCTGCTAAAAGACAGCGATACCATGGTTCGCCATACGGCAACGTCAAACCTAGTCCGTGACTTCAATGCGTTAGATGACGAGCAGAAAGCACAAATTGAACCACCAGTCACAGAGCTTATTAGCTTCTTGGAAACGCAAGAATCTGAAAAGTACCAATTACTGTTTGCTGATGTGCTTCGATGGCACAACGATTGGGATAAGGCGGAAACGGTTTATCTAGAGCTGATCAATACTCATCCCAAAGAAGCGCAAGTTTGGTTGAGTTACGCAGATAATTTTCGTGCGCAGAACAAAGACAAACAAGCAGTCGAAGTATTAGATCGTGGTTTGGAGAGCGTGCCAAACAACGCCGCGCTGCACTATTCGAAATCGCTGACTCTGGTTCGCCTTGAAGACAAAATTGCGGCAGCCAAAGAGATTGAAGTGGCTGCGAAGCTAGCGAAAGATAACAGCTACTACTGGTACCTAAATGGGGTATTACAAGAAGAGTTAGATATCGACAAGTCGACTAAATCGTTCGAGAAAGCGTATTTGATCTCTGGTTCTCCAGAGCAGTTATACGCGGTATGCGATATCTATGTGCGCTACGGCAATGAAAAGACCGATGATTGCTTGGGTGAGCTAGGTAAAGTGGCTCCTGATTATGTTATTGAGCAGTTGAAAGAGAAACGAGTAGCGCCAAGCTCATAATATTCAAATGAGTAAATAGCGAAGCCGATAATGAAAAGCCAGTCAAAATATTCGCCTGGCTTTTTCTCATCCATGAACTGCTTAGACAATGCTCAAGTGACTAAAGACAAAATAAGGGCAAGCTTATTACTTGCCCGTTTCACTTTATTATTCACCCATAGAGCTTGATGCACGGCGTCTGTCGGTCGCGCCATAGATCTTGCCATCTTTGACTTCAATCGCATTCAAGCCACTGACGACTGGAATGACATGCACCGGATAACCGAGCTGCATGAACTCTGGTACTAGCATTTCAGCGTAGGTTTTCTTTTCGACGAGTAAACCCGTTGGGTCATAAGGTTTGGTGCGATCAATCTTGGTGCCGTATTGGATGTTTGGAAGGTCAATAGCTTCCTGCGCGGACAGATCCCAATCTAGAACACCTACCACGGCTTTCAACACGTAACCCGGAATTTGCGAACTGCCTGGAGAGCCGACAACTAAACGCAGGTCGTCTTTTTTATCCATAACCATTAATGGTGTGATTGCAGAGCGTGGTCGCTTACCCGCTTCGATGGCATTTTGAGTCGGTTTACCGTTTATGGTGGGTTTAGTGGAGAAGTTCGCCATTTGTGCGTTAAGAATTACACCATCGACCATTACTCCAGAGCCCATGCCCGTGCCGACGGTGCTAGTCATGGCAATGGCATTACCGTCTTTGTCGATAATGGATATGTGCCCGGTATCTTGGCTCTCAAAACCTTGATACTGAGCGTAATCAGTATTGGATAGCTTGCCTGCTTTCGGGTTTGTTTTTGAAATACCACTCTCTGGAATGAGCTTACGTCGCTCATCAATGTAGGCTTTGTCGAGTAGGGCAGCAACGGGCGCTTCGATGTAATCTGGGTCACCGGCATAAGCGATGCGATCGGCCTTAGCGATTCTCATGGCTTCGGTCATCAAGCGCCAAGGTTCAACATCGGTTTTAGACATGTCTGCTAAGTCATAGGCCTCTAACATTTCGAGGCTTTGAGCAACCATCACGCCACCAGAGGCTGGATAACCGAACGAGACAATCTTATTGCCTCGGTAGTCGCTTTCAATAACCTCACGTTGTTTCACTTGGTACTGTTCAAAATCTTCAAGAGAGAGCTTAGCGTGGTCGGCGTCGATTCGGCTGTTAACCGTTTCAACGATGTGCTTACCGAACTCGCCACCATAAAGGTACTTATCGCCTTGTTGAGCAATGTTGTTCAGAGTGTCGGCAAGCTTTGGGTTCTTCATCAATGTGCCGGTCGGTTTGATTTGGTCGTCATTCCAATACAGGGCTTCGATTTCTGGATCTTCAATCAATCGTTCTTGTTCACGAACCACGATGTCGTAGGTGTAGCTGTTCATCGCGTAGCCCTTGCTTGCCAGTTCAATTGCGGGTTGAACAAGCTCAGGCCATGGCAGTTTTCCGTATTGTTGATGAGTGCTATAGAGCAAACGAAGTGTGCCGGGAACTGCTACAGAACGAGCCCCTAAAATCTCGTTTCGACTTAGCGCTTCTCCATTTTCCATGAACATATCTGGAGTAGCAGTTGAAGGGGCTTCATCTCGTCCATCAAGTGCGAGGAATTGATCTTTGTCTTTTTGGTAAAACAGCGCAAAAGTGCCGCCGCCAATCCCAGTCATATCCGGTTCAACCACAGACATTGTCATCTGCATCGCCACCATTGCATCGACTGCATTACCGCCTTTTTTGAGTATCGAATACCCAGTGCTGCTTACGTATGGATTCGTTGCACTTACCATAAACTCTTCGCCAGTTTCGTCTGGCGTAATTGGAAAAGGGTTTGGCTCAGCCGCGAAACCGACCGCTGAAACCAAACTTAAAGATAAAGTAGCTATTCGCATGCGTTCTCCGTTTAAGGTATCTGTTTATTCGCTTTTAGGTTGACCAATTTAAGGTAGTGAAGTTCGTGAGTTTACAGCCTTCTTACACAATGCTGACGGCTCTGACATTAGTGACTAAATCACCTAAATGTTTCTGAATTAAAGGATAGTTAAGAGCAATGTAATGGCTTGTTAAGCATGACAATTCAAAGACATAAAAAAGCCCAGACTGTTTGATTAGCTTGGGCTTTTGTTTCTATTGACGATGATTTTTACGCATGATTAGAAAACGAAACTCAACATGATGGTGTAAAGGACGGCATCTTTGTCATCAAAGGCACTTCGTGGATAGAACTCTTCGACAAACGCACCGTTTGCTTTGCGAGCTTCAAAATATTGCACTTCACCATTAATAGAGACATTTGGTAGCACATCGTAATCCACACCAATTAGGTAGCTGTTTCCTGTTAGGTGTTCGTGTGAATCAAACTCTGCCCCGTAAACGACGTATGGAGTGAATAAATCTAGTCTATAGCCCAAACTCGCGTACATCGAGGACGAGAAGTCACTGATCTGTCCTTCACTTGCAAGCACCGCTTGACCTAATTCATACTCAGTACCTAACGACCAAAGTTGAATGTGTTGGTTGTCTTGTTTGCTACTGAATGGAGCTGTAATCGAAGTTCCAGGGATTGTAATCGTGCCAGAAACGGTTTGATCAAAATTGGAGTCGAGGAATGATAAGTTCCAACGATAGTTTTCACCGCTCAATTGAAGATTGGCACCGAACATTCGGTTGGTTTCAAATTCCAGCTCTGTACTCGAATTAAAGTCGACTTTGTTTTTGTCTTTTACACCGAAGAAAGGTGAGAGCAATAGCGTTGCTTCATCACTGACATCATGAGTCCAGCTCACTTTTATGCCGTTGAAAGCTGTGATTCCGAGAACGCTGTTATACACCTCTGTCGGTGGCCTTGCTGTCATATAGGCTTGGCCTACATAGTAGTACTCAGAGGCAAGGAATAGTGGCAGTCGCAATCGACCAACGCTTACATCAAAGTCATTAAATTCATAGCCTAAATAAGCCCACTCTAGCTGCGGTTCACTCCAGTCATATTGGGGTGGCTTGACAACTTGCACGGAAGCTTTGAATGAGTTGTAGAAGTAATCGAGTTGAACACCAAATGTGGTATCGCAGTCGTAACAGCTCTCATCAGTAAAACCGCGGTTGATGATCAATGGATTATCGTTATCCGATGTTGCCCAAGATGTTGAACCAAAACCACTTAAAGATAAATTATCGGTAAGTTCAATAATGGCAAAGGCCGGAGAGGCAATCGAAGCACATAGCACTAACGTAATTATTTTTTTCATATTATTTCTCCGAACTTATAACGTAGAGAACGTTGGCATTTTGAGGAACCGAAGAGAGTGGGGAGTAACCAATACGGTTTGGTTTGTCATCAAGCCAGTCCACTAAGCTGTCGGTTGATGCCGTTTTGATTTCTCTTGGATAACGCGCTTTTCCTGAAAAAGATAACCCAGCCCAATGTGCATTCATTTGAGCGGCATTTTTTCCAAGTAAAAGCTGATAAAATTGTTCTCTTTCGGCGCTGTTCTCAGGCCAGTCTGATAGTTCTACACGTTTGCCATTGAGGCGCTTGGTTTTTCCTCGGTATAGCTTTCTCGCTTTGTTTATCGATATTTCTTCAAACCCAGAGTCTAAAGAGAATATGGCGTAATCTTCTGCGGCATGAGCGGGGCTGAGAAGAAGTAAGCTTCCTAACAGCCCTATCACTGCGGGTAGCAGCGCTCTGCACGAGAGTGTTTTAATTGTTTTGATCCAATCCATTGGTTTCTCCTAACAAGTCGCACTTTCTATTTGGTGGAACAGTTTTTCTTTTCTTACGGGCTTCGCTACGTACCCATCCATTCCGGAATCAAAGCACTTTTGAATATCATCATCGATAACACTGGCGGTTAACGCGATAATAGGAGTTTTGCTTAAGCCTTGGTTTTTCTCGTGTTCTCGAATCTCCTTAGTTGCGGTGAAACCGTCCATAACAGGCATCATGCAATCCATCAAAATAATGTCGAAGCTACTGTCGTTCTGGTACATATCAACGGCAATTTGTCCGTTGTCTGCTATTTCAAAGGCGTAGCCGGCTTTTTTAAGCATCACTGAAGCGACTTTCTGGTTCACCCGATTGTCTTCAACAAGCAATATTTTTTCTGATTTGCTCGGAATTGCGTTTTGTTCCGCTTCTTCAGGCAAAGTACGTTTTGTCGCAGCCCCGTTGATAATCGGAGTGACAGTTGCAGGTTGTGTCTTAGGTTGAGCTTTATAGGAAGCTGGTAGTGGCATAGCTTCGACCGCGGTGAGCACTTTCTCTTTAAGCATCTCGAACTTGAATGGCTTTGGTACATAGTCATCCATACCAACGTCGAAACATTTCTGAATATCGTCATCGATGACACTGGCGGTCAATGCAATGATAGGGATGCGTCGCGTCGCTTCTGTTTCTTTTTCAATTCTTCGGATGTTGCTTGTCGCATCAAAGCCATCCATAACCGGCATCATGCAATCCATGAGTATCGCCGCGTAATGAGGATTAGCGGTGAACATGTCGATAGCTTCTTGACCGTTATTCGCAAACTCGAATTCAAAACCACTCTTTCCTACATGAAGACCCGCAATCTTTTGGTTGATCTTGTTGTCTTCAACGATAAGGATTTTGTGTTGGATCTCAACTTGTGGCTGGCTTGCCTCAGATAGTTCCGCCAAACCTCGTGTATCACAAAGCTCAATAGCTTTAATTAAACGCAAGCCGAGTAGGGGCTGTGCGACTTGTGCTGTAACGCTGTCACCAAGATCCGCTGGCTCACTTAAGAAGGAACGTATCAAACAGATTGTGATGCCGTTTTGGTGCAGCTTAGCTAAGTTATCTGCGTGGGTATTAGCTAGGAATGCGTCATCTTCGGCGAAAACGACAGTGATAGGTTTAGTGTGTTTTTGAGTGGAGAGCTGCTCTGTAATTGCCGTTATATCGTTCGTTTTATCGGTAACCTTCAAACCATAAAGGTTAAGGTCGGACTCGATTCGCTCGGAGAGCATGTTTTCGTTACCCAGCACATAAATATCAGCCATTGCTGCACTTGGTTTTGGCAGTATCAAGTCAACAGGCAATTCCAAGTCGAAGTAGAAACAACTCCCTTCACCTTTAACTGAGTCGAGTTGAATTTGACCACCCATCAGTTCAACCAACTGTGTACTGATGGCTAGACCAAGACCAGTACCACCAAATTGACGTGTGGTTGAATCGTCTTCTTGAGCGAAGGGTTCAAATATCTGTTTTTGTTGCTTTGAATCGATACCAATACCCGTGTCTCGTACAGCAAATCGAATGGTGGCATTGTTATCTGCTTTGTTGAGCGTTTGGATTGATAAGGTGACGCCACCTTCTGCAGTAAACTTCACCGCATTCGACATAAAGTTCATCAAGATTTGTCTTAAACGGTGATCGTCTATCATCACGCGTGCCGGTGTGTCTGGGCTGATATCTACGTTAATCGATATTTTTTGTTCTTTGGCTTTTGGTGCCACAATAGAGGCTATGTCGTAAATCGATTCTCGAATTGATGCTGAATGAGGGCTGATCAAGAGCATGCCAGATTCGATCTTAGAGAAGTCCAAAATGTCGTTAATAAGGCTTAATAGCAGTTGAGAAGAAGTCTCAATGGTATCGACATAATCGCGTTGTGTTGGTGTCAGCGGTGTATCAGACAAGATCTCAGAAATACCGATAACGCCATTCAATGGAGTACGAATCTCGTGTGACATGTTAGCCAAGAAGCTACTTTTGGCCTTACTGGCTTGTATCGCGTGATCTTTTGCTTCTTCAGCGTCTTCTTTAGCTCGCTCGGCGTCTTCTTTTGCTACCGTCAATCTCTCTTTCGCGAGTTCTCGTTCGATGGTCAATCGTTCAACTTGTTGAGCAAACAGACTGAGTTCATCTTTACCTTGGATTAATTTATCTAAAGAAGGGCGCGTGTCATCATTTTCGCTTTTTAAGAAGGCTAACACCAAATTTAGGTTGTTAGTGACTTGTCTGGCCAAGCTAAGGGTTAAACCCATAACAATCGCTGCCAACAAAGCGACGATTGAAATAAACAGGGTTCGCTGTATTTGCGCGTCATAGATGGCTTGCTCAACTTCTTGTTGAAACTCTTGCTTGATTACGCCGCCAAGGCTTTGTAATAAGTTGAGTCGAGCGCTCATCGCTTCTAAGCCAACAGACACTTCTAGTGGCGTCAGTTGGCTGATTGCATTTAGGTCGAGTAGCGCGCTTCTTATCTCTTGGCTTTGAGCAAACACATCATTTCGAAACACTTCAACCATCAAAGACACTTGATGTTCGTTGGCGTTCAATGAAACAAAGCGCTCTAAGAACAATTGTTGTCTTTCACTCAAGGTTTCGATCTGTTCTGCGAGTTCTGGGTCGTACTCTTGGCTGCTTTGGAATATCTCAATCAGTGAACTACCAAGCTTGAACTCTTCATTCGACCAAAACATCAACCACTCAAGTTGTTGAAGGGCAGTGAGGTGCTGTTGAATTTCACGTTTAGTGTTTTCAAAAGGGACCTTCTCTACTTCAAGTAACAGTTGCTTGTATAAATCGCTCTGCCATTCGAGGGCATCCAATTTATCGTAAGTGTCAGTCGCTTGCATCGTCGATAAGGTCGCTTCGCTGAAATCGGCAACAAGTTGATTCATTTCATCAGATGCGTCTAAAAAAATGATGGGAGACAGGTTTTTTAGTTCTGCCTTTACTTGATTGCTTTGAGTCGCAAACTCTTCAGGGCTAGACGCCAAGGTACTTCTATACAAGACAGAAATATCTTGAAGATACACAGATAACTGATTGGTTCGTTCAAAATCGGTTAACTGAGTCGTTAATATATAAGCCTGTCTACCTGCTAGGAAGAGTAATAATGAAATGGGAAGTAGAACTAAGCCAAAGAGTTTATGTTTGACTGAAAGGTTATTCCAGACCGTAATTGCCATATAAGGATCCATCCAACTGTCGTTATATAAAAACAGTAGAATAAAAATTCCGATATGGAAACTTTGAAACGGTAAATTTTACGTAAGTGTGGGAGGGATATAAGTTCTTGTGATTCCAGAGCTTATTTTGAAATGCGTTCTTTTATTAGTGATTTATAGCGTTTGGCAGTTTGTTTAATTTTATGCTTATTGATGAATAACTTAAAAAGCGTATTAATGAGGACGATTGTTATCGAGGCTTAATTCGAAAAGAAGTTGCTCTAAAACCGTTTTTGCAGAGGGTTCTAATGTCCAAATACCGAGCATTCTGTTTAGTGCAGCGCGATACACTCTGTTTTTGAGTAGGAAGGCGAGTGTGCTCGTATCGTTGTTAAAAACGTGTGTTTGTATGATTGTGAGCTCTGGTTTATTTGCGATTTCAATTTTCTGTAGGTTAAAAGCAGGCAGGAATGAACACTCGTACCAAATCTCAATGATCTCTCGAAGTTCGATTTCTTCTTCAGGCACGTCACAGCCCTGAAATATATGATTCTCAGGAATTGCGGATAAGTAAGCTACATCAAGCTTGTCTGCAACGAATGTGTACATTTTCTTCCTTGTTACCTGTGGTATTGGGCGAATCATCTCTCTCACTTATGATTTTGTCAATTACATCCATTTCCCTAAATAGCGAATTGTGATTAAGCGTTGAGGTTTTAGCTCAAGCTGTTTAAGTATTTGTCTGTTAAGCCAAAATATTTCAAATTCCCATCCGGCTCTAACACCAAACTCATGTTTGATGTTGCGATCAAACCAGGGTCATTAGTCGAAAAAATCACGGTTTTATTCAACAATTTATCGGAGAACAGGCGATTAAAGTATTGAGCGTTTTCTTGCTCTGCACCGTTGAACGGTTCATCAATGATAATCAGAGATTGCTCACAGTTACCTAGGCCAAGTGCCAAACGCAATTTTTGTTGAATTCCATTCGGGAGACTTTTGCATTTATCCACGCTTAACTGAGTAGCCAAGCCTTCAGGAAGCCATTCATCTAATTCAAAGAAGCTGATCATCTCTTGCATCTTGTCTGTTGGAATCAGCCCGTTGTGTAGAATGAAGTTGGTCTCAAGTGAGCCTTCAAAAATATGTAAATTGAAAGGGATGTAGTTAATCGACGTGCGATAACGGTAGCTATTGAACTGTTTAATGTTGTAACCATCGACAGATACAGCGCCTTGATAGCGGTCTTCTAACCCAGCAATGATCGAGATTAAGGTGGTTTTGCCGCAGCCCGTAGGGCCACAAATGACCACTTTGGCACTGGGTGGCACTTTGAAACCAAGGTTGGTTAAGCCGGTCGCCGCTCCTGCATATCGGTGACTGACACCGCTGCCCACAATGCTGCCTTGGAACTGGCGAATAGGTGGGCTTTTTTCTAAGGTCAATTTGTCGTCATTCATCGACATCAGGTTGTTTATCTGTGCTGATGAAGCCTTGATCGATTGGAACTTGGAAATTGAGTTATAGATACCCATGATTGGGCCTAACGCTTTCCAAACCAAAATTACGGTCGCGAGCATGGCACCCGCATCAGAAGTGCCTTCCATCACGCCGATTACCGCGGTCACGATACTTGCTGTACCAATCACTTGAATCAAACTGCCGCCAGCGGCCTGAATCTTACTGTTAGTCACGGCAACGTTCTCTGCATCGCTGGTGCTTTGCATATGCGATGCACTGAATCGAGATTGAACGACACGAAGTAAAGGCAGGCCTTGGATAGTTTTGATACCACGAAGGATTTCGTTCCATTGATACGAGACCATCGCATTGGCGCGCGAACTTTTGGATGTGGCCTGCGAGTAGATATAGCGAGAGTAAATACAGAACACTAGCATCAGTATTAAACCACCCATTACCACCAATGCCGCTGTACCAGACATCAGAGCAATGGCGATGATAAATACAATCACAAACGGCATATCAAAATAGCTGAGGGTTGATTCTGCAGTCACCAAGCGTCGGAACGTATCGATATCTTTCAAACGAGCTAACTGGGAAGATACCCCAGCTGTAGATGTCATCGCATAAGGTAGCCACAGTAGCTTAGATATAACGGCTTGCGAGATGTGCACGGCGAGATCTTTACCGGACGTGGCAATGATATTTACCCGCATCTTTTTAAAGAAATACTCCGAGAAGCCAACAATAATGGCGAATAAGGTTAACCAATAGAGTGTGGCTTCGGAGCTCGAAGTCAGTGCGAAGTTATATACACTCATAATAAAGAAGGGTTGCAATGCACCGAGAATACTGATGACGAAGCTGAGAATGATCAGGCTTTTAAGTTCATTGTTGTAACGATAGAAAGCATATTTAATCCAATTGCTTCTGTCTTGCGATTCCGGAGGTGGTTCGCGGAACAGACGAGAATATTCGCTAATCGCAATCAGCAAACAGGGCTTCTTGCACATTGGGTATTCAATGGTGTTGTTGTTCGTGTAATCAAACAGCAGCAACTTTCCATCTTTGGTGCCTAAGAAAATCGCACTTAGATTCTCAATTTCAATAAAGCATGGGTGAGGGTGCTTATCAATATTCTCGAGTGTCTTTAGCTTAGTCACATCACAGCGATACCCAAGGCGCTCTATGGTTGCTGTAAAGCTGTCGCCATCTTTGGGTTTTGGAATAAAAGCATCGCTGAGTATCGCCGGTGTGCCTTCCCATTCGAGTGCTATCAGGGTGTAGGCCAAACCACGAATAAGTGGCGATTGACTGTAACGTTCGTCGTATCCACTAGATTCAAAATCCAAGACACGTTGCGGCACATTATTGAAGTCTACTAGGATACTCATTGGTCACCTCCGGTAAGTTTTACGCGTTTGAGGCGGTGATTAAGTTTGTCCATTTTATTGCTGGCGATGATCAAGATTTTGTCATTGGCGCGATAAGCCGTACTGGTGAGAACGACTCTCGCAAATTCCTCATCAAACACACAATCGATGTCATCAAATATCAACACACGCTTACTGGCGAGTAGGGCGCGAACTAATAATAGGGCGTAGCCAACTTGGCGAGAGAATGGGTTACGCATATGGCCTTTGAGTTCTGTATAAAACCCGGCAGGAAGCCCATCAATTTGAGCTTTGATGTTCATGGTTTCACACAGTGCAAACGCCGTGTTATTCAAGCTTGGGCGGAAACAGGTGAGGTTATCTATAATCGTCCCTTCTACGAACGAACTGGTCTTATCAACCATCAGAACACTGTTACGCCAAACGTTGTAATTGACGTCATCCAAAGGCGTGTCGTTAATCATGATATCGAGTTTGCTATCACTGTTCTGACGCGTAATACAGTTAGCGAGGTGGGTCTTACCTGATCCACTTTTTCCTGTCAGCAAATAGGCTTGGCCTAGTTCGAACTCGATACGCTGCTTTTCAGAATACTTAACCGAGATACGTTCTACTTCTGTTGTTTCATGTTGCTGTTCAACAGAGGCGGCCAATTCAAGGAGGTCAGCGATACGTTGGATATGGAGTTTGTTTAACTCCCAGCGGCTTGCGGTTCTCATTACCTGTTGATATGGCGCAAAGTAACGGTTGGTCAGCATGATGATCGCGGCCATGATGCCTTGACTCGATTCCATATTGATTACGGCAGTCGCCAAGACTACCACAACGCAAGCAATGGATAGCTGTTGAATGAGCGCCAAAATCAAGCCAAAGTTCGACTCGATCTGCTCATATTTGATGTTCTCCACTTCACGCTCTTCGACCATTTGTGTCATCAGGCTTTCAACGCGGTATTCCATGTTTCGTGCCTTGATATCTAGTGGGCTAGAGATAATCTCAATGATTTTGGAGGTAGTTAACCCTTCGATGTCTGACTTATTCTGCAAGCTACCAATTTTCTGTTTGGAAAGGCTCCAAGCGAAAATCGCTAAGACAGCCGAGGCAATTAGAAGGGTAATGCCAGCCCATATGTTGATGAGACCGATGATAAGTATAGTAATCACGCTAACAGCAAGGTTGATAAGCGCTCGAACCGATTCTCCACCAAAGAAGGTCTTAAGTTCAGGAATCGTTGAGATTCGTTCTAGGTATTCGCCTGGCTCCAAACTGCGGAATTTAGAGATCTCCGCCAAACAGATGGATTGGAATACCTTGTTGGTTAGGTTGGTTTCAAACTGCCTCATGATAACGGAAGATATCTTCTCTTCCTGACTTTTTAAGTGGTAGTCGAGGAAGATGGAAATCAAAATAATCGCGAACAATAAGAACAGCGTATCTTGTGCTTGGTTGGGTAACACTCGGTCAAAAATGATCAAAATAGAGAAGGGCAGTACCAAACCAAACAGGGTCGATATTATCGTTGAGAAAGTCAGATAACACTTATCTGCCATATTGATCTTTTGCGAAAACTGCTCAGTTTGCATTATGACCTCCTTTCCTCAATGACTCCGTTGAGAGAAGATGTTTTGGCACCAAATCTTGATTGTCTCGTCCCTCAATATCGCTCATTAATTGCATCACGCTTTCGATAGATTGAATTGAGAGTATGCCTTTTATTTGCTCAAGCTTGATGGTCTCGATGATGTAGTCGTATCGTGCGCTTTCGTAGTCTCTTAAGGCGCTGAATAGTTTACTTTCCGCCGCCAGCAAGTCGGTGATAGTACGCGTGCCCAATTGGTAGGCTCTTTGGATCCCTTTATAAGACGCGTAGTTGGCGCGAATGATGTTTTCGTAACTGCTTATAGACTGCGAGAAATCGTTAATGTTGAGCACGGAGGTATTCACGCTGTTACGTGTGGTATAAAGCGAGTCTTGATAAAGCAGTTCGGTACGTTCGATGGCCGTCGATGATTTTTGATAGCCATAGTAATCAGAGCCACCAGACAAGATAGGCACGGCGAGATTCAAGCCAACACTGGTTGAGTTACTTTCACCCGTTGCTGTAATGTCGGTTTTGTCGTAGTTATTGGCGTCATCGTGTCGATAGCTGGCTGAAAGCGATACGGTCGGTAAGAAGTTCGAACCGCTCTCTTTTAAGCTTCTGCGGCTTCTTTCTACGTTTTTCCTTGCTACCAACAAGTCGTTATTGAGCTTTAACGCCTGATCCATGATCGTGCGTTGTTCGGTTTCGTTGATCTCTTTTAAAGGCACGCTTTCGTATATGTCTTGCGACGGAGTAATAGGGTATTGTATTTGAATAGAGAGCCCGTTGAGAATGACACGACGATCTTTCTGCAAGGTTCTTAACCGGTTCGACACACCTTCTTTCTGAGCGATAACTTCGTACAGCTCACTGGCTGCGGTGTTACCTAGCTCTACATTGCGTCGCATTTGATGTTCACGTGTTTCGGACGATTTAAGCTCAACCTTGGTCGCTTTGATTTGGGCGTTGTTTTTTAAATACTCAAAGTATTGAGACCCGATTTCCGAAATGGTGCTTTGGATTTTGTTCTCGTGTTTAATCTCTTCGATATTGAAGTCGAGCTTTGCTGTCCCATATTTGAAAATGTCACCAAGATTGAATATGGATTGCGATAACGAAAGGCTGTAGCTATTTGAGTTATAGCTAGAGGTTTCATCCGGCACGCTCGATAGCAAGGTTTCATTCTCGTTCCATGTGGTATCGGCAGCACCATTGAGTGATGGCAGAAATTTAGAGCGACTGATACCAATGTTGTACTCGTTTTCTTCCACGCCCTTATCACTCGCACGAAGAGACAGGCTGTTTTGCAGGCCGAGCTCTACCGCTTCAAGCAGGGTAGTCGCCGATGCTGAAGGTGTCGTGCTTAATACAAGTGCAGCCATGATGCTGCTAGTTAAGTTTTTGTACCGCCACATACTTGTTGATCACCTTGATGATTTGGTCGCTTTTATAAGGTTTGCTGATCACGTAATCCATTCCGGCCTCAATACAAGCCTGGTGTTCGTTACTGCTGGTCAATGCGGTTGCACCTATGATGGTACAAGGGTTTTTCTCGTTTTCTTGTTCGAATTGGCGAATGCGTTTTGTGGCTTCGATGCCACCCATACCCGGCATGATGCAATCCATGAAGATGATGTCAGAACGCTTATTCATGAAGTGCTTCACCGCATCGGCGCCATCGCCAACCATGTCGGGTTCATATTCTTGCTTGGTCAAGATTCGTTTCAGTAAGATCTGCTGAACTCGGTCATCCTCTACGATCAGGAATGAGCTGTTTTCCATCTGTTCTTCCGATGCTTCCGCTTCCATAATGGTGAGCAGGTTTGGAATGAATTCGTAAGGAATAGCAGGGGCGTTGATGATTTTGTCGACAAAGCTATGACACTCTTGTGCTTGCTGAGTGTTGGTCACTGACAACAGTAACTTGGTATTTGGGTGGTTCTTAAGTTGGGATTTCACTGTTTTACTCAGTGAGGGCAGTTTGTTGGGTTCAAAGGTATCGGTCAGCATAATCGCATCGTATTCACCGAACGTTTTCGCCGCTGAGAAAAGCTCATTTGCAGTGCGAATCTCGGTGATCTCTAGCCCCAAGTTACAGAGCATTTTCTTCATCACATCGATACGAACTTGAGTATTAGCACACAAGAGTAAACGCTTGCCATCAAAGCGCGTTTTCTCTGTATGGAAGTTCTTAGCCTTAAGATCAAGTTCAATCTGGAAACGTTCCTGAGCCCCTGACTGGAACCAGTGACTCTCGTAATATCCGTAGTCCTTCAGAACGCTTTTCGCCAAGTCATCTGTGTTGGCAGTATGATCTTTGTGTGCGCTCCAATGGAGTTTATTAAGCTTGGCAATAGAAACATCCAGCGTTGATAAGAAGTTGAGATTGATGGTGACACGGGTATTTTCCATGTCTGACGCCGCACCCGATTCAATCGTCACAAACAGCTTCTTATTTGATTTGAGTTGAATAGCGTTAGAAAGTTGAAGGAACAGTATCCAGAATAAGCTGGTGGATTGGCCTGCAACACGATTCGGTAAGTTGTCTGAGATAAAACAGTCAAGTTCGCCTTCATTTCGTTGAATCTTGGCGCTGATATGAATCATCAATTCCGACAAGACATTGAGTAGTGAAAATTCTTTCGATTTACTTTCCGTACCCTGTGAAATCAAGCGATTATAGTTTTCTGCTAACTCAGATAGTGTGCTACACGCAGAGGTAATATCGTTCGCCATCAACACGCCGTTTTCATCGGTTTCTTGAACCAGATATTGGACGCCACCGTTGATGGTGTTTGTAATTCCACGAATCTCATAGCCGATCAGCGCATACAACTGTTTGTAGAGATCGTTATTGCGCTTTTGATCTTCTAATTTACTGAAGATAAGTTTGAGATGAGAGTAAATCTGACGCTGTTTGGGGTTGATGCTCACTTCATTAAGAAGCTCTTCAAGACGTTGTAAATCTAACTGCTTCAGCTCTTGATACAGGGCGTCGAATTCATAGTCGATTTCGCGCTCGTTTGAGCTGGATTTCTTCAGTTTCAACATAGCAACTGAGTTGGATAGAATCGTAATCACAGCCAATATCACGACCACCATAAACAACCAGATAAAGAACTCGTTTTTCTCAGACATTAAGTCATTCGCATGGTTGTTAAACATGGTGCGATAGTTGTCATCCATCTTCAGGTAGTTATTGGTCAATGAAAGGTACAAGCCCAATACGTCGTTACGTGTTTTGGAGCTATCAGAGAAACGATTAATCGCCAATTCCAGTTGTGTGTATTCAGTTGCCCCAACCAAGCTGAACTCGGTTTTGTTCAACGAGGCTAAAGAGCGAAATTCATCAATTTCACGCTTCAAGTTAATTAGGTTGAATTCGTTAGTACCGCAAGTGTTGGTACTTAAGCACTGCTGCAGAGTTTGAATATCTTGTTCTATGGTCTGATTAAGCTTCTGAGCTTGTATGAGCAGTGGGGCGCTTTGCACTTGTGCAATTGAGTCTACTTTTGACCAAGAAAAGTATAAATAGAAAGCGAGCGCAGCCAATACCACGCTAAATAGTATGCTTAGACGTAGAGCGGGTACGGAAATATTGTACGAAGGTTTACCGCTCATTGATTATCTCTCATCGAAAGCATCCTCGATGGCTGACATCACAGGTTTCGCAGCGTATTCGATCACGCGACGCGAGCCTGTTTTCACATCGGCGGTAAATTCCATATAAGGTGATAGCTTGTATTGAGTGCCTCCTCGTTCAAGAAAGTTTCGGTCAATTTCAATCTCTGCTAAATAGAATTCAGCGTCTTCTTCTTCGTATGATGAACGGCTGATTGAGGCGATGGTTCCCTCAACAAACCCGTATTTTGCAAAGTTATAGGTATCCATTTTTACTTTCACTGCCTGACCAATTTCGACAAATCCCATGTCTTTACGTGGGATCTTCGCTTCACCGTGAAGGGAGTTATTGATCGGTGCAATATCGGCGATACTTTCTCCTGGAGGAATCACAGCAGAGCGGAAATTGAAATGCAGTTTGTCGACCACACCATCCACCGGAGAGTAGACGATTAAGCGATCAACCTTGTCGGAATGCTGTGGTTGTAAGATTCGCTTTAGCTTGAGGTCTTTATTTGCTTGAATGATTTGCGCTTGATACTCAGAGTTTCGGTTCTCAACCAAGTCACGGTGTTGCTTTTCCAATTTGTCGAGTTGGAAACGCTCATTCATCACAGACTCGTCAAGGTTCTCAATCTCACGCACCATATTCGACTCTTGTACTTTCATGTTAAGTACGTCGACATATGACGCCATCTCTTCTTTATAGAGGGTGTTTTTGATGTTGAGCTGCTTACGTATCAGAGAGAGTTGATTCTCTGAGCTTTTGCGACGCTTTAGCATTGAACTGATTAACGAGTTCTTGTGCTTGATATCGTGAGTGATGAGCTCTTCATTTGAACGGTTTTTAGAGAACTCTTGCCTCCACGTATTCATGTTGACCTGAACTTGCTCAGGGTATTTCTCAATGAAGGCGTCGAAGTTAGGTTCTACCATGTCGCGTAAGCTTTCATAACGAATCTTATCGAGCTCAATCTGAATAATTTCAGTATTCACGGTATCAAGTTGAGTGTTACGGTCGAGTGAGCGTATTCGAGCGATAGGTTGGCCCTCATAAACGACTTCCCCTTTTCTGACTAACAATTCTTCTAATATCCCGCCTTCTAAATGTTGAACCTTCTCAACATCCGATTCCAATAGCAGTTCGCCACGTACAGAAACAACAATGTCGATACGTGCTTGTGACGCCACCGCAATAGCGACCAAAGCGAGCAAGAATATAATGAGCAACGTTTTGTGAACGCTGGTCATGGCACTAGCAAGCACAATAGTGTCATCAGCTGTGACCTTAGAAGCCTCGTTATTGGAAACAAGTGCTTTTCTGAGGTGATGTTCTATTTGGTTATTGCTCATGACTGACCTCGGTTACTTGCCATCTATTACTTCCTTAATATCCAACAAGTGGTTGATTTGTCGATTGACGTTGTGCAATTCAGTTTTTACATCCTCTATTAGATCTTCCGGCGCAGGGAACTCGTGTCTACTCAAGTGTTCCAATTTGGCCATTTTGGGCGGAAGGTCTTGGTCGCAAAGCAACGTTAAGATGGTCTTCAACTTTTTTGAGTAACTATTGAGTTCATCAAAACGATTACTCTTATGAAGCTCTTCTATATTTAGGGCTGCGTCAGAAAAGTCATTGTAAAAGTCGCCTAATAGCAATTGCAGCCCTTTGTGGTTGTTGTCGACTGAGCGCAACAAATTCGTCATGTCTATCATCGCTCCACTGCCTTAATTGCTTTAATCACAATAACTAAGGATCTTTAAAGGCAGTTTTCAAATTTTTTTTGATTCTTTCTCTTTAAAAAGAAATTATGAAAAATGTTGTATAAAAAATTGGTTTTTCAAAATGATGTCCTTTAATGCTTCTAAATACGATCAGTTAGCTAGTAGCAACGGAGGCTGTAATGGCAGGCGAAAATAACCAAAACAACCAAAATGAAGATCTAAATGACGCGGTAGAACAAACGGATACGAACGACGCGGGTACGCCCTCCCAACAGCAGAATCAACAAAATCAACAAAATACGATTGCGTCGACAATAGCGACGGGTGCTGAAAATACGGATGCGGCAGACGAAGTTAACCAGGCTTTAGACGACAATCCGAGTGGTGCAGGTAATGCTGAAGATGCCTCGGCTTCTGGTGCGGCTGTGCAAGAAGAGACACCAGAAAGTGGTAGTGATTCAGAGGCAGCTCAATCCAATGTGGTCGATAGTGTTGCTTCTGAAGGAGGAAGCGCTGAAGGTGCATCGGGAAGTGGTGGTGAGGGTTCTGGTGCAGGTGCACAAGCTGTAGGAGGCGGTGGTGGTGCCGGATCTGAAGGGGGAGTTGATGCAGAAGGCAATCAAGCCCAAGGTCAAGCAGTACAAACTTCAGCAGCATCAAGTTCTTCAACAGACTCTGAAGGGTCACAAGGTGGTGATAATCTAGATTCGGAAACCGCAGAAGAAACGTTTGCAGTCGATGTTCAGGACCAAAGTGGTGAAGCAACGAATCAAGTAGAAGATGATTTTGATTCTGAAACGGTAAGCGAAACGTTTAAAATCAAAGTCGAAAGTGAAAATGATGCACCAGAAGCTGAACAAGATCTGGCTTACATCATGGATGAAGATGGCTCCATAACATTCACTCAAGAACAATTACTCGAATACGCAAGTGATGTAGATGGGGACGAGCTTGTTGCTTCTAACGTTCAAGTTGGTGCTGATGCAACAGTTCAAGACAATGGTGATGGTACTTTCACCGTTGTTCCTTCAGCTGACTTTTATGGTGAACTTGACCTTACTTTCGACATTAGTGACGGCCAAGAAACGATTAGTAGCGCAATTGATTTAACGGTACGTCCGATTAATGACGCGCCTGTTCCTGAAGATAAAACGTTTGAAATCGAGGAAGACGGAACTCTTGTCTTCACCGACGCTGACCTTCTTTCTGGCGCTACTGACATTGAAGGCGATAACCTGACGGTTGAAGGTATCACTTATGAAGGTACTGATGGCGTACTGACTGACTTGGGTGATGGCTCATATAGCTTTGCGCCAAACGAAAACTTTAATGGCGATGTGAATTTTAGCTTCGATGTGTCAGACGGTACCGATACGGTGTCTGCAAACATTGATGTTAGCGTGACTCCTGAGAACGATCCGCCAGTTGCGGGTTCAACGTCTTACACCGTAAATGAAGACAATTCGATTACCATTTCTGATGCACAACTATTGGCAACATCTTCAGATATTGAAGGTGATGTATCGATAGACAGCGTGACTTACTCTGGTAGTGACGGTGTCCTCGAAATCAATGGTAACGGCACGTACACCTTCTCGCCAAATGAGAACTTCAGCGGTGAAATTGCACTGGATGTAGTTGTTGCTGATGAAGATGGTGCGACGGACGCGACGACAGCTGGTATCAATGTTCTTGAAGTGAACGATCCGCCGGTTGCAGGCCCAACGTCTTACACCATTGATGAAGACTCAGTACTGACCTTCAGTGAGTCTCAAGTGTTGCTTAATGCCTCAGATATAGAAGGGGATGTTGAGCTAGTTGGTATTAGCTACGATGGCCCTGAGGGTATCTTCTCAGTAAATGGTGATGGCACTTGCAGCTTCGCTCCAAATGAGAACTTTAATGGCCAAGTTCAGCTTGATGTCACCATTCGTGATGAAGACGGTGCACAAGTTGAAACCGTCATCAATGTCGACGTATTGCCAATCAATGATGCGCCAGTGTCTGGTGATTTGGCTTACAACGTTAATGAAGATGGTTCAATCACATTGAGCCAAGATCAGCTGTTGTCTCAAGCGTCCGATGTTGAAGGCGAAGACCTAACCGCGAGCGACTTAACGGTTGGTGGTGATGCGACGGTTGTAGCTAACGACGATGGCAGTTTCACGATTACGCCAGATGAGAACTTCAATGGCGACATCGATATCAGCTTCGATATCTCAGATGGCACCAATACCGTTCAAGCCTCTGCAGACTTAACCGTTAACCCAGTTAACGATTTACCAGTCCCTCAAGATCAACAGTTCAGCGTGGAAGAAGATGGCACGCTCATCTTTACCGATGCAGACCTGTTAACAGGTGCGACTGACATTGAAGGCGATAACCTTACTGTTGAAGGTGTGACCTACGATGGCGGCGACGGTATTCTTACCGACAACGGCAATGGTACTTACACCTTCGCTCCGAATGAAAACTTCAATGGTGACGTAAACTTCGGTTTTGATGTCTCTGATGGCACCGATACGGTATCTGCGAACATCGATGTGAGCGTAACTGCCGTTGATGATGCGCCAGTATCGGGTGACCTAGCGTACTCAATTGACGAAGATGGTTCGATTCGTCTAAGCCAAGAGCAGCTTCTATCACAAGCTTCTGACGTAGAGGGTGATGACCTTACGGCTAGCAGCCTAACGGTTGGCGGTGATGCAACAGTCGTTGCTAACGATGACGGCAGTTTCACGATTACGCCAGATGAGAACTTTAACGGTGACATCGATATCAGCTTTGATATCTCTGATGGCACCAATACGGTTCAAGCTTCAGCAGACCTGACGGTTAACCCAGTAAACGACCTACCAGTGCCTCAAGATCAACAATTCAGTGTTGAAGAAGATGGCACGCTCATCTTCACCGATGCTGACCTATTAACAGGTGCTACAGACATCGAAGGCGACAACCTAACGGTTGAAGGTGTGACCTATGACGGTGGCGACGGTATTCTTACTGATAACGGTAATGGTACGTACACCTTTGCTCCAAACGAGAACTTCAATGGTGACGTAAACTTCGGGTTTGATGTCTCAGACGGTACCGATACGGTGTCAGCAAACATTGATGTAAGCGTAACTGCGGTTGATGATGCGCCAGTGTCTGGCGACCTAGCGTACTCAATTGACGAAGACGGCTCGATTCGTTTAAGTCAAGAGCAGTTGCTATCTCAAGCTTCTGATGTAGAGGGTGATGATCTTACTGCTAGCGGCCTAACGGTTGGCGGTGATGCTACAGTCGTTGCTAACGATGATGGCAGTTTCACCATTACGCCAGATGAAAACTTTAATGGTGATATCGATATCAGCTTTGATATCTCAGATGGCACCAATACGGTTCAAGCTTCAGCAGACCTGACGGTTAACCCAGTAAACGACCTACCAGTGCCTCAAGATCAACAATTCAGTGTTGAAGAAGATGGCACGCTCATCTTCACCGATGCTGACCTATTAACAGGTGCTACAGACATCGAAGGCGACAACCTAACGGTTGAAGGTGTGACCTATGACGGTGGCGACGGTATTCTTACTGATAACGGTAATGGTACGTACACCTTTGCTCCAAACGAGAACTTCAATGGTGACGTAAACTTCGGGTTTGATGTCTCAGACGGTACCGATACGGTGTCAGCAAACATTGATGTAAGCGTAACTGCGGTTGATGATGCGCCAGTGTCTGGCGACCTAGCGTACTCAATTGACGAAGACGGCTCGATTCGTTTAAGTCAAGAGCAGTTGCTATCTCAAGCTTCTGATGTAGAGGGTGATGATCTTACTGCTAGCGGCCTAACGGTTGACGGTGATGCAACGGTTGTAGCTAATGATGACGGCAGTTTCACCATCACGCCAGATGAGAACTTCAATGGCGACATCGATATCAGCTTCGATATCTCTGATGGTACCAATACGGTTCAAGCATCGGCTGATTTAACGGTTAATCCAGTAAACGACCTGCCAGTACCTCAAGATCAACAGTTCAGCGTGGAAGAAGACGGCACGTTAATCTTCACAGATGCTGACCTGTTAACCGGTGCTACAGACATTGAAGGTGACAACCTAACGGTTGAAGGTGTGACCTACGACGGTGGTGACGGTATCCTGACCGACAACGGTAACGGTACTTACACCTTCGCACCAAACGAGAACTTCAATGGTGACGTAAACTTCGGTTTTGATGTCTCAGACGGCACCGATACGGTATCAGCAAACATCGATGTGAGCGTAACAGCGGTTGATGATGCACCAGTGTCTGGCGACCTAGCATACTCAATCGACGAAGACGGCTCGATTCGTCTAAGCCAAGAGCAGCTGCTTTCTCAAGCATCAGATGTTGAAGGCGATGACCTTACTGCTAGCGACTTAACGGTTGACGGTGATGCGACGGTTGTAGCCAACGATGATGGCAGCTTTACCATCACGCCAGATGAGAACTTCAACGGTGACATCGATATCAGTTTCGATATCTCTGATGGCACCAACACGGTTCAAGCTTCAGCAGACCTTACTGTTAATCCAGTTAATGACCTACCAGTACCTCAAGATCAACAGTTCAGCGTGGAAGAAGACGGCACGTTAATCTTCACAGATGCTGACCTATTAACAGGCGCAACGGACATTGAAGGTGACAATCTAACGGTTGAAGGTGTGACCTACGACGGTGGCGACGGTATCCTGACCGACAACGGTAATGGTACGTACACCTTTGCGCCGAATGAAAACTTCAATGG